>NZ_JBFRKI010000019.1:0-46466 GCF_041469245.1 Vibrio sp. 10N.286.51.B11 | reverse complement strand
TTACAGTTAAGCGCTATCTGTTGCCCAAGGCAGTAAGAGCAGCGACTAACTAATGCGATACTAGCTCAGTTGGTAGAGCGCAACCTTGCCAAGGTTGAGGTCATCGGTTCGAACCCGATGTATCGCTCCAAATTCTCTCTCACGCTTTATGCTGAAGATGAAAATGGTTTAGTCTCATTGTCTTAAACAATGCATCCGGACGCGGGATGGAGCAGTTTGGTAGCTCGTCGGGCTCATAACCCGAAGGTCGTCGGTTCAAATCCGGCTCCCGCAACCACATTACAGTTAAACGCGATAGCGGTTAACTTATGCGATACTAGCTCAGTTGGTAGAGCGCAACCTTGCCAAGGTTGAGGTCATCGGTTCGAACCCGATGTATCGCTCCAGCTTTCTTCTAAAAAAGCTATTAAGACTCTTTAAACCACCGTGTTTTTCTTTAGATCACAGAGTTTAAAGGCGACCACAAAGGTCACGCTCTTTCTTTAATGCTGCGAAGCATAATCCCCCAAAAAAGCAAATAATCCTCCATCATGGTGGATATTTTTTTGTCTTAAATTTTTCTTAGCAACTGAAATGCTAGTAAATATCAGGTCTCTGAAGCAGACACTTGAGGTTTTTCACATCTATAAACAGACTTATCCACAAAATGTTAGGTGTGGATAACTTAGTTGATAAAGTTGTTTCAGGCTTAATTCTTTACCTATCCCTAAAAGATCTTTCTTGTTTTCAATATATTAGATGAATTGCAGCGATCGTAACTTGTTGTTTTTTATCAAGTTGGATGCCTATCTTGGATTTAATAAAAGATCGTTAACTTGTTGTTTTTTGATCTTAATCATTTATCGGTACTGTGTTTAACTTTGCTCGGGTGTCGGAAGTTTACGAGAGTTCTGAATTTTTTCCACATTGTTAGAATTGAGAACAAGGTCAAACATTGTTCTAAAATTATGTGCAACGAGTTGTCTTAAATATTGGACTATCGATGTGGGTGTCGCTGTCAATCGTTGATACCAAAAGGGCTAGGCGTCTCTTGGTAGTCCTTTCTCAACGATGCGTATCAGCCGGTGCTTTTTGGTGGAGATTTTGCTGTTACTTTTTTGCACACAGCTATTTTTCTGCGTAGAGCTATCTTCTTGCACACTGCTAGCGTTGGGTAACTGCTGTAGTTGTTTATTCAAAGCCCACTCAATATGCACATCAAGCATTTCGTTTTTGCCTTGATGAGACTCCAGGGTTTCAATAATGCGTTGTTGAAATGGTGCATTGCCCATCGCAACAAAGATATTGCGTAACCACTGGGTGTGGCCGATACGTCTGATTGCTGAGCCTTCCATTTTCTTTAGGAAGGTTGCTTCGTCCCAACTTGAAAGTGAAACCAGATCGGCTTCTTGGAAATCTTCTCTGCGGTGAAAGTCTGTTTGTTCTGTAAGTTCGGCATGACGATTCCACGGGCAAACTAACTGACAATCATCGCAACCGTAGATACGGTTACCAATGGCATCTCTATACTCTTCAGGGATCACACCATCATATTCAATGGTTAAGTACGAAATACATTTGCGCGCATCAACCACGCCATCAGCAATAATGGCACCCGTTGGGCAAGAAGTGATACATGCGGTGCATTTGCCGCACTCATCGACACTGGGTTCATCCGTTGGAAGAGAGATGTTAACCAACAGCTCCCCTAGAAAGAACCAAGAGCCAGCGTCTTTATCAAGAATTAATGAGTGTTTACCTGTCCAGCCCAACCCTGCTTTTTGAGCGAGTGGTCTTTCCAAAATGGGCGCTGAATCGACGAAAGGGCGTGAGTCTAAACCCTCGACCTCTTTTTCAATTCTTTGTCCTAGTTTTTTCAACTGGTTACGGAACAATTTGTGATAGTCGCGGCCTAAAGAATAGCGGCTGATGTAGCCTTGAGTGGTATCGCTTAGGTTAGAGGCGAACTGAGCTTCTGGTGGTAGGTAGTTCATTCGAGCGCTGATCACTCGAATTGTGCCTGGGTGAAGTTCATCAGGACGTGCACGCATCATCCCATGTCGAGCCATCCAATCCATTTCGCCGTGGTTGCCTGCATCTAGCCATGCTTGAAGAGGGGCTTCGTGTTCACTTAAATCAACATCGCAGATGCCAACTTTTTGAAAGCCCAGCTCTTTTCCCCAGATTTTAATTTTTTCAGCAAGATGGTCTAGATTCATGGCTTATTTCTTATTTTCTCTGTTTTACAATTAGAGATAAGGCTAATTAAAATTAGGTTCGGCAAAAATGGGGGCGGATCTTAACGGATCTTAGTGGTGTTGACCAGAACAGACGCGTTTTGATCAGTATTTTTCATAGAACTTACACTTGAGTGCTTGTCTCCCAAAAGCATCACGGTTTACTATTCTTGTTCTTTTGATTTTTATATAGTCAACGATCGATTTTTAGAGAACGTATTCATGAGCACGAAACAATTTACTTTGAAAGATGAACAAGCAACGATTCAATTAGGAACGGAGCTTTCTAATCTTTGCTCACAGCAGACGACTATTTATCTGCATGGTGATCTTGGCGCAGGTAAAACGACTTTCAGTCGTGGCTTTGTAAAAGCACTTGGCCATCAAGGAAATGTAAAAAGCCCAACGTATACTCTAGTTGAACCTTATCAACTTGCAGATTGGCAGGTGTACCACTTTGACCTTTATCGCCTAGCAGATCCTGAAGAGTTAGAGTTTATGGGAATTCGTGACTATTTTACGCCGGATGCTATCTGTTTGGTTGAGTGGCCTGAGAAAGGTTATGGGATGCTACCAGAAGCCGATTTGGATATTGATATTCGTTACCAAGACGATCACCGTATTGTTTCTTTAACCGCTAATAGTGAATACGGACAGCGCTTACTTAGTCAGTTGGAGTTATGTTGATTTCTAAACGCCTTATTTCAACAGTGGCCATGATGGCTGCTGTTTTTTCTATACTGTTTTCTTCACTTGTTTCTGCAAACTCACTGAAAAGTTTAAGGGTTTGGCCTTCTCCAGAAGAAACTCGTGTGGTTATCGACTTAAAATCAGAAGCGGACTTTAGCTATTTCACCCTGAGTAGCCCGAGTCGCTTAGTGGTTGATTTAAAAAATACCAGTCTTGCGACTAAGTTACCGGTCGAGGTGAAAGACAGCCCTGTTCTATCTAAGATTCGTAAGAGCTCACCGCCAGACAAAAACACCTATCGCTTGGTTTTTGAGTTAAAGAAGTCGTCTAAAGCAGAATTATTCAAACTGAGCCCGACCCCAGGTGGTCAGTATGGACACCGTTTGGTGATCGACTTACCTCATGGTGCGGCAAGTAAAGCGACATCGACACCGAGTAAGCCAACGGTAAGTAAGAACATTAATCAGGTTAAGCGCCAGAAAGATATTCTAATTGTGATTGATCCTGGCCACGGTGGTGAAGACCCAGGTTCGATTGGTCCTACGCGTAAATACGAAAAAGACGCGACTCTGAGTATTTCTAAGAAGTTAGCAGCTCAACTGAATGCGGTCCCGGGGATCAAAACTCGTATGACTCGTAATGCTGATTACTTTGTGAACCTGAATCGACGTGTTGCGATTGCTCGAGAGAATGAAGCTCACCTGTTGATCTCTATTCACGCCGACGCCTTTACGACGCCTCAACCAAGAGGTGGTTCAGTGTTTGTATTGAACACTCGACGCGCAAATACAGAGATCTCTCGTTGGATTGAGAATAAAGAGAAACAGTCTGAATTGCTTGGTGGTAGCGGTGCAGCGTTCACAAGCAATATTGATGATAAGAACGTAAACCAAACCCTGCTTGATTTGCAGTTTAGCCACTCTCAAAAAGAGGGCTACAAACTGGCAACGGCAATTCTGTCTGAAATGGGTAAGGTTGCGAAACTGCACAATAGCAAGCCGATTAACACCAGCTTAGCCGTATTACGTTCACCACAGATCCCATCAGTACTGGTAGAGACAGGTTTTATTTCGAATCCGACGGAAGAGAAGCTTCTTTTCCAACGTTCGCACCAAGATAAATTGGCACGAGCAGTGACTAAAGCGGTGGTTAAGTATTTGAAGGCTAACCCGCCTGAAGGGATTATCTTGTCTAACGCAACGTCATCAACGGGCAGCGTGAGCCAACATAAAGTCTCTCGTGGTGAGTCTTTGTCTGTGATTGCGAGCAAGTATGGTACGTCGACACAGACGTTGATGAAGTTCAACAATCTGAAATCGAGCAGCCTAGCAATTGGCCAAGTACTTAAGATTCCAGGCAGTGCTTCAACTTCATCATCAAGCAGTGCGGTTAAAATGAAGACCATCACTCACACGGTTAAGTCTGGAGAGTACCTAGGTAAGATCGCCAGCCGCTATAAAGTGTCGGTGGCTGATATTAAACGTGAGAACCGTTTGAAATCAGAGACGGTGAGAGTAGGCCAAAAGTTACGTATTACGGTTGAAGTTAAAGATGTTCCTCTGCGCAAACACAAAGTTGCAAGAGGTGATTACCTTGGCAAGATAGCTTCGAAATACGGCGTGAGCGTCAACAGCATTCGCCAAGCGAATAAGCTAAGATCTGACAGTCTAGCTATCGGCCAAGTGTTGATTATTCCTCACAAGTAGTCTTGGGAATGCTAAACAGCTTCAGGTATATCAATGATAAAAAATAAGAACTAGTGCAAACGTAGCAGCGTTTCCATCAATGGCAGTAAGGTAGCTATAAATATGACGATCAAAATACTGCCAGCTCGGTTAGCTAACCAAATCGCAGCGGGTGAGGTGGTAGAAAGACCCGCTTCTGTTGTAAAAGAGTTGGTTGAGAACAGTTTGGATTCTGGTGCGACACGTATCGATATTGATATCGAGAAAGGTGGCGCCAAGATGATCCGCGTTCGTGACAATGGTAAAGGCATCGTAAAAGATGAGCTTGCCTTGGCACTGAGTCGTCATGCTACCTCCAAAATCCACACTCTTGATGACCTAGAGGCGATCGTCAGCCTCGGTTTCCGTGGTGAAGCGCTGGCGAGTATTAGCTCGGTTGCGCGCTTGACCATGACTTCACGCCCTGCCACTCAAGATCAAGCTTGGGCAGCACACAGTGAAGGTCGTGATATGCAGGTAAAACTGCAGCCAGCAGCACACCCAATTGGTACTTCGGTTGAGGTGTTGGATCTGTTCTTCAATACACCAGCGCGCCGCAAATTCTTACGCACCGAGAAGACTGAATTCACCCATATTGATGAGTTGCTCAAGCGTATTGCATTAAGTCGCTTTGATGTGACGATCAACCTTCGTCATAACGGCAAGATGATTCGTCAGTACCGCGCTGCCAAGACAGAAGTTCAAGCAGAAAAGCGCATCGCTGCGGTATGTGGCAATCCTTTTGTTCGCCATATGCTTAAGATCGAACTTGAGCACCAAGGCTTAAAACTTCATGGCTGGATCACCACACCTGAAGGGGCCAGACAGCAAAGCGACCTGCAATACTGCTATGTGAATGGTCGTATGATGCGTGACAAGCTGATCAACCATGCGATTCGTCAAAGCTACGAAACCAGCCTGCGTCCAGACCAATTCGCGACGTATGTGTTGTTCATTGAACTCGACCCACATCAGGTGGACGTGAATGTCCACCCTGCAAAACATGAAGTGCGTTTTCATCAAGCGCGCCTTGTGCATGACTTTATTTACCAAGCATTGAGCGATGGTTTAGCGCAGAGCAAGCAGATCGATGCTGCACCAATCAATCAGTCGGCTTTTCATCAGTCAGAAGTGATTCATCATCAGCAAGATAGTACGAGCTCTGCAGTTGATGGTGTTGCAAGTTTCGCTGAGCCAGAAAGCGTAATGCCTAGCAGTTCGGATCAAACCCAAGTTTCGGATAGGGTGCGACACGCTATTGAGCAAACACCAGCCTACCCGAGAAAAGCCGAATCTGAGCAGGTTCATGACAAGCCTCAACACAGCGTTAATGATGGTGGGCGACACTATGCTCCATCAACCAGCTCAAGTTCATCTGCTGGCCGAAGCTCGGCTACTAGTGACAGCAGTTTTACCGGTTCCTCTCGCCAAGAGTGGATAGAGTCTCGACCTGAACCTAAAAAAGAGAAAGAGCCACACCAACATCATGGTGAACCCGCGCCATCTAAGCGAGAAGTGAAAGCCTATAAAGAGCTTCTGAAAACGCCAGATTTTGATGAGCAAGTTGTACAGCCTTCACTTTCTCAAGAGCATGTGGCACCAGTAGAAACCAGAGACAACTTAGAAAATAAAGAAAATAAAGAAAATAAAGAAGCTAAGCCTGCTCAACAGAATCCTGTTCATTTAAAGCCAAGAGCACCTGTAACGGACTTGGGCAAAGCGGTCTCGATTGTGGAACGTCAGTATCTGGTAATGGGCAATAAGAACGGCAGTGTGCTGGTTTCCTTGGCTAAGGCTGAGTTATTGCGTGTTGTTGGTCAGCTTGATACTCGAGGTGGCGCGTTAAAAAGCCAACCACTATTGGTGCCTTTATCGATTAAGCTGGGTAGTGAACTTGTCGAAGTTGCTAAGGCGCTGAGTCAAACTCTGGCATTACTGGGGATTGAGCTTAAGGCGCGAAACAGCGAGGCGGTAATGGTGATGGGCGTGCCTTCTCCTTTAAGGCAGCAAAACTTACAAATTTTGATCCCAGATCTGTTATCTTACGCGGCTTCAATAAATGCCCAGGGTGCAGTGAAGCAACCTAATGACATGTTGTCAGCTTTGGTTAACTGGATCGGGATTCAAACCGCACAAGTAAAAAGCGACTACACTTTATCTGAAGCGGTTCAACTAGTTGGGGAACTAGAACAACTTTGGCATGGTCTACTTCCATTAGATGATCCAGAGTTTGTTAATCCTATCGACTTTTCAGCGACTATAGCCGCGTTTACGGTTTAATTTTTTCGCGACGACCTTTGTCTTTTTAGCTGAATACGTCGCGACACAAAGCCCTTTGCTAAAAAGCGCTAAAACAGAGAAGCAAATACAAAATATCATGACTGAAAAATTACCTTTAGCGTTGTTTTTAATGGGCCCAACGGCGTCAGGAAAAACAGATTTAGCTATCCGCTTACGTCAGAAATACCCTGTAGAGATCATCAGCGTCGATTCGGCATTGATCTACAAAGACATGGATGTTGGTACCGCTAAACCGGATGCGGAAGAGCTTGAGCTCGCACCTCATCGCTTGATTGATATTTTGGATCCAAGCGAAGCGTATTCTGCGGCAGATTTTCGTCGTGATGCGATCAATGAAATGAATAAGATTGTAGCGGAAGGCAAAATCCCGTTACTTGTTGGTGGCACAATGCTGTACTACAAAGCATTGTTGGAAGGTTTATCGCCATTACCAGCCGCGGATCAAGAGATTCGTAAGCAGATTGAAGCGGAATCTATCGAACAAGGTTGGCAGGCATTGCACGATCAATTAAGAGAGATAGATCCCGTATCCGCTGAAAGAATACACCCAAATGATCCACAAAGGCTTTCAAGGGCATTGGAAGTTTACCGAATTTCGGGTAAAACATTAACAGAGCTAACTCAAACGAAAGGCGATAGCCTGCCATTTCGTGTAAAACAATTTGCAATAGCTCCCAAGGAAAGGACTGAACTCCATCGCCGCATTGAGCTGCGTTTCGAGAAGATGATAGAAGCTGGGTTTGAAGATGAAATGAAGGCGTTGTACGCCAGAGAAGATCTTCACCCTGAACTGCCATCGATCCGATGCGTTGGTTATAGGCAGATGTGGGATTATTTAGACGGTAATTGTGATTTAGACGAAGCGGTTTTCCGTGGTGTCTGTGCAACCCGTCAGTTGGCCAAGCGACAAATCACCTGGTTGCGCAGTTGGGATGATTTAACTTGGTTAGATAGCGAAAACATTGATCAAGCGTTAGAAACTCTTTCAGATGCAATAGCATCTGATTAGTATTGCTGTGTATAATGTGATCGCTTTTGCGTGAATATACTCTGGAAAGGATCCGTTATTGAGGCTTTTAAAAATCACAGCCTTTCAATAACAACGGAGTTTTTTTATTCATTTAGCTCAGATGCAAAGGCCGCACCTTTTTGTGCACCACTAGCTAAATAATTACAACAAAATACAAATAAGGAAAATAAAATGGCTAAGGGGCAATCGCTACAAGACCCATTCCTAAATGCACTCCGTCGTGAGCGCATTCCAGTCTCTATCTATCTTGTTAATGGCATTAAGCTGCAAGGTCAGATCGAGTCTTTCGATCAATTCGTGATCTTATTGAAGAACACAGTAAACCAAATGGTTTACAAGCATGCGATTTCTACTGTGGTACCTGCTCGCGCAGTTAGTCACCACAGCGGCGAGCAACGCACGCCATCTGATCGTCCAGAGAAGACTGAAGATTAATCGTTCAATTTGTACAGCTTGCGCTGTAATAAGGAGTTGGTTGCTTGTTTGACCGTTATGAATCCGGCGAGCGAGCCGTACTTGTTCATATCAACTTCACGCAAGAGGGAGAATGGGAAGATCTAAGCGAATGTGAAATGCTGGTCTCCTCAGCGGGGGTAGAAACGCTACAAGTGATTACTGGTAGCCGACAATCCCCACTCCCTAAATACTACGTTGGAGAAGGTAAAGCCCTAGAAATCGCACAAGCTGTTCAGCTGACCGGTGCTGAAATTGTGATTTTTAACCACTCCCTCTCTCCTGCCCAAGAGCGCAACCTCGAGCAATTGTGTAAATGTCGTGTGATTGATCGCACGGGTTTGATCTTAGATATTTTTGCACAACGTGCGCGAACTCATGAAGGTAAGCTACAAGTTGAGCTCGCTCAGCTTCGTCATATCTCTACCCGATTGATTCGTGGTTGGACTCACCTTGAAAGGCAGAAAGGTGGTATTGGTCTTCGTGGTCCAGGTGAAACTCAACTGGAAACCGATCGACGTTTGTTGCGTGACCGTATAAAGGCAATACTACGTCGTTTAGCGAAAGTTGCTAAACAGCGTGAACAAGGACGACGTGCTCGTAATCGAGCTGAAATCCCAACAATTTCTTTGGTTGGTTATACCAACGCAGGGAAATCAACACTTTTCAATCGCATCACAAGTGCTGGTGTTTATGCGGCAGACCAACTGTTTGCAACCCTAGACCCAACACTACGTAAGATTGATTTGGCAGATGTCGGGCCTGCAATTCTCGCAGATACCGTAGGTTTTATCCGTCATCTACCACACGACTTGGTCGCTGCGTTCAAGGCAACATTACAAGAGACGCAGGAAGCTGACATTTTGTTACATGTTGTTGATGCCAGTGATGACCGTTTTCGTGAGAACATTCAGGCTGTTCATGAAGTATTAGAAGAAATCGATGCTCATGAAGTGCCAACCCTTGTAGTCATGAACAAAATTGACTGCATGGAAGACCAAAAACCTCGAATTGAAAGAGACGAAGAGGGCGCACCTCGCGCTGTTTGGGTTTCTGCAATGGAAGGAGAAGGTATTGAACTGCTGTTTGAAGCTTTAACTGAGCGTTTAGCTAGCCAGATGGTTCAATTCCGGTTGTGTATTCCACATCAACATCAGGGCCGTATTCGCAGCTTATTCTTCGAGATGAAATGTATTCAACAGGAAGAGTATGATGAAAATGGTAACTTGTTGATAGATATCCGAATGCAACAAATAGATTGGTCTAAACTTGAAAAAAGAGAAGGGGCGCTCTTAGGTGACTTTATCGTTACCAAAGAGACTGCTACAGTATAACGTCATATCAAATGATGGAGCTTTCTAATGGCGTGGAATGAGCCTGGAAATAACAACAACGGCGATAATAACGGCCGCGATAATGACCCTTGGGGTAATAAAAATAATCGCGGCGGCCGAGAACAAGGACCGCCAGATCTAGACGAAGTGTTTAATAAACTAAGTCAAAAGTTAGGTGGCAAGTTTGGTAAAAAGGGTGGCAACGGTAACGGGCCATCTATTGGTGGTGGCGGTGCAATTGGCTTTGGTGTCATTGCCGTTATTGCTATTGCTATCTGGTTCTTCGCTGGTTTCTACACCGTTGGCGAAGCAGAAAGAGCAGTAGTACTTCGACTGGGTCAGTTCGACCGTATCGAAGAACCTGGTCTTAACTGGCACCCACGCTTCATCGATGAAATCAGTGATGAGCAACTAGTAAACGTTCAAGCGATTCGTTCTCTACGTGCTGCTGGCACGATGCTAACGAAAGATGAAAACGTTGTGACCGTTGAAATGGGTGTTCAATACCGTGTTTCTGACCCATACAAGTACTTGTATCGTGTAACGAATGCAGACGACAGTTTACGTCAAGCAACCGATTCCGCGCTTCGTGCGGTAATTGGTGACTCACTAATGGATAGTATCCTGACAAGTGGTCGTCAGCAGATTCGTCAAAGCACTCAAGAAACGTTGAACCGTATTATTGATAGCTACGATATGGGTATTCTGATTGTTGATGTGAACTTCCAGTCAGCACGTCCACCTGAGCAAGTGAAAGATGCATTTGATGATGCTATCGCGGCTCGTGAGGATGAAGAGCGTTTTGAACGTGAAGCTGAAGCTTACCGAAATGACATTCTTCCAAAAGCAACAGGTCGTGCTGAGCGTTTGAAGAAAGAAGCGGTGGGTTACTCAGAGCGCACAGTTAATGGTGCTCTAGGTCAAGTTGCTCAATTCGAGAAACTGCTACCTGAATACCAAGCTGCTCCTGAAGTAACACGTAACCGTATGTACCTAGATACAATGGAAAAAGTGTACTCAAGCACATCGAAAGTCCTGATTGATTCTGAATCAAGCGGTAACTTGCTATACCTACCAATTGATAAGCTAGGCGCACAAGGTGGTTCTCAGTCGGGCTCTCGCCCTGCAAAAGCATCATCAACTTACGATCAAATTGAGTTAGAAACTCAAGCGGATCCAAAGCCTAGCACTCAAACTCGTTCAGACAGTTCACGCCAAGGGAGATACTAATAATGCGTAAATTAATGATCCCTGTATTAGTTGTGACGATTGCCCTTCTATTGATGTCAGTGTTTGTGATTCAAGAAGGTGAGCGTGGCATGGTAATTCGTTTTGGTCGAGTTCTCGATGACAACGGCGTATCACGAATCTATGAACCAGGTCTGCACTTTAAACTACCGATGTTTGATCGCGTAAAAGTACTTGATGCTCGTATTCAAACGATGGATGGCCGTTCTGACCGTTTCGTAACATCAGAGAAAAAAGACGTTCTAATTGATACTTACGCAAAATGGCGTATTGCTGATTTTGGACGTTTCTATCTGAGTACCGGTGGCGGTAATATCATGACGGCAGAAGCACTTCTTGAGCGTAAAGTGACAGATGTTCTTCGTTCTGAAATTGGTTCTCGTGAAATTAAGCAGATCGTGTCAGGCCCTCGTAACAAGGACATCCTGCCAGACTCTGCTGATAGCGAAGTCGTCACAACGGTAGCGGCTGCAGAAGCACTAGAAGTTGATGGCGAACGCGATAAGATCATGGAAAACGTTTTGTCTGGAACGGCAGAAAGTGCGATGGCTGATTTAGGTGTTGAAGTTGTTGATTTTCGTATGAAGAAGATTAACCTTCCTGACGAAATCAGTGAATCTATCTACCGCCGTATGCGTGCAGAACGTGAATCGGTTGCTCGTAGACACCGTTCTCAAGGTCGTGAGAAAGCGGAAGTTATCCGTGCTCAAGCTGAGCTAGAAGTGGCAACAGTTCTTGCTGAAGCTGACCGTACAGCTCGAATCACTCGTGGTGATGCGGATGCAGAAGCAGCGAAGATCTACTCTGATGCGTTCAGCAAAGATCCTGAGTTCTACGGCTTCATGCGTTCATTGCAAGCTTATGAGACATCATTTAGCGATAAGAGCGACATTCTAGTACTGGATCCGAAGACTGACTTCTTCCAATACATGAATCAAGCAAGCGGCGCTCCAGCAAAATAAGCTGATGCGTTAGCGAATGCTTAGCTTAATAAGCAAAATACGTTAAAACTTAAAAGGCTCCCATTGTGGGAGCCTTTTTGTTTTCTATGACTTCTTTCAGGAGGAGACATGTTTGTGGATTCACTATTGGGGCGCGAGGGAAGGCGCTTAACAGAGTGGTACTTATAAACAGATTAGTACTTATAGAAACCTAGCGGTAGGTCATGAAAGCGATAACCGCTCCAGCCACCACAAGACAGCCTCCAATGCGGCGCAGTTGCGTGTCTGGTTGCTCGCTCAGTTGCGCGACCATGTTTCTCCAGCCATTGGGTGCAATCAAGGGGCCGAGCCCTTCCACAATAAGTACGAGCCCAATAGCGAGCCAAATTGATTGAGACATGGTTCTGCCTTTTGTCTGTAAAAAAGCAATGATATCAGTATCTTTACACATCTGCCCCCAGTTATGGCTGGTTTATTTTTGTACAGCGTTAACGTTTATGAACAAAAAGTGACTGCAAGAAGTGTGATTCAGTGCTAGAATCCATTTTTAATTAGCAACAGAAATTGGAAAGATGGGAAATAACGTAGTCGTTCTAGGCACCCAATGGGGTGATGAAGGTAAAGGTAAAATCGTTGACCTTTTAACTGAAGATGCAAAATACGTGGTTCGCTACCAAGGCGGTCACAATGCAGGTCACACACTTGTAATTGACGGTGAAAAAACCGTTCTTCACTTAATTCCATCAGGCATCCTACGTAATAACGTTAAATGTGTTATTGGTAACGGTGTAGTATTATCGCCTGACGCACTTCTAAAAGAAATGAAGCCTCTTGAAGATCGCGGTATTCCAGTACGTGAACGTCTTTTCATCTCTGAAGCTTGTCCTCTAATTCTTCCGTACCACATTGCAATCGACAACGCGCGTGAAATCGCTCGTGGCGCTAAAGCTATCGGTACAACGGGTCGTGGTATCGGTCCTGCTTACGAAGATAAAGTTGCTCGTCGCGGTCTACGCGTTGGCGACCTTTTCGATAAAGAAGCATTTGCTGAGAAGCTAAAAGAAGTGATGGAATTCCACAACTTCCAACTAGAGCACTTCTACAAAGCTGAAACAGTAAGCTACGAAGAAGTTCTTGAGCAAGCGATGAGCTACGCAGACATGTTAACTGCGATGGTTATCGACGTAACTGACGAACTAGACGCAGCACGTAAGCGCGGCGACAAGATCATGTTCGAAGGTGCTCAAGGTACGCTACTAGATATCGACCACGGTACTTACCCATACGTAACGTCTTCTAACACGACTGCTGGTGGTGTTGCTGCAGGTTCTGGTTTCGGTCCTCGTCACATCGGTTACATCCTTGGTATTACTAAGGCTTACTGTACTCGTGTTGGTTCAGGTCCATTCCCTACTGAGCTATACGATGGCCTTGAGAAGCAAGACCCAGTTGGTAAACACCTAGGCGATGTTGGTCACGAGTTTGGCGCAACAACTGGTCGTCTACGTCGTACTGGTTGGTTCGATGCTGTTGCTATGCGTCGTGCAATCCAAATCAACTCTCTATCTGGTATGTGTCTAACTAAACTAGACGTTCTAGATGGCCTAGAAGAACTAAAAATCTGTACTGGTTACAAGATGAAAGATGGTTCTATCCTAGAAGTTTCTCCAATGGCTGCTGAGTCATTCGAAGAAGCGACGCCAATCTACGAAACAATGCCTGGTTGGTCTGAAAACACATTTGGTGCTAAATCTATCGACGCGCTTCCACAAGCTGCTCTAGATTACATCAAGCGTATCGAAGACCTAACTGGCGTTCCAATTGATATCGTATCAACTGGCCCAGATCGTAACGAAACTATCATCAAGGTTCACCCATACGGCGCATAATGCCTGCTGAGTGATTACCAGGCACGAACAGTGCTTTGATAATAAAATAGTTTTCTAAAAGCCGACTTTATTAAGTCGGCTTTTTAATACCTGCAATTTAACCGCTCACTCTTTGATGGTGATCTTTTAAGCGTCATCAGGCAAAATATTGCCCATTAGCGGCAAGTTTTGTCTAAAGCCGTCGGGGTTATTGCCGATACAGATATCATGGAAAGTGAAGTTCACCCTGTTTTGTGCGTGTAGAAATCCTCTGCGGCCCTCAATAGATAACTTTAGCGACAGATAATAGAGTGCAGGTATGAAGCTACGAATTGTAGCAGCTTCATTGATAATGGCGCTGAGCTCACCCTTGAGTCATGCAAATTTGACTGACGTGGGAGAGCCCGTTCCAATATATACAGAAGCTGAACTGATTAATTTAATCGAGAATAATCAACACCTAGAGCGAGTGAAAGCTGATAAGTGCCAGTTAGTTGAAGATATCGTTGCTCGTGCAACGCGTATTAGCTTGCCTTCTTATGAGTTTTTATACGGTGATATGTTGGCTTGGGGCGTGTGTGTTCCACAAGATGTCGAGCTTGGCATTTACTATATGGAAAACGCGGCGCATCAAGGTTTACCGGCTGCACTAGAGCAGCTAGGTCGTTATTATTCTCGTGGAACCTTGGTTCAACAAGACAAAGAGCGCGCGATTCCGTATTTACGTGAAGCGGCCTCTATGGGTAATCTCAGTGCAAGCATTCACTTAGCGGAACTCTTGCTGCGTGATTACGGTAGCCCGTTAGATTATGAAGATGCTTACCGCTGGTTATACAACTCGGTGACTGCGGATGACAGGCAACACAAACGCATCACCGTGCTTCGTAGCGGTCTGGAACAGAGAATGCCGGACAATATTATCGCTCGAGCAAAACGTCGAGACGTGTTCTGGTAATTACGAATATTAATTAAGGTTAGATGGTGAACGACTGCACTCGTTAACCATCTATCTTGATATAGAAAGATACCGTATTAAAAAGGCCTCGTAGGTAAATACCTATGAGGCCTTTTTTGATCTTAACGGTAAACCGTTTATCTCACTCGGTGGCGTTATTGAACAACTTCACCAGATTCAATCACCGTCTTACGAACGACTTTGGTGAAATCGAGTGCTTCTTGGCGAATCTTATCTTCATCGACCGTTAGCATGTCGCGGTCTTGCATGATGATCTTACCGTCAACGATGGTGTGGCGAACGTTACCCGAGTTAGCTGAGTAAACTAATGCAGAGTATGGGTTGTAGACCGGAACCATGTTTGGCGCTTTCGTATCGATCACTATGATGTCGGCGAGTTTACCGGCTTCAAGAGAACCGATCTTATCTTCCATGTGTAGCGCTTTTGCTGCGCCCATTGTTGCCATGTCGATCACCTTGATCGGCGGCATTGCGGCACGATCTTTATTAACCAGCTTGTGAACTTTAGCGACTTGGTTGAACTCATCAATGGTGCTCAGTGTGTTACCAGACATTGGGCCATCAGTACCTAAACCGATACGCACGTTTTCGTCATACATCTTAAGCGCAGGTGATACGCCTTTTGCTGACTTGATGTTAGCACTCATGTTATGAGCCACGCCCATATCCGATTTCTTCACCAGTTCGATATCATGATCGTCAACAAGGATCATGTGTGCACCCACCAAGTTCTTGTTGAGTGCGCCAATGCTGTCCATGTATTGAACCGGGGACAATCCATCAGAACGCTCTGCGATTTTCTCTTCTTCACGGTGTGATTCTGCAAGGTGAATCATTACTGGAACATCTAATTCTAGGGATAG
Organism: Vibrio sp. 10N.286.51.B11; assembly: GCF_041469245.1. NCBI lineage: Bacteria > Pseudomonadati > Pseudomonadota > Gammaproteobacteria > Vibrionales > Vibrionaceae > Vibrio > Vibrio sp. 10N.286.51.B11. The sequence continues at coordinate 30,822 of NZ_JBFRKI010000019.1, read as the reverse complement.
TTTAGATATTTTCTGAAGGATCTCTGTGGTGTTGGTGTAAGGCGCATGCGGGGCAAACGCTGGTGTGATGCGTGGGTGATCTTTGTATTCTTCAATGAAGTTCAACGCGTACTTAATGCCTTCTTCTGCGTTGGCAGCGTCGGCGACTGGGAACTTAATCACCGTTTCACCTAGGATGGCACGCATACCGATCTTATCGACGGTTTTTGCGACTTCATCTTCGAAGTAGTACATGTCGGCGTAAGTGGTCACACCGCCTTTCACCATTTCAACGTTACCTAGGTTGGCACCAATGCGTACCATGTCTCGCGATACTAGCTTCTTCTCTAGCGGGAAGATGTAGCGGTGTAGGCGATCTGGCACATCATCGGCTAACGAACGGAAAACTGTCATTGATACATGAGTATGGGTATTGATGAGACCTGGCATAACGATATCGCCATCAACGTCTAACACTTGCTTAGCTTGGTACTGCTTCTCTAGTGAAGCATCTCCAACCGCAATGATTTTGTTGTCTTTGACCACAACAGTACCGCTTTCATAAACCGTTTTGTCTTGGTTCATGGTTAGAACCATCGCATCGGTAATCATCAGGTCAGCCTTTTCCATTGCCGAACTTGCGAATGGGAACAGCGCTAGGCTCGCCATAGCTGAAGCCAATAAAGTGCGTTTTAGTTTCATATCATACCCAGAACAGGAGTTGGTAAAGTGCGTGGATAATAGTGTATTTCATTCATGGCGCAAACGTTTGTTTTATCGTTTGCTTGAAATTTTGATGATAATCCACGTCTATGAAGCGATGTTTCACAAAGTGAAGATATGTATCAATCTGAGGTTATTTGAGTGTTTTCTAAAGCATATCTGTAGCTTACCCCTAGCATCAGATATACTAGGGGTATATACCTTCCTTGCTTAAGCAGGCCCGCCTATGTCAAAAAACACACCAACGTCAGAAAATACGACAGCGACAACCACTGTTGATCCTTTTGCCGACCGAGAGTCGAAAAATTACGATAACCCAGTACCAAGCCGAGAGTTCATTATTTCGTTTCTAACAGACGCGAATATTCCGATGAACCGCAACGATCTATTCGAAGCTTTGGGTCTTGCTGGAGAGGAACAATATGAAGGGCTGCGTCGTCGTTTGCGTGCAATGGAGCGTGATGGACAGCTTATCTTTACTCGTCGTCAGTGCTACGCATTGCCTGAGAAGATGGAACTGATCAAAGGCTATGTGATTGGTCATAAAGACGGTCATGGTTGGGTTCGCCCAGACGGCAGTGTGGGTAAAGACAATGATATCGTGCTGCCGCATCATCAGATGAAAACCATCATGCACGGTGATTACGTATTGGTTCAGCCTACTGACAACAGTAAACGTGGTCGTCGTGAAGGTCGTTTGGTTCGTGTTCTTGAAGAGCGCAAAACGCCACTTGTTGGTCGCTTCTTCCTAGAATATGGCCATTCTTACGTGGTTGCTGATGATTCGCGTATTAGTCACGACATCCAGATCCCTACTGAGCATAAAGGCGGTGCTCGAATGGGTAATGTGGTTGTGATTGAAATTACGGATCGTGGTGGTCGTTCTCGTAACATGATGGGTAAAGTGACCGAAGTTCTTGGTGAAAACATGGCGCCGGGTATGGAAACGCAGATCGCGATCCGTACTCACCAGATCCCACAAGAGTGGCCTGAAGCGGTAGATAAGCAAATCGAAAACCTAGGTGAGCATGTTCCTGAAGAAGCAAAAGAAGGACGTGTAGACCTGCGTAAACTGCCATTGGTTACCATTGATGGTGAAGATGCGCGTGACTTCGATGATGCGGTTTACTGTGAAGCGAAGAAAGGCGGCGGCTGGCGTCTATGGGTAGCGATTGCTGACGTAAGTTACTACGTTCGCCCAGATACAGCGCTAGACAAAGAAGCGATTAACCGTGGTAACTCGGTATACTTCCCGTCACAAGTCGTGCCAATGCTGCCAGAAGTGCTTTCAAATGGTTTGTGTTCATTGAACCCTCAGGTAGACCGTTTATGTATGGTGTGTGAGATGACTATCTCAGACAAAGGTAAACTGTCAGGCTACAAGCACTACGAAGCGGTAATGAATTCTCATGCTCGTCTTACTTATAACAAAGTAGGCGCGATCTTAGATGGCAATGAAGAATTACGTGAGCGTTACGAACCTGAAGTACCACATCTTGAAGAGCTTCATAAGATGTATAAGGTGCTTAAGAAAACGCGTGACGAACGTGGTGCGATTGAATTTGAAACGGTAGAAACTAAGTTTATCTTCAATGCGGATCGTAAGATCGACCGTATTGAGCCAGTAATTCGTAACGATGCACACAAGATCATCGAAGAATGTATGATTCTTGCGAATATCGCATCGGCATCTTACGTAGAAAAAGCGAAAGAGCCTGCGCTGTACCGTGTTCACGAAACTCCGGGCGAAGAGCGCTTAATGGGCTTCAAGAGCTTTTTAAGTGAATTAGGTTTAACACTGGAAGGTGGTCTGTCGCCATCACCAGTAGACTATGCACAACTGATGCAACAGATTAATGAACGTGAAGATCGTGAATTAATCCAAACTATGCTGCTACGCTCAATGAAGCAAGCGGTATACAACGCGGATAACGCGGGTCACTTTGGTTTAGCTCTTAAACGCTATGCTCACTTTACCTCGCCAATTCGTCGTTACCCAGATTTGCTATTGCACCGTGCGATTAAGTACCTTATTGCGAAAGAAGAAGGTCGTAACAGCGAACGTTGGACGCCAACTGGTGGTTACCACTACACTTTCGATGATATGGACTTCTACGGCGAGCAGTGTTCAATGACTGAACGTCGTGCTGATGACGCAACGCGTGAAGTAAACGACTGGTTGAAGTGTGAATACATGCAAGACCATGTCGGTGAGGTGATGGATGGTGTGATTGCCAACGTGACTGGTTTTGGCTTCTTTGTTCGTCTAACTGAACTGCACATTGATGGCTTGGTACACATCTCAGCGCTAGCGAATGATTACTACCAATTTGATGCTGTTGGTCAGCGTCTAGTGGGTGAAAGCTCAGGTAATATCTACCGCTTGGGTGATTCGGTTAAAGTGAAGGTTTCTGCGGTTAATTTAGAAACTCGCCAAATCGACTTTGACTTAGAAGACACTGATCGTCAGCCGCGTGGCAAAGGCAAAACAGCCAAGAAGCGTGCAGCAGAAGCGATGAAAAAGGCGAAAAGCAAGAAGCGCTCAGCAGTGAAGAGTAATAAGCCAGGTGTATCAGCGAAGCCTATGGTTGAGCCAACTAAGCGACCTGACGGAAGCAGCGAAGGCCCTGCTAAGAAGAAAAAGCCAGCGAATAAAACCGGTGCTGCTAAAGCTCGCGCTAAGAAAAAGCGTGCTGCAAGCCGTAAGCCAAAGGCTGATAGATCTTAAGACTGATAAATCTTAAGGCTAATAAGGCGCTCTTCTAATCAGGTTTAGCGCCTACTGATTTAGTGTGAAATGACTTTAATGCGAGAGTATCAGGCACAAGACGCATACTCTCGAAATGAACAACACAGAGGTGGACACATCGGCATTGATGTCATTCATCTCTGAGCAATAAGAGTAAGTTGAGACAATGAGTAACGAATTTATTTACGGTATTCACGCGGTGAAAGCCGTACTAGAAAAAGATCCTGCACGTTTTATCGAAGCGTATGTATTGAAAGGTCGCCAAGACGAGCGTCTTCTTCCATTACTGAACCAACTGCAACAGTTTGGTGTGTCGATTCAACAGATGGGTCGTAAGCCGTTGGATGAAAAAGCACAAGGTGCGAATCACCAAGGTCTTATTGCTAAGGTGAAGCCTGCTAAGCAGCTTAATGAAACTCACCTAGACGATATCCTAGCGCAGCACGAACAGCCTTTGCTGTTAGTTCTAGACGGCGTAACAGACCCTCATAACCTAGGCGCTTGTCTACGTAACGCGGATGCCGCAGGTGTCGCTGCTGTTATCGTACCTAAAGATCGCTCTTCGCCGTTAACAGCAACGGTAAGCAAGGTTGCATGTGGCGCAGCTGAAACGGTTCCTCTCGTGCGCGTAACCAACCTAGCTCGCACAATGCGTGCACTGCAAGAGCAGGGCGTATGGTTTGTGGGTACGGCAGGTGAAGCAACGCATGATATCTATCAAGCGAAGCTAACGGGTCCTCTTGCGGTAGTTATGGGTGCAGAAGGTGACGGTATGCGTCGTTTAACTCGTGAAACTTGCGATGATCTGATTAAGATTCCAATGGCAGGTAGCGTATCGAGCTTAAATGTTTCTGTGGCGTCGGGTATTTGCCTGTTCGAAGCGGTAAGACAGCGTTTAGCTCAGTAATGCGTTAACGCTGCTTTAAGTCTATGAATTTATTAGCGCTCACCACTTGCTGGTGGGCGTTTCTTTTTAGGCTGTTATAGCAAAATCCATCGGTTTGTCGGATGGCTAGATGGCGACAGAAAAACTGTTTCATTATTCACCAAATAGCGCTTGCCAATACCGGGTTCTTTCTATAACATTTGCCGTCCTTAAAACTCGGTCATTTATCTTTAGTTCCTTGCTTCCTCTGGACGACCGGGCCACTCGTGGAAGCTAATAATCCGTAAGGAGCAACCAAATGCGTCATTACGAAATCGTATTCATGGTTCACCCTGATCAAAGCGAGCAAGTTGCTGGCATGATCGAGCGTTACACTGGTTCTATCACTGAAGCTGGCGGTACTATCCACCGTCTAGAAGACTGGGGTCGTCGTCAAATGGCTTACCCAATCAACAAGCTTCACAAAGCTCACTACGTTCTTATGAACGTTGAAGCTGGTCAAGAAGTGATTGACGAGCTAGAAACTGCTTTCCGTTTCAACGATGCAGTTCTACGTAACATGATCATGCGCACTAAAGGCGCTGTGACTGAGCAATCTATTATGCTTAAGCAAAAAGAAGAGCGTGCAGAGCGTGCTCCTCGTCGCGAAGAGCGTACAGAAGCTAAACCAGAAGCAGCTGCTGAGTAATTCTTTTTTGGCTTAACGCCTTAAAAAATTCTCAACTTGTTTTAGGTCATTGATAGTTATTTCGATAATTGTGAAAGACCGCTTTACTAAATTTAAGATCAGGAGATAGCCCATGGCTCGTTTCTTCCGTCGTCGTAAATTCTGCCGTTTCACTGCAGAAGGCGTACAAGAGATTGACTACAAAGACGTAGCAACTCTTAAAAACTACATCACTGAAGCTGGTAAAATCGTACCTAGCCGTATCACTGGTACAAGCGCTAAGTACCAGCGTCAACTAGCTCGCGCTATCAAGCGTTCTCGTTACCTAGCTCTACTACCGTACACTGACAAGCATCAGTAATCGGTAATAGTTAATAATAGTTTAAGAGGACTAAGATAATGCAAGTTATTCTACTTGATAAGATCGGTAACCTAGGTGGCCTTGGCGACCAAGTAAACGTTAAATCTGGTTACGCTCGTAACTTCCTTATCCCACAGGGTAAAGCAGTTATGGCAACTAAAGACAACGTTGCTATGTTCGAAACTCGTCGTGCTGAACTAGAAGCTAAAGTTGCTGAGCAACTAGCTGCTGCTGAAGCTCGTGCAGAGAGCGTTAACACTCTAGAAGGCGTTACAATCGCTTCTAAAGCTGGTGACGAAGGTAAACTATTCGGTTCTATCGGTACTCGTGACATCGCTGACGCTATTACAGCGGCAGGTGTTGCAGTAGCTAAGAGCGAAGTACGCCTACCTGAAGGCGCTCTACGTAACATCGGCGAATTCGAAGTAAGCATCCAACTTCACTCTGAAGTTTTTGCTACTGCGAAAATCGCTATCGTTGCAGCTGAGTAATTTCAGTACCAAGACGAATTCTTTCTTTTGAAAGTTTTAAACACCAGCTTCGGCTGGTGTTTTTTTATGTCTGGAATATAGGAAAAGGTAAGAGAGGGTTACATTAGGTTAAAAGCCTACTATGATCCAAAAGCTCTGATGGCTGAACAACCAGCTATGGAATTAGAATTGAAAGAGTAGGTTAATCGACAGCACAGAGTCTTCTTTGCTTAAGCCTTCAGGCACTTTATCGTGGTACTGGCGAGAGTGAGCGATCTTCAGCGCGATATTGTCAGTAATATCGTTGATGGCTTCTAACTCAGTATCAAACTTTAGGTTACTGTGACCAGAGACAAGCGTCACGTCTGCCTTGAGCTGCAAATTCTTCAACACCTGCCATGACGTATTCACGTTGCCACGAAAAATCGCTTCTTCAACAATCTCAGGGAAGATGATGTCATCATCGTCGATCTCATCGAGGTTTGGCTCTTGGTAACGAAAACCTGGGCCCACTTCGACTTCCAATACAAACTCTTCGGTATTCGAAAACTGGTAACCCAGACCACTCGAAATTGTGTAGTCCTTAAAGTAAGCACTGTATCTCGAGTCGACTCCTTTGAAACTGCCGTAAAGGTAGGTTTTAGGGCTTAACTTGTAGTCACTCTGAGCTGAGTAAGTCGATTGCCTTTTATCTTCTTCGCCATCTTTGTAGAGGTTGTAGTATTTCCATTCACCACTGGTTCTATGACGGCCAGCCGTGTACTCACCGTTCAGGCGTGCGTTAAGCGCTCGTGAATCAGAGTTACCAGTATGCGACTGATATCCAAATTCGACTTCCGTTTTTAGCGGGCTCGGTAGTTCTGTATCACTTGTATCACTCGGTGCGATATCCAACTCTTTTTCTTCAGGTGTCGGTGCAACGACGATCGGCTCAGAAGTAGGTTCTGAAACTACTATAGAGTCGAGGATTGCATCAACAGAGTCTTTAGCATCATCAGCTAAGGCCATCGGAGCGCTCAGGAGACCAGTGCTTAGAAGACCAGTGCTCAGAGCCAATAATTTGGACACGCATACCTCTAGTTATACAGTGAGTGAATGGCAGGATCGTAATGCTACCCTTGGTTAATTCCGTCAGCAATAGGTAAATTCTTCCTGAAGAATAAAACAAACTCATAGGATTGGATTACAAACGGATGTTCTTGGGTATAATGAACGATCATTATTAGTTATTGAGTGTAGTCATAGTGGATACCAAAAGTCAGAAATCAGCCAACGATCAGGTGGACGCCATCAAGGTCCCGCCACATTCATTAGAAGCTGAGCAATCTGTTATTGGCGGTTTGTTATTAGATAACGAACGCTGGGATACAGTTGCCGAAAAGGTTGTGGCCAAAGACTTTTATAGCCGTCCTCACCGTCTGATCTTTGAAGCGGTAAAGGATATCCTTGAAGAAAGTTCTCCTCTGGATCTTATTACACTCTCTGAACATTTAGAGCTGCGTGAGCAACTTGAAGAAGTGGGTGGCTTTGCTTACCTTGCTGACTTAGCGAAAAACACACCAAGTGCCGCAAACATCAATGCGTATGCGGATATCGTAGCGCAACGTGCACTTGTTCGTAGCCTGATTGGTGTCGCGAATGAGATTGCTGATTCTGGTTATGACCCTCAAGGTCGTACTTCGGAAGAGCTGGTTGATCTTGCTGAAAGTAAAGTCTTCGCGATTGCCGAAGGCCGTGCAAGTGAAAACGAAGGTCCACAAAACGTTGATAGCATTCTAGAGAAGACGCTAGAACGTATCGAGATCCTATACAAAACGCCGCAAGATGGTGTGACAGGTGTCGATACTGGCTTCAACGACCTCAACAAGAAAACAGCAGGTCTACAAGGCTCTGACTTAATTATTGTTGCTGCTCGTCCATCGATGGGTAAAACCACATTTGCGATGAACTTGTGTGAAAACGCGGCGATGAAGCAAGACAAACCGGTTTTAATCTTCTCGCTAGAGATGCCAGCCGAACAGCTGATGATGCGTATGCTTGCGTCACTTTCTCGCGTAGACCAAACCAAGATTCGTACTGGTCAGCTAGATGATGAAGATTGGGCTCGTATCTCGTCGAGTATGGGTATTCTGATGGATAAGAAGAATATGTATATCGATGACAGCTCGGGTCTAACGCCAACAGAAGTGCGTTCTCGTGCTCGACGTATCGCTCGTGAACACGATGGTATCTCTATGATCATGATAGATTACCTTCAATTAATGCGTGTACCTTCGTTATCTGATAACCGTACTCTTGAAATCGCCGAGATTTCTCGCTCATTGAAAGCGTTAGCAAAAGAGCTAAACGTTCCGGTTGTGGCACTTTCTCAGCTTAACCGTTCCCTAGAGCAACGTGCTGATAAGCGCCCAGTAAACTCGGATTTGCGTGAATCAGGTTCGATTGAGCAAGATGCCGATTTGATCATGTTTATCTATCGTGATGAGGTTTATAACCCAGATAGTTCCTTGAAAGGCATTGCTGAGATCATCCTTGGTAAGCAACGTAACGGTCCGATCGGTTCTGTTCGTCTTACGTTCCAAGGCCAACACTCCCGATTTGATAACTATGCAGGCCCTGCATTTGATGATGAGTAATCGCTAATGACTTACATGAAAGCGGCGACGGCGAGCATTGACTTAAACGCGCTCGAACATAACCTGAACCAGATAAAGTCGAAGGCTCCTCAGTGCAAGGTCATGTCTGTTGTGAAAGCCAATGGCTACGGACACGGCTTACTGCATATAGCCAAGCATTCAAAAAGCTCTGATGCTTTTGGTGTGGCGCGTATTGAAGAAGCGTTACAACTTCGTGCTGGTGGCATTGTTAAACCTATTTTGTTGCTGGAAGGATTTTACTCTTCGGGCGATTTGCCAATCTTGGTGACCAATAACATTCAAACGGTGGTGCATTGTGAAGAGCAATTAAGCGCGCTAGAGAATGCGGATTTGGAAACACCCGTTGTGGTATGGCTAAAAGTCGACAGTGGTATGCACCGATTAGGTGTTCGCCCTGAGCAATACCAAAACTTTGTTGAGCGTTTGCATCAATGTGCGAATGTTGCCAAACCTCTACGTTACATGAGCCACTTCGGTTGTGCTGATGAACTGGATAGAGCAACCACCGTTGAACAGACAGAGCTTTTCTTGTCGCTTACTGAAGGTTGTGAAGGGGAGCGTTCACTTGCTGCCTCTGCGGGTTTACTCGCTTGGCCAGACAGCCACCTTGATTGGGTTCGTCCGGGAATCATATCTTACGGTGTCTCTCCGTTTGTTGATAAATCAGCGCAAGAGCTTGGATTTTTGCCTGTGATGACCCTGACCTCACACCTAATTGCCGTTCGCGATGTGAAAGCCGGTGAAAGTGTGGGTTATGGCGGAAACTGGACCAGTGAACGTGATACCAAGGTTGGTGTTATCGCGATTGGTTATGGTGATGGTTATCCTCGCACTGCACCTAACGGCACCCCAGTGTTCGTTAACGGTCGAAAAGTACCGATCGCAGGACGTGTATCAATGGACATGCTAACGGTTGATCTAGGCCCTGATGCGGCAGATAAAGTCGGCGATGAAGCGACTCTGTGGGGTAAAGATTTACCTTCCGAAGAAGTGGCTGAACATATCGGCACTATCGCTTACGAGTTAGTTACTAAGCTGACTTCGCGTGTTGCGATGGAATATGTGAAGTAATCATGGATCTTGATAAGTAAATTATGTTCAAGCGAACGACTCGAAACTGGCTAATGTCTGCAATGACATTACTCGGTGTCAGCTTTTCTTCTTCCGCTGCGAGTGAAGAAAAAGATTCAGCTTTTGTCCCTTTCTACTTCAGCACCGAAACCATGGGTAACACCTTTGGGGTTGCGGGTGTCGCAAAGGGTGTTTGGCAACCTCAAGCCGCTCTGTTTGGTATGGCACTCTATTCAGACAAAGACAGTTACGTCGGTTTTCTATCGGCTTTTAACTATGCCTTGTCTGAGAACGTATTGTTTAGCACTCAGATGTATCAAGCGCGCTTCAACGACAACCCGTATTACATTGGTTCTCAAGGCGATAATGATTCATCTATCGATGACAAAACCATTGCTGATGGCTTAGAGCAAAACTATCAGTTTGAGTTTAAGTATTTGCTACCTTGGGGCAACGTTGCAGAACACGGTTTACTCGGTGCTTTTCAGCCAATCAAAGATGTGAGCTTTGCTTCGCCAATCGAATCGGGTGTCAGTTCGATTCTATTTACGCCTTTTTATACTGCTCGTGAGTTGGAAGGTTTAAATAATACCGAGGAGGCAACAGGCTTTAGTTTGGCGTTTGATTGGGATAACCGTGATAGCACACGCAACCCGACCAGAGGTTCTCACACTAACCTTGAGTTCACCACTGGCGCAGAGAGTTGGTCTAACGATGACTTGTGGCTTAAGTGGACCTTCCAAAATAGCCAGTACTTTGCTTTAGGTCCTTTAGGGGACTTATTCGATCAACAAGTTTTAGCATTTGATTTCTATACCGCTGACACGCCAACGTGGGATAACTGCTCTGGGCAAGATTGTGCTCGTCCACCGGAGACCGAGCAAGCTCGATTAGGTGGCTTGTATCGATTACGAGGTTATACCGGAGGCCGTTATCACGGTCGCTCTGCAGTGCATTACTCTGCAGAGTATCGAGTGCTTCCTGACTGGCAACCTTTGGGCGATATCCCACTGATTAACTACTACGACTTGCCTTGGTGGCAATGGGTAGCGTTTGCTGAAGTAGGGCGTGTTGCCGATGAGTACGACATTAAAACACTGCATACAGACATGAAGTGGAGCTTAGGTGGCGCGGTTCGTTTCCAAGTGGAAGGCATTGTTGTTCGTGCTGAATTAGCGCGAGGTGGTGATGAAGGGACCTTTAGGGTCATGATAAATCAGCCCTTCTAAAGCTTTCGGCCTACAGTAGGCCAAATACTATTTTTATAAGAGTGGTTGTGGAAACGCTCCACTCTTTTTTATTAACAAGATATTGTTTTTATTATGGAAATCTTGTTTTCAAGCAGTCTACTCACCTTGCATCGTAGCGATCACAGTTCGGCTTCCACCACAATCCCGGTGCTCTCCTAAGTAAATGCCCTGCCATGTTCCTAAAGCTAAACGACCATTGCTAATTGGTATTGTCACACTGGCGCCAAGTGTCGATGCTTTAATGTGGGCAGGCATGTCATCATCACCTTCATAGGTGTGTCTGTAGTAGGGCGCTCGCTCTGGGACAAACTTATTGAAGTGCGATTCCATATCGGTACGGACGGTAGGATCTGCGTTCTCATTTAATGTGAGGCTGGCAGAGGTATGTTGGATAAAAAGATGTAATAAACCAACAGATAGAGAGTTGATATCGTGTATCTGTTGTTCAATTTCATCAGTAATGAGATGAAATCCACGCTTTCGTGCATTTAGGTGTATAGTCTTCTGAATCCACATACGCCATCCTTTATAATGTATTTGGAAAAAAAGTGGTTTAACGCTATCTTTTGAACTTGAATTTATCAGGTCTCGCTCACATTTAATTATGTTAGAGCTAGAGTCTGTACCGATTCTTCTGTCAGGAAATCTAATCCTGATTTATCTCAAGGTACAGCTCTTCATATGCGGCATAATACGTCGTGAAAAAAAATTACAAAGAATCTTTCAGTGGTGGCGCGGTTTGGTCATCACAGAAAAATATAAACTTTCGCCTAATCGGGGGTTCTATTCATCACCTAGGTGACGTTTAGAATAAAACCTACAGTAACATCGGGATAGATACCATGTTGAAAAATATCAACCCAACGCATACACAAGCGTGGAAAGCTCTAACGGCACATTTTGAGTCTGCTCAAGATATGGATATGAAAGAGCTGTTTGCTCAAGATGCAAAGCGTTTCGAGAGCTTTTCTACTCGTTTCGGTTCTGACATCTTAGTGGATTACTCTAAGAACCTTATCGATGCTGAAACTATGCAGCACCTATTTGCTCTTGCGAACGAGACTGAAGTTAAGTCTGCAATCGAAGCAATGTTCGGTGGTGATGCAATCAACAAGACTGAAGGTCGTTCAGTACTTCACACTGCTCTACGTAACCGTAGCGACAAGCCAGTAATGGTTGACGGCAAAGACGTAATGCCAGCAGTTAACGCTGTACTAGCAAAAATGGAACTGTTCACACACCGCATCGTTTCTGGTGAGTGGAAAGGTTACACAGGTAAAGAGATCACTGATGTTGTAAACATCGGTATCGGCGGTTCGGATCTTGGTCCATACATGGTGACTGAAGCACTAACGCCATACAAAACTCGCCTAAACATGCACTTCGTTTCTAACGTAGATGGCACTCACATCGTTGAGACACTTAAGCCTCTTAACCCAGAAACAACGCTATTCTTAGTGGCATCTAAAACATTCACGACTCAAGAAACAATGACTAACGCGCACTCTGCACGTGATTGGTTCTTGGCTGAAGCGGGTGACAACGCACACGTAGCTAAACACTTCGCAGCACTATCAACTAACGCAACTGCGGTCGCTGAGTTTGGTATTGATACTGACAACATGTTCGAATTCTGGGACTGGGTTGGTGGTCGTTACTCACTATGGTCTGCAATCGGTCTTTCTATCTCACTATCTGTTGGCTTCGATAACTTCGTTGAGCTACTAGAAGGTGCTCACGAGATGGATAACCACTTTGCTTCAACTGAGTTTGAAAGCAACATTCCAGTAATCCTTGCGCTTATCGGTATTTGGTATAACAACTTCCACGGCGCTGAGTCAGAAGCAATTCTACCTTACGATCAATATATGCACCGTTTTGCGGCTTACTTCCAACAAGGCAACATGGAATCGAATGGTAAATTTGTTGACCGTGACGGCAATCCAGTAGAATACCAAACTGGTCCTATCATCTGGGGTGAACCAGGTACAAACGGTCAGCACGCTTTCTACCAACTGATTCACCAAGGCACTAAGCTGATCCCATCAGACTTCATCGCGCCTGCTATCAGCCACAACCCAGCATCTGATCACCACCAGAAGCTAATGTCTAACTTCTTTGCTCAAACTGAAGCTCTAGCTTTCGGTAAGACAAAAGAGACTGTAGAAGCTGAATTCCTAGCTGCGGGCAAAACAGCTGAAGAAGTTGCTGAGCTAGTACCTTTCAAAGTGTTTGAAGGTAACCGCCCAACGAACTCAATTCTTGTTAAGCAAATCAACCCTCGCTCTTTAGGTAACCTAATCGCGATGTACGAGCACAAGATCTTTGTTCAAGGTGTTATCTGGAACATCTTCAGCTTCGACCAATGGGGTGTAGAACTTGGTAAGCAACTAGCAAACCAAATTCTTCCAGAGCTTGCTGATGATGCTCAAGTAACATCTCACGACAGCTCAACGAACGGTCTAATCAACGCATTTAAAGCGCTTAAAGCTTAATTGAGTCGATAGCATCCAAAAAACGCCAACCTTCGGGTTGGCGTTTTTGTATCTGTAGAGCAAGCAATGGTTAAATCGCAGGTAATAAAAAAGGCTGGCATTATGCCAACCTTCTTTGATACTCAGTACTGCTAGAAATCAACAGCTGTTATTCGAAACAGATCTCGATGAAAGCATTACCCCATTGAGATGAAAAAGGCATGATGATGATTGCCCCATCACACTTGTGACGAATCGTATGACCTTTACCGGAAACCACGATTGGCGTTGCCATATCGAAGTCAAAGCCGCTTTCCGCAAGAATACGTTTTGCACCGCCAGTCACCATATTAGTGATTTCACCCACCATATCGGTCACTTCTTCGTTCAAGCCATTTGGTCGTTCACCCAACATGTTTTCCATGATTTCTAGGGCAAGACCTTCATCAAAAGTGATCGACATTGAGCCACGAGATTGTGTGCCAACCATACCAATTAGGCCGGATACATCACCACGAGCGATTTCATCTTTCTTAACTCTTGGTTTTTGTGGCTTCAATTCAAGAGAAGCCATCGTTTTTAGTACATTCATCAAAGAAGCTAAAAACGGGTTTACAAATTCAGCGCGCATAATGTTCTTCTATAATCTTATTCTTTCATCTCGGAGGAGCAAGATTGGCAAATGCCATGCGATTCAATGACATGATTGGTCAATTGAAAGCCATGCTTCTCAGCGTTACTAGCGAGTAGAGTGACAAGCGCATCGTCTTGCAATTCTATCACAGTGCCACATTTATCGCAGATCAGTAGTTGGGAGAAATGTTTGTTTGCATTGCAAGAACAGCAACATATGAAGCTATTGGTTGATTCAACTCGGTGAATGAAACCTTGTTCCAACAAGAAATCCAAAGCACGATAAACTGTAGGAGGCTTGGCTTGCGGTTCACTGACTTTCAACTGCTCTAATAATTCATAAGCACTGGAGGCTTTTTTATTAGAGAAAATGAGCTCAAACACTCGCTTTCTTTGAGGTGTTAATCTAACGCCTCGCGATGCGCATATCCCTTCAACTTGCTCTATTAATGTGTGGTCCAAATTTTTCACCATTCAATCGGACATCCCTAATCAAACCTTATTTCTAGGTTACTACGTTTTGGGAGCCAATGATTTCTATTAAAGTCAGGTACAGAGCGTATTGTGACCCACGACTTTGAATAAGACAAGGTAACTCAAAATGACAGTGTGACTCAAGGCATAACTGATTAGTGAGGCTGAATTAGAGGTTTGGTGAATAGGTTTAAATAAAAAATGTGAGGTAAAGTTGATATGACATCTTCATTTGAGTTCAATTTAGCTCAATTAATTTTTCTTACAATAATGTGCTGTTTTAAATCACATTTCTTATCGCATATTGTTCCTTATTCGCTAAAATCGATGCCTAATATAGACTAGAAGAAGACTATTGACCCCTCCTGTCAACATGAGCTTGTCATGGTGTATTGGAGTTTTAGTCTTTAATTTCAAATGCTTGGAGTTAAGCTGTGGAGCAAGTAAACAAAGAATCATTTCTGAAACTGTTGTCCATCTATAATCAAAGAGAAAAACGTTATCAACAACGTTTGGATGACTTTAAGGCCATGAGGGATAAGCTTGAAGAAGTGGAAGAACCAAGAGTTAAAAAAAATGAGCTATACATCAAACTGGCTATAGCCGCAGCTATTATTTTAGTCATCGCCTTTATCTTTATTTAAGTCGTCAAATTGGAAGGGAATAAAATGAAAAAGCATTTTGACGCTTTGGCTAAAGCTTCATTAGAAAGTAGTCATCTTAACCTTGGTGAATGGTATGAAAGCTATGGTTTAGCACTGCACTTATTCAAGTCTGATAGCAAAATTTACACAAAGGCGATGAAAAAGCGAGACGGTCATAAAAAGCACATTGCAAAATATATTGAACCTAAGTTACTCACCACGGAAGGAGTAACTGAGGAGTTTAAAAAAATAATGCGTTGGAAGACCTTTGTTGAACGATGGGACGCATATTACGAACCTATTGCAAAGCCTCAAGATCGCGTGCATCACTTGTCTGCAGTATTGGAGGCTTTGTCCGATGAAGATGTTCCACGAGCTTTAATCGAAATCGATAATTTGCCGGTTGACTACTTGATCAACGATACTTTTTGGGGCGAGGTCATTCTCTTTATCGTTGCCGCAAGATCAGGAGATCAAGAGCAGGCCCGATCAATAACGCAAGAACTGTACAACATGGCGCAGAGCGATCACAACACAGCGTTACTTAGCCATTTGTTACCAGCTTTATGTAAGAAATATTTAGATGAAGAGTATTATCCATGGCAAATGAAGGCTCGTGTAGTGAACTGGAATGGAGAAACTTATCATTGTGTTCCGGTATTAATACACAACTTTGATGCTTTTGGTGGTCAAGAGTACATAAACCATACTCCTGTCAGACAACGTGCTCGCGTTGAAAGAAAACATAGCGTGGATTACGTGTATTCTACAGACCGTTATGGAAACCGAGGTCAAAGCATCGCGAGTGCGACTGCTAATGTTGGAATCGCCGTAGCGAGTGCGACAGGTAAAGTTATCGGCCATACTTTGCTTTTGGGCGCCGCAGGGGCGATATATCTAGCGTTAGCCGGTAAGATTCGAGTAAATCACTACAATAATTCCAATCATAAGATAGTCTTAAATCGTAAGACCGAGATGCCTGTCAATTCGTGTGGTTATATCGTGACTAAACAGAACAGTACTATTGAACCATGGCAGGATGAAGAGGGGAGCGAAAGCATAGACAATAGCTTTTCGTTTTTGAACTTCACAGATGGTTTGGCTTATCCATGTCGAAAGGGGTATGACATCCCAGATGAACAAGGGCTTATTCAATTATTATTTGATGAAATAATGTAATCATGATTTGTATTTATGAGTTTTTGAGCCTTTGCTTTCAATCAAATTAAACCATTAAATACGTCCACTCCAACAACATATCAACAATCGAAATCAATGGTTGGAGTCATCATATATTAGCACTTTGCGGTCTCCGTGCTTGGAGGCCGACTTTGTCGTGCTCAGCGTGTGAAACCCAGTTATGTCACATATAAGCTACCAACGGATAAGGATCTCATGTTTTCACCACCTTCACGTGTAACCACGCTTTCAAGAGGGCTGCTTGTCACTACTATTGCTCTTATTCAGGGATGTTCATCTACAGATAAAGTAACACCACCACAACCAACCTTGGAGCGAGGGCTTGGATTACCTGCAGATGCAAAACTAATCTCGAATCATAACTCAGCAGAGGGGCGAGAAATGTTTCGTGATATGCAGTTGGCGTTAAAATCGCGCAATCTTTATCAAACCATGGGAGGGGATATCTCTTACATCAAAGGACAGTGCCCTATTGATGTTATCGCCCACCGTGGCAGCTCTAATTATGCTGAAAACTCTCGTAATGCGATTCAAATGGCGGCGGTAAGTGGTTTTGATGGAGCAGAAATTGATGTGATGCTGACGCGTGATAAAGATTGGGTTGTACATCACGACATAGAAACAGGAAGAGCAACCGCTCGAAGTGATGGTAAGCGATATCGCGTGAGTCGTATGAAGAGTAGTGAGTGGAACTCTCTGAGTGGAAGGAGCCCTGACGGAACATTAGATGGGTATCGTCCCGCTTATTTCAATGAAGCCGTGAATGATTGGTACCATTACGCAACGATTGAACAACCCCTTAATATTGAAATAAAAACATCAGATGGCTCCATGGAAGATTTGTTTAAACTCGACGAAATGGCCAGACAAAGTCTCCCCTATAGAAACTATTTTTATTCATCAATGGATATGGACGTTCTGAAAAAAATGCGGGAAATCAATTCAAGTGTTTATCTTGGGTATGTATGGGAGCCTCATTCGGCGTCGGTTGCTCAGTTTAAGCGAGATGCAAAACGAGGCATGGGTTCTGATGATTATTATCAGAAAAATAAAAAGAATATCGATCGCGCCTTTGCTATGGAGGGGCGTTATCGTAAGCATAAGCCCAAACATTCCGCTAAAACGGTAAAACGAATACTTGGCCCCAATAGTGGATTACATGTTGATATAAGAAGTTACCGACAATATGCGACAATTTACAGCCGTGCGAAAGCGCAAGGCATGAAGGTGGTGACTTATACGATTAACGGAACGGATTACCACCAAGATCAATTGGTCTCGTTAGCTAAGGCAGGTCGACCTCTGCCAGATGAGGCGATCATGGATACCAGTAAGTTCTCTATTTGTCAGCAGCTTGCTCCACAGCTTGTCGTTCAATCAAATGGCTACCAACCCACAACGTTAGCAGGCGAAACCGTTGCTGGCCTACCCAATGACGCTGATTTTCACCGACTCTATGAACAAATAGATTACCTCAAAGATGGCCATTACATCACTAACCGAGGTCTCATTAGGAGTGTGTCATATTCCAAGCCTGCTAGCGTGAAAGGTGTGAAAAAAAGAACGCAAACAACGCAGAGCGCGAAGCCAGCAGTGCTGTTTGATATTCAAGATGAAGATTTAAATTTAAGTAACGATGCGATCAGCATTTCGATGCCGACAGAAAAATGATGTTTGATGAGAACAGGGATAGACAAATTATGGAAGCGTTAAGATGAAACCAGTTCCTAGCCAGGACGTAATAACCACAAATAATAAGAAGCCGAAATGGTTGGCTGTTTTGTTGTTTTTTTGTTCACTTCTTTATCTTTTTCCTGAAGTCGCTTTCAACGCCAAGTTGGTTGAAATTGCGGGTGGAATCGATGTTAGTGATGCTCAATTACATAAAACGGAGCTATTTGGCCGAACCATCTCAGGGATCGGGGTGACTTTAATTGTTGCGGATTTTCTACTTAAAGGATGGCTGACCACGACGAAGTTTCGCGCTATTTCATCGTTGGTCGTGATTACAGCTTTGGTTTGGCCAACGGTTTTTTTTGGTCAAAAGGCGGTAATAGATAAATGGTTGATTGAACCGAGTAGTGCAAAGCAGAGACAGGAGGCTTTCTTTTCCTCTGTACTGCGATCTAGTTTAGCGATGAATGCGATTAATATCGAAGGGATCCCTTATAACTCAGAGGCGAGTACCGAGTCGTCAGAAATGACTTTTCTCGCTTTGATCGGTGGGTTGGTTTACAGCAATGATGCATTCTTAAGTCATATTGATGATAAGAAAGTTCAAATTTTGGATCGTTATATTCAAAATCGAGCAAACGCCAATTTCGATGAGCACTATGCGAACTATAAAGTATTACGGAGTGAAGTTCAGCAATCGTGGCATCAATATCAAAAACATGTTGGGGCGTATAATCAGACGGTAGAGTCTCGCCATCAAAAGGCCAATCAAGCGTGGGAAGAGGTCGAGTCGACCGTCGCGACGGGGTATCGTGATTATCAACAGGCGAGTAAGGCCTATTTAACGAGAGCAGAGGCGAGAGCACAAAGAGTTGCACAACCTATTTTTGACCTATTTGATGATAAAGAACGCTGTTATAAACGCAAAGGAAGCTCAAGAGCCAATTGTATCAGCCGCATTGAAGATCGCTATGAACGCTTATTAAAAGATAACTCGATTCCCCACCAACCGATGGATTATTGGTTAGAGAAAACCTTTCGACGAACGAAAGGTGAAACATCTTGGGGGGAAGCATTCGGTTCTCTAGGCTTATCAGTTATCCAAGCCGGTATTGAGCAGGCGACAGGGCAAGCTGGAGAAGCCATTCAAGATAAAACGTATACCAATAGTGTCGCTCATTACACACCACGAATACTGGCAGTGTGGCAAAAACAGTTCTTAAAAGAGACCGGTTATCCTATGGGAATCGACTCTATGTCGGAGTTTCGCTCCCACTCTACAACAGCAAGTAAGGTTCGTACTCAAGTTCATCGAAAGGGGATCCATTTAGACTCCAATTGGCAAATAAACCAAATTAGCGTGTTTAAAAATGCAGTCAGAAACAAAGTTATGAAGGACACCAAAGCTCGTTGGCATGCCGAGGCAAAGCAGCGGGGTTACGACATTGAACCGAACTTATCTTGGAATGATTTTCAAAAAGTAGCCGAAGTTCAGCAACAAATAAAGAATCGTATGGGCGAACGTTATTACGTCGAGCCCATGATGGCGACGTGGAATAATAAGCAATTTTACCAACAGGTTATTGTTCCAAATGTGAGGCGTGAGAGAGATTATTGGCTAGGTTATATTGAGGCGTCACGCGCTCAGTTTGCTGATGATGGCCCTTATGCTGAACAAGGCAAAGCGGCATTGCGTTCTATCATTGTGCCGCCAATATCAATGGGACTATCGCTATTTCTCGTTGTCCTAACGGTGTTTAAGCTGCCAGGAAAATTTATCGCGTTGATGAATTGCCATAAACCACGGCCAGCACCGAACTTGAAGAGCAAGGCTCTGAATATAGGCAGCTCGTTTATCGTCATATTCGTTATTCTTGTTGTGCCTGTGAATGTATTTTCATCCAAGTACACTCAAACGGACTCAACGATTGGCTTTTTCTTAGAGCAAGTCAGTGACACACTATCTCCGTCGGCTTCTTATGCCGTTCGTTGGGTGATACATACTCAACCGTTGATTCATCCACTTGGCGCTCAAATAGACAAAAGTATGCGTATTACTGATGGGTTTTCTACCTCTTTGGAGCATTCGGTAGCGGAGTTTGATGGTGTTTTTGCTCGTTATTTAACTCAGCGTGCTGAGAGCGAACCGGTGAGTTCAGCTAAAAACAATAATGAAGCCCAAACGGAGTTTCCTATGTACATCAATTCAAATGCACAGAACCAACCGGGTTTTAAGGTTCGAATAATGAATATTAAGCCTAGGTACCAAGCCGGTATGCGATTGCCAGAGGGTAATTATGATGTTGAGGTCCGTGCCAATGGATACCAACCAAAGCGTTTATGGGTAAAGCACAGTAAAGGAAAAGCCTCTCACCGAATCGAACTTGAAAAGTTGGTTATTTAAGTCCGCGTCATAGAAAGTGAACAGAAGAAAATGATCTGCTCCTTCCACTAAAAAGGGTTTAGCGTTACTTGGCGCGGGAGCTGCTTTGGTAGCTGGTCACCCTGAACTTATCACCGCGAGCGTATCGGCAGACGGTGTTCAATTCGGTGGCATTATTGGCGCAAGTGCTCCAATAGTATTTGGCCTATGGGAAACTCTACGCAATGAATTTAAGGGAGATGAATGATTGATTTTCCTATTTTACCCATATTAACAGAGCTAGGTTTGAAGCCTACAGAAGTATTGATTCTAGGAATGCTTTGGCAAAATGTTAGGGGGACAAAACACTTATTGGATAAGTTAGTTCAACGTGTTGTTGAGCTTGAAACCAAGCATAATTGTGGGTAGTGGCACTATTTTTCGACAGAATTGAGCGGAGAAAAAAGTCATTCGATTTTGTAGCGTATTGCTCTAGTTTTATATTGTCGTTATCAATCACAATAATTTCAAAGAGATGAGAATATAATGTATTGTTACGCTCTAGATTAAATAGATTTTCAATTATGTATGTATAAACAGTTAAGTTTGTTGTGGTGGCTTAATGAGCAGAAATTACATGAAATCACTTGAAAGTTAACTTATATATGAACTAATATTACCGGTATATCGAGTTGGTCAGCAATCTAAAGAAAAAATTTCAAGGAGAACGTCTAACAGTCGTTCATTGTGAAGGTGCACTCGAAAGTTTCGAGAACGCTATAAATAGTGTTAATCCACCCAAAAAACGCACCGGAATGGCTATGTGGATGGTCAGACAGATTGAACAGTTAGCGAATAAAGGACGTTTGTCAGGTGAAAACTATCCTTTAGAAGGAAATCTACCTAAAAATGGTGGGAAATTCCGTGCACTTAAAAAAATCCCTATCAGAGGGTATTGTTGGCACTCGAAAAAACATCCGCATACAGTTTTTATCAGTCACTACATATATAAAGCAAAGGATAAGCTTGATCAAAAAGACACTGATAGAGTTGTTGCCAATTGGCGAAAAATTGAGGAGTAGGTTATGAACGCAAGAGATATGTTCTTCCAAGAGGGAACTGTCTTCAGCAATGCCGAAGAAAAAGCGTTTGCAAGAGATGATCTTGTTTACACTGTTACAGAAGACCTCCTAATGATTATGGAAGATAAAGGAGTTAGCAAAGCAGAGCTAGCTAGAAAACTAAGTAAATCTAAGTCTTACGTGACGCAGGTTTTGAGTGGCTCTCGTAATATGACGTTGGGTTCACTATCTGATATTTGTTTTGCACTTGGTGTTAAGCCAAATGTTATTTTACCTGTAGAGCTTCCTGAAAAACCAGAGAGAAAAAACTTCTGGTCTAATGTTACACATGTAAAGAAAGTTCCAAAATATAAAAAAGAAGCGAATGTCTACAAAGTAGATGCAGTTACTTGGAATCGAGAAAAGAAGGTAGCCTGATGTCTAGCGATTGCACCAACAAAGGTGTAAAAAATTTATTAGTTGATCAGATTAAGATGCGCAGTTTCTCTGTGCATGTTGATGATAGTATTGAATTAGAAGATATAGAAGAAGAGCACTTAGAGTTCACTCAGATCATGAGACATACAGGGACGATAAGAGAGCTTGTAATGGATAATGAAGAAGAGGAACAGGATAGTGACGTTCCTCCTTATATGTACAAGTTCTATGTCTCTCTAGGAATCCGTAGCTTATACGCTGATGATGCAGAGAAAGAGCCTACTGATGAATCTATTGAAGCTATCATGGAAATAAAAGCCGAATATACCATTCAATACCGCTCTAAATGTAGTCTGTCTCAAGAAGAGTGTTTTGAGTTCGCTGAGAGCCATGTTTACTTTCATGCATGGCCGTATTTTAGAGAATTTGTACAATCATCATGTGCAAGGCTAGATGTCGCAGCTATCCCTCTTCCTCCTTATCGAGTTTAGTTGGGTAACTCAGTCATCTCTCATGTAGTTTATGGGGATAAAGTTGAGTATAAACTTGCCATAAAATATTTAAGTTACGATGACCAGTCACTTGGGCTACTTCTTCAATGGAGTAGCCTTTCTCAAATAAACGACTTGCCCCCTCTCTGCGTAAGTCGTGATATCTCAAATCTTCAATACCTAATTCATTTCTTACTCGCTGAAAGCCTGCACTAACGCTTCGTGAGTTGTACGGGAAAATAAGTTCGCCTTTGTTTGGCTGCTTTAGGGTGATCTCAAATGACTCACCAAGCAGCGGTACAATCATGTGATTACCTTCTTTCTTCCTTGGGTCTTTTCTGTCTCTGACAAGAATTGTTTTATGTTCTTGGTTGAGATCTTCCCAACGCAGCTTGCAGACTTCACCAATTCGCATACAAGTAAGAATGCTGAACTCAAGAATATCGGTGAATGGGATTCGAGTTGTGCCGTTTGGCCGGAAAGATTCACGTTGTTCTAATCCAAGCTTTAAGAGTTTCAGTTCTTCAGAAGTTGGGCGACGTGTTCGTTTCTGACTCTTACCGACTAACCCCATATCAATCAGAACGGGTACGGCTTCATCAAATATCTGGTGATTGGTGTCGATGTTGAAGACAGGCTTAGACTTTTTCATTACAGAACGTAGGTAAGCAATATCATGATAAATCGTTGCGGGTTTGGCTCCTGCGCCTCTTCTATTTTTACAGTGCTCGATTAAGTCGCTAGTTCGCAGTTGATTGCTCTCAACATTGGCGATGTCGCAATCCCTAAGCATTTTAATAACGTAGCGTTTTGTGCGGCCTGTATTGTCCCAGAGATCACGCTCAGCCATGAACAAATCGAGGAGTACCGAAAGGGGGACTGTTTTTGGCTGATTGAGTACCCCTTGAGCTTCTAGTTCAGCTACCCTTTTTTTACCGAAAGCTTTAGCGAGTGCTTTCTTTTTTAGAGTTTTGCTTTCCCTGTGTATAATGCGCGAATTCTTTTTAACGATGATTGTTACCTTGAACCTTGGTTCACCGCTTTTTAGCTTTCTGGTCTCGATGGTATAACTTGCCATTGTCCAACTCCTAAAGGGGTACTTGAGGGGTACTACAGGAAGTAATTCCGTTTAATTCTAGGTAATTCACTGTATGTTTGTACAGTATTAATTGAGACTGAATCATGACAAACACTAATAAAACCAGTAAATACGCTAGTAACCGACTTTCTGTTGCACCCATGCTCGATTGGACTGACCGCCACTGTCGTTACTTTCACCGTTTGCTTTCTCAGCAGACTCTTCTGTACACGGAAATGGTAACAACGGGCGCGATCTTACATGGTAAGGGCGACTTCCTAGAATATAACGAGCAAGAACATCCTCTTGCACTTCAACTCGGTGGTTCAAACCCGGTTGATCTTGCGGCTTGTGCCAAGCTTGCTGGTGAGCGTGGTTACGATGAAGTGAATCTTAACGTAGGTTGTCCTTCAGACCGAGTTCAGAATGGTCGATTTGGTGCATGCTTGATGGCTGAGCCCGAGTTGGTGGCAGATTGTGTTTCAGCGATGAAAGAAGTCACTGATATTCCAATTACCGTGAAAACGCGTATCGGTATCGATGACCAAGACTCTTATGAGTTTCTAACTAAGTTTGTTTCGACGGTTTCTGAAAAAGGTGGCTGTGAGCAATTTACTATTCACGCGCGTAAAGCGTGGTTGAGTGGCCTTAGCCCGAAAGAGAACCGTGAGATCCCACCGCTAGATTACGATCGTGCATACCAAATCAAGAAAGATTTCTCTGATCTGGTGATTGCCGTGAATGGTGGCATTACGACTCTTGAGCAAACTAAGGAGCACTTGCAACATCTTGATGGTGTGATGATTGGTCGTGAGGCTTACCATAGCCCATTTATTTTGGCTGAAGTTGATCAACAGATCTTTGGTTTAGACACACCAATTAAGAAGCGCTCACAGGTTGTCGAAGAGATGTACCCGTACATCGAGCGTGAACTTTCAAATGGCGCAAGTTTAGGCCACATCTCTCGTCACATGCTTGGTTTGTTTCAAAGCATGCCTGGTGCAAGACAATGGCGTCGCTACATCAGTGAAAACGCACATAAGAAAGGTGCAGGTATTGAAGTGATGCAAACAGCATTGGCTAAGATCCCTAAAGAGCTAAATGTTTAAGCTCCCTCTAAGTTAAAAACTTAAGGTTAAATTCGCCACTAGAGGCTAAATTTACCACTGTAAGTTTCTGAAAAGCCACGCATGAAGATGTGTGGCTTTTTATTTATCTGATAAATAAGGGTTTTATTGGTTTGGCACACTTGGTATGGAAGCTGCAATGTTAGAAAGTAGGAAAGATAGGTCATTAACTCATTAGGGAGACCATTATGTTTGAATTAATCTTTGTTCTTATTTTCGTCGCAACTCTACTTGTCACTGGTATCACGTTTATGACGGTATTGGCTGCAACCGGAGTAGCGTTATTAGTCATGTTGGTCTTAGGTATGATGGGGGTCGTGTTTAAGTTACTGCCTTGGTTGATCGTGATTGCAATCGGTGTGTGGTTTTTCAAAAACTTTGTACACAGTTCTAACCAAAGACGTTACTAAGGTCATGGTGTCGTCATATCTTTGATCGTCAGCGGTTTATCGTTTGAGAATTTAAGATGTGTGATAGAATTTTCCCCAATAATCTATGAATGTGCATACAATTAGCACAACGATATGGAATTGGAGCTATCTCAAATGAATAAAATGCCATTAATTGCTTTAGTGGGAATGCTATCTTTAAGCTCGGCAGTGTCTGCTGAAGAAGAGTTTTCTTACACGGCTAAAGTCGGTGCCGATATGTGGTGGGGAAGTACAAAGCTAAACGAAGTTAGACAAGATGATGACTCTAACTCACCTTCGTTGTATTTCGCATTTGAGCATAATGCCCCGATGCTACCAAACGCTAGCTTTCGCTATACTTCTGTTGATGCAGATTCATTGGCTTTCGATAAGTACGATTACACCTTCTATTACACGTTGTTAGATCACAAGCTGATGAACTTCGATGCGGGTGTGACGTTTACTCAATACTCAAACTCGAATTACATTGAACCAAAAGCAACAGGTGCGAAAACATCGACGTTTGATGAGTTCACGTGGAGCTTCTACGGTAACGCAGAGATCAATGTGCCGGACACCAACTTCGATATCATTGGTACGATGGAGTTCGGTGATAGCAGTGGTATTAAGAGCACTGACTTGATGGCGGGTGTTCAGTACCGAATCCCTGTATCAGAATCTGAAATTGCCCTGCGTGGTGGTTACCGTGTTATCGATTTAGATTCGGATGAGTTCTTTAGCTCAGAACTAGGTAAGAGCTTTGTTATGGTCGATGGCTGGTTTGCTGGTGCTGAAGTGCGCTTCTAGGCCATATAAAGCAAATTTAGAGCGAATTTTAAGAACGCCACTTTATTAAGTGGCGTTTTTTATATCTATTGGTTACTTGAGTATATATCTTTCTGGAATTAGTTAGCACATTCATCACTTTCGACCATCCTTAATACAGAGAGCCAATTTGCGTCTATTCTTATAAGGTCTATGTAGTGAGGTCAAAGCAAGGGATGGAATATGACACTCAATGAATTACGAAATTTATATAGAGAAAACCTGTTAGTTGAAGCTATCATAGAGCCCTCAATTCAAGAAGGGTCTTGGGTTGTGGAGTTTCGCCATATGGGAGGTGGCTTTGTTCTGCTTACTGATGTTCATGGTGAAGAGTGCCATTACGCGGATTTAGACCTAGCATCTAAATCGGCAATGGCGGTTGGCTTTCAGCAAGTGCGTATTGAAAACCAGTAAGTCAATTTACGTTTCAATCGGTTTTTACTTCCAAAAAGTTATAAAACATACTTTTCTATTCTTTCTTGTTATTAAAAGGAGTGGTTAATCTATCGTCACGCAATGATTAGGGATGTCGTGACCATGTCTTTAAATAAGAAAGAGTCTTCACAAAACAATAATGCACAGTCTGGGGCTAATGAGTTACCTGGGCTAGCAGCACCACTTAATGACCAACAATTGGGTCATCTTCAGCAAACTGTTTCTGAACTGTCTTCACAACAACTGGCATGGGTCAGTGGTTACCTTTGGGGAGTGAGCCAAGCTCAGCCTGTCGGTGCTGCTGCGCCAATCGCTCAAGCGGCCGCTGCAGTAGCGGCTAAGCCAGCGGGTAAGCTCAGCATTATCTTCGCTTCTCAAACCGGTAATGCGAAAGGCGTCGCTGAATCGCTCGAGGCAGAAGCAAAAGCCTTAGGTATTGCTGTCGAGCTTTTCGATGCAAGTGATTATAAAGGTAAGAACCTAGCCAAAGAGACACACGTCATTTTTGTGGCTTCAACCAATGGTGAGGGCGAAGCCCCTGATAACGCTATTGAGTTGCATGAATTCCTACAATCGAAGAAAGCGCCAAAATTATCAAACCTACAATACGGTGTGATTGGTTTAGGTGACTCAAGCTATGAGTTCTTCTGCCAAACGGCTAAAGACTTCGAT
Source organism: Vibrio sp. 10N.286.51.B11 (assembly GCF_041469245.1). Taxonomy (NCBI): domain Bacteria; kingdom Pseudomonadati; phylum Pseudomonadota; class Gammaproteobacteria; order Vibrionales; family Vibrionaceae; genus Vibrio; species Vibrio sp. 10N.286.51.B11. The sequence continues at coordinate 4,011 of NZ_JBFRKI010000019.1, read as the reverse complement.
AGCTTCCTCGCTAAGCTTGGTGCTAAATCGTTTGTCGACCGTCTTGATTGTGATGTTGATTACGAAGAATCAGCAACGGAATGGCGCGCTAAAGCATTAGAGCAAGTAAAAGAGACGCTATCGACAGGCACTGAAGCCGATGTGGTTCAATTACCAGTCGGTCAAGCGGCCGCCGGTCATTCGCAATACACCAAACAAAATCCATATACAGCGACACTATTAACCAGTCAAAAGATCACGGGTCGTGACTCGGGTAAAGATGTTCGTCATATCGAGATTGATCTTGATGAGTCGGGCATTACCTACCAACCCGGCGATGCGCTAGGCGTATGGTATGAAAACAGTTCAGAACTCGCAAATCAGATTCTTTCTAAGGTTGGGTTGTCGGGTATCGAAAGTGTCGATGTCGATGGTGAGAATCTATCTATCCATAGTGCGCTAGTGAGTAAATTTGAGATTACCACTTCAAACCCTCAACTTGTGACTAAGTTTGCTGAGTTATCGGGCAGCAAGAAGTTAATCAAGCTGGTGGAAGATAAAGACAAGCTTCGTGAATACGCGGGTAATACTCAAGTTGTCGATGTTTTAGCTGAGAAGAAAACTAAGCTATCGGCTGATGAGTTAATTGGCCTGTTACGTAAGCTGACACCGCGTCTCTATTCTATTGCATCAAGCCAAGCAGAAGTAGATGAAGAAGTTCACTTGACGGTTGGTTTGGTTGAATACCAAAAAGGCGAAGAGTCTCGTTTAGGCGGAGCTTCTAGCTTCTTAGCTCAACGTCTTGAAGAGGGTGGTGAAGTGAAGGTGTTTGTTGAGAACAACAATAACTTCAAATTACCACAAGACGACAATACACCAATCATCATGGTCGGCCCGGGTACCGGTATCGCACCGTTCCGCAGTTTTGTTCAAGAGCGTGAAAACAATGATGCTGAAGGAAAAAGCTGGTTGTTCTTTGGTGACCGTACCTTTACTCAAGATTTCTTATACCAAGTTGAATGGCAAAAGTACCTCAAGTCTGGCGCGCTAACTAAGCTCGATGTTGCCTTTAGCCGTGACCAAAAAGAAAAGGTTTATGTTCAGGATCGTTTAATCGAACAAGCAGAGCAGGTGTGGCAATGGCTGCAAGAGGGCGCGTACCTCTATGTCTGTGGCGATGCGACTCGAATGGCTAAAGATGTTCATGAAGCGTTAGTTTCGATAGCGGAAAAGCATGGCAACCAGAGCCGCGAGCAAGCTGAACAATATATTAATGATTTACGTAAAGCGAAACGTTACCAAAGGGATGTGTACTAATGAGCAAGCAAGTAATAGAGCAAGAAGTGCTAGGTCAAGTACTTGGACCTTTGGCTGACAATGAGCGTCTTAAGCGTGAAAGTAATAACCTACGCGGTACGATTGAACAAGATCTCCAAGACCGCATAACAGGTGGCTTTACTGCTGATAACTTTCAGTTGATTCGTTTCCACGGTATGTATCAACAAGACGACCGTGATATTCGTAACGAACGTACCAAACAAAAGCTCGAACCGTTACATAACGTCATGCTTCGTGCTCGTATGCCTGGTGGCATCATTACCCCTAAGCAGTGGTTGGCGATTGATAAGTTCGCAGACGAAAGTACCTCTTACGGTTCAATTCGTCTAACAACTCGTCAAACGTTTCAGTTCCACGGTGTCTTGAAGCCGAACATTAAGTTGATGCACCAAACGCTAAATAGCATTGGCATTGATTCAATTGCGACAGCGGGTGATGTAAACCGAAATGTTCTATGTACGACAAACCCGGTTGAATCTGAACTTCATCAAGAAGCTTACGAGTGGGCGAAAAAGATCAGTGAACATCTATTACCGAAGACTCGTGCTTATGCAGAAATCTGGTTAGATGGTGAAAAACTAGAAACAACGGATGAAGAACCTATCCTTGGTAGCAACTACCTACCGCGTAAGTTCAAGACGACGGTTGTCATTCCTCCGCAAAATGATGTGGACGTCCATGCTAACGATCTTAACTTTGTCGCTATTGCTGAAGACGGAAAGCTGGTGGGCTTTAATGTGTTAGTCGGTGGCGGTCTTGCTATGACACATGGTGATACCTCTACTTATGCACGTAAAGCTGACGACTTTGGTTTTGTGCCATTAGATAAAACGTTAGATGTAGCAGCGGCGGTGGTAACGACTCAGCGTGACTGGGGTAACCGTTCAAACCGTAAGAATGCAAAAACCAAATACACACTAGACCGTGTTGGTATTGATGTATTCAAAGCAGAAGTAGAAAAGCGTGCAGGCGTAGAATTTTCTGAAAGCCGTCCTTATGAGTTTACTGGCCGTGGTGATCGCATTGGTTGGGCGGAAGGCATTGATGGTAAGCACCACTTGGCGTTATTCATCGAGAATGGTCGTTTACTTGATTTTCCGGGTAAAGCCCTGAAAACAGGTGTTGCTGAAATAGCGAAGATCCACAAAGGTGACTTCCGCATGACAGCGAACCAAAACCTAATTGTTGCAGGTGTACCTAAGAGCCAAAAGGCAAAAATTGAAAAGCTGGCACGTCAATACGGTCTGATGGATGATGCCGTTTCCGAGCAGCGTAAAAACTCAATGGCTTGTGTGGCATTCCCAACATGTCCTTTAGCAATGGCAGAAGCTGAGCGCTTTCTTCCTGAGTTTGTAACGGATGTTGAAGACATTCTGAAGAAACATGGATTACCAGAAGAAGATAACATCATCCTTCGAATCACAGGTTGTCCAAACGGTTGTGGTCGTGCAATGTTGGCTGAGCTTGGTTTAGTCGGCAAGGCTCCGGGGCGTTACAACATGCACTTAGGTGGCAACAAAGCCGGAACTCGTATCCCTAAGATGTATAAAGAGAACATCACTTCAGCTCAGATCTTAGAAGAGATTGACTCGCTGGTGGGACGTTGGGCTACGGAACGTAACGACAATGAAGGGTTCGGTGATTTTACAATCCGAGCTGGCATCATCGAAGAGGTGATCATTTCCAAGAGGGATCTGCATGCATAATTCTGTCGCTTCAAAATTGAAGTTAGCAGAGCTACTCGCATTGACTAAGACGGAGCAAATACTTCGTCTTGGACAAATCAACGCAGAGTTAGAGCAGCTAACCGCATTAGAAAGAGTTAAGTGGGCTTTAGATAATTTAGAAGGGACACATGTTGTGTCTTCTAGTTTCGGAATCCAAGCAGCATTGATGTTGCACCTAGTGACCCAAGCAAAACCAGATATTCCGGTTATTTTGACTGACACAGGGTATCTATTTCCGGAGACCTATCGCTTTATTGATGAGTTAAGTCAGAAGTTGACTCTAAACCTTCAAGTCTTTCGCGCCCAACAGAGCCCTAATTGGCAAGAAGCGCAATATGGAAAACTTTGGGATCAAGGTATAGAAGGGATAGAGAAGTACAACAAGCTTAATAAAGTTGAACCGATGAGAAGAGCGTTGGATGAGCTCGAGGCTGGGACATGGTTTTCCGGTTTAAGAAGAGAGCAATCTCAATCGCGTGCAAATTTGCCAATCTTATCTATCCAAAATGGTGTGTTTAAATTTTTGCCGGTAATCGATTGGACGAATAAAGATGTTCACTATTACCTAGAAGAGCATGGTCTCGGTTATCACCCGCTTCGAGAGCAGGGTTACCTTTCTGTTGGAGATACACATACAACTAAGAAGTGGGAACCGGGTATGACTGAAGAGGAAACTCGTTTTAATGGGTTGAAACGCGAATGTGGTCTCCATGAAGATGATGGAGAGCAATATGGTTCTGGGATTTAGACTCGTTGCCATTTAAAAAGCTGCCATGAGGCAGCTTTTTTGTTTTCTAGGATGAAAATCAGAGCAATTGTGGATAAGTCTGTGGTTATTTTGTAAGTACTCTGTAGTTAAACTTGCACAAATAAGGCTTTGAGTGTTTATTCGCCATGTAATCGTTATTTTTGCATCTTTCTTTAATAAACACTTGCCAATGTGATGAACATCTCTATAATGCCGCCT
>NZ_JBFRKI010000018.1:0-78625 GCF_041469245.1 Vibrio sp. 10N.286.51.B11 | reverse complement strand
AAACTTTTTTCAAGCGCTTAGCTTGGCTAATTTGACCTGCTGATTCGTTTTGGTTTCTGTTGAATCCATCCCGTGTCAGCGACGTGGCATTATAGAGATTTCGATCACACTGGCAAGCCCTTTTTGAATTTTTTCTTACTTTTTTGATTGTTCGAGCGTTTTTTGTTCAAAACACCCCGTTTTCACTAGTATTCCCCTTAATTAAGGGCTTAAGGTGCGTATGTAAAGGAGGATTTATGAGTTCAATACGCAGTTATAAAGGAATATCCCCTCAGATTGGACAAGGTGTCTATATAGATACAAGTTCAGTGCTGGTTGGTGATATCAAAATCGGTAACGACTCTAGCGTGTGGCCTTTGGTTGCAGCTCGAGGGGATGTGAACCACATTCATATTGGAGAGAGAACGAATATCCAAGATGGTAGTGTCTTGCACGTCACCCATAAGAATGCAGAAAACCCTGAGGGTTACCCTCTATTAATAGGTAATGATGTCACTATCGGGCATCAGGTAATGCTGCATGGCTGCACTATTGAAGATCGTGTACTTGTTGGTATGGGAGCGATCGTGTTGGATGGCGTGATTATCCAAAAAGAAGTGATGATTGGTGCCGGTAGCTTGGTACCGCCTAATAAGGTACTTGAAAGCGGTTACCTCTATGTAGGAAGCCCAGTAAAACAAGCTCGCCCATTAAATGATAAAGAGCGTGCCTTTCTACAGAAGTCTGCAGACAACTACGTTCAGAATAAAAATGACTATCTAGACTCTGTAATTTCAGTCTAAAGCGCTTTGATCTGAATCCGATTAGAGGAGTCATACTCCTCTTCTTCTATTAACTCTTCCGCTAGCTCTTCAATATCGAAACGTAACTCTGAAAAGATAACTAAAGCTTGATCGCCTTCTTCTATATCTTTACCTGCCAATCGTGATAATTCCTCAATAGACATGACACATTCAATCAATGCGCCCGACTGTTGTGCTGGGAACGTGATTGTTCGGCTCTCTTCATCCCAATCTTGGATATCAGGAAATAGAATTGATTGATTCATTTTTTATAAACACCCCATTACATCTCTAGATTTTTACGTAATTCTCTTAAAATCTGTTTTGTTCCCGGACGAAGACCACGCCAAAGCATAAAGCTTTCTGCTGCCTGCCCCACTAGCATACCCAAACCATCATAAGCAGCATGAACACCATTATCTAATGCCCATTGATTGAATACCGTCGTTCCAGATCCATAAACCATGTCATAAACGGCGCTAGTAGAATTGAAAATCACCTCAGACACTTCAGGAAGCTGCCCGCTTAGACCAGATGAGGTAGAGTTAATAATGACATCAAAGCCTTCATTAACATCACTTAGCCCCATCCCCTTGATGTTGCCATGCGACGAAAACATCTCAGCCAGAAGTTCAGCCTTGGAGCTGGTTCGATTAGCGACCACCAGCTGTTGTGGCTTTTGGTCGAGAAGAGGTTGAATCACTCCTCTCGCAGCACCACCAGCGCCAAGAAGAAGAACACGTGCTCCTTTTAGCGTGACTTGATGTTGAAGCAGGTCTTGAACTAAGCCCTCACCATCGGTGTTATCACCAATGATCTCTCCATCATCTAACTTCTTAAGGGTATTTACGGCACCAGCTAGTTCAGCTCTCTCAGTTAGGCGATTGGCTAACTGATAGGCATCTTCTTTAAAAGGCGCTGTGACATTGCACCCTCGACCACCTTCGCTGAAAAAGGTTTTGGCAGCAGTGATAAATTGACCGTGCTCTGGCTGCAGTGCTGTATAGGTAAGTTGTTGGCTGGTTTGGCGAGCAAATAATGTGTGAATGAATGGCGATTTGCTTTGCCCAATAGGATTACCGAAAACGGCATAACGATCTACTTGCTGTGTCATATCCTTACCTAACAGAAATAATAAAAAGGGTCATCTATATAGATGACCCTATCACTATCCCTATAAGGAAGGAAGAACTACCAAACTCGAGGTTTGAGGTAGTCACTATAAAGCAGAGCTTCTGGTGAGCCAGCTTGCGGTTCATAGCGATATTCCCAACGAGCCAACGGCGGCATCGACATCAATATAGACTCTGTGCGCCCACCGCTTTGCAGGCCAAATAAGGTACCACGGTCGTAAACTAGGTTGAATTCAACATAGCGGCCACGACGGTATAGTTGGAAGTCACGCTCACGTTCGCCATAAGGTATATCTTTGCGACGCTCGACAATAGGTAAGTACGCCGCAGCAAAACCTTCACCGACAGCCTGCATATAAGCAAAGCTCTTATCGAAACCCCACTCATTTAAGTCATCAAAGAACAGACCACCAACACCACGTGTTTCGTCTCGGTGAGGAAGATAGAAGTACTTATCACACCACTCTTTGTGTTCTTGATAAACATCATCACCAAACGGCGCACAAAGATCTTTAGCAGTTTGATGCCAAGATTGGCAATCTTCATCGACAGGATAAAATGGCGTTAAGTCAAAACCACCACCAAACCACCAAATCGGGTCTTCCCCTTCTTTTTCCGCAATGAAGAATCGAACGTTCGCGTGTGAGGTTGGGATATATGGGTTTTTAGGGTGGATAACTAATGAAACCCCCATCGCCTCAAACTTACGTCCGGCTAACTCAGGACGGTGAGCGGTTGCAGAGGCAGGCATTGCTTTACCAGCGACGTGAGAGAAGTTAACTCCACCCTGTTCAAATAAAGCACCATTGGTCATCACGCGAGTACGACCACCGCCACCTAGACGATCGCCAGGTTCTCGCTCCCATGCATCTTCTTCAAACAACGCTACACCATCAGCTTGCTCAAGCTGCTGGCAAATCGAATCTTGTAGGCTCAGTAAAAACTGCTTTACTGCTTCTTTATCAATTGCTGACATCTTACTTCCTTTGCAGGGTTTAACCCTGTCTTAATATTTTCGACGTTTTTGCATCTCTAATTTCGCTTGGCTTCTCACGGCCACCCGTTTGGCCTTCTAGAATCGCGACTAAGTGTTGACCCAGTTGCTGTTGAACTTCTTCAGTCGTCATACAAGGCGGCTCGCCAGTCAGGTTAGCACTGGTAGAGGTTAACGGCTTGCCGAACTCATTACACATTCTTTGAACCAAAGGGTGATCCGTCACTCGTACCGCGATGGAATCAAACTGGCCGCTGACCCAGTCAGTAACTTTGCTGCTGGTTGGCATAATCCAAGTGACCGGACCTGGCCATGTCGCTTTCACTGTTACCAACTGTTCTTCCGTCAACTGGCTTTCATCAATATAAGGAAGCAGCTGCTCGTAACTTGCAGCAATCAAGATCAAGCCCTTTTCAACTGGACGCTGTTTTAACTCGAGTAATTTCTTGATGGCATGTGGATTATCAGGATCACAACCAACCCCAAAAACGCCTTCGGTCGGGTAAGCAATGACTTCACCTTGTTGTAATGCCTGCAATGTATGTTGAAAGTTATCCACGGGTTGCCTCATTAAGTCAGTTATCGAACTCGCTAAGTGTACAAATTATCATTCACTGTGACTAAAGCTATTTGTTTATAAAATGTATCAATTAACAACTTAGACTGACGCAAACGTTTTCCTTAAGTAATTTTACCCGTATAATGCGCGCAAAATATCTAATCACTAATTAAATCGTACCTGAAGGAGTTTGAGATGACTGTCGGTATTATCATGGGTTCTAAATCTGATTGGCCAACAATGAAGCTAGCTGCAGAAATGTTGGATCAGTTTGGCGTGGCGTACGAAACAAAAGTGGTTTCTGCTCACCGCACACCTCAGTTGCTTGCAGACTACGCAACCAGTGCGAAAGAGCGCGGTATTAAAGTAATTATTGCTGGTGCTGGCGGTGCAGCGCACCTTCCGGGCATGGCTGCTGCTTTCACAAGCGTACCAGTTCTGGGTGTTCCAGTTCAGTCTAAAGCACTGAAAGGCATGGACTCTCTGCTTTCTATCGTGCAGATGCCAAAAGGTATCGCGGTAGGTACTTTGGCTATCGGTGAAGCTGGCGCTGCCAATGCAGGCATCCTAGCGGCTCAAATCATTGGTACACACAATGAAGAAGTAATGGCAAAAGTAGAAGCATTCCGTTCTGAGCAAACAGAAACGGTTTTGGCTAATCCAAACCCTGCAGAGGACTAATTTCCATGCATGTTCTTGTGTTAGGCGCGGGCCAACTTGCTCGCATGATGTCCCTAGCTGGGGCACCGCTGAATATTGAAATTTCTGCTTTTGATGTTGGCAGCAAAAATATTGTTCACCCATTAACGCAAGCGATTCTAGGTAACGGCTTAGAAAATGCGATTGAGCGTGCGGACGTCATTACTGCTGAATTCGAACATATTCCTCACGATGTACTTGAGGTGTGTGAGCGCAGCGGTAAGTTCTTACCGACAACAGAAGCAATCAAAGCTGGCGGTGACCGTCGTCTTGAAAAATCCCTGTTAGACGAAGCGAACGTGAAGAATGCTAAGTACTACGTGGTTAACTCTCGCGAAGACTTTGACGCTGCAATTGCTCACGTTGGCTTACCAATGGTGTTGAAGAGCACACTTGGCGGCTACGACGGCAAGGGCCAATGGCGCTTAAAGACATTAGACAATGTTGACGCGACTTGGGCAGAAATGGCTGAGTGCATTACCGCGACCGACAACCAAGCGATTGTGGCTGAAGAGTTTGTTCCGTTTGACCGCGAAGTATCACTGGTTGGTGCTCGTGATACCAATGGCGAGGTTCAAGTGTATCCACTGGCTGAGAATGTTCACACCGACGGCGTGTTGAGCTTATCGACAGCGATTGATGACATTGAACTGCAAGAGCAAGCTAAAGCCATGTTCACTGCCATTGCTGAGCGTTTAGATTACGTTGGCGTGCTAGCACTTGAGTTCTTTGATGTTCAAGGTTCACTGCTTGTTAATGAGATTGCACCACGTGTTCATAACTCGGGCCACTGGACGCAACAAGGCGCAGAGACTTGTCAGTTTGAAAACCACCTGCGTGCAGTGTGTGGCATGCCACTAGGTAGCACTAAACTGATTCGTCCAACCGCAATGATCAACATTCTTGGCGAAGATACTCTTCCTGAGGCTATTCTTGCTCAAGGTGGTTGTCATGTTCATTGGTATGGCAAAGAAAAGCGTGCAGGTCGCAAGATGGGTCACATTAACGTGAGCGCTGACTACAACGCAGAATTACAAAGAGCTTTGTGCTCATTGGCTGAGATTCTTGATAAGCAAGCCTACCCTGCTGTGCATGAGTTTGCTGAGCAGATGAAGTAAGCCTACATTGGCTTATTGATATAAAAAGTTTATTGGATACAAAAACGGCGCTCAGTGAGCGCCGTTTTTTTGTGTCTATAATATCGAGTTATTGAGATTGAATGTGGTGACACTTGCGATCAGCGCATTGCTTCTTGGTACCACTGGCTGTTTTCTTCTCAAGTAACAACGGGAACTGGCACTGTTCACAACGACCTATAACAGGTGGCTGATTAACGGCGAACTTACACTTAGGGTAGTTATCACACGCATAGAAGGTTTTGCCATAGCGAGATTTACGCTCAACCAAGTGGCCTCGACCACACTCAGGGCAGGCAACAAGTGGCTGCTCTTCAGGTTGTTCTTTCGGTTGGTCCAAAGATTCGATGTGATTACACTCTGGATAACTGCTACAGCCAATGAACATCCCAAAGCGACCTTGCCTTAATACCAATTCGTTTTGGCATTTAGGACACGGAACGCCCAGCTCTTTCACCACATGACCATCATTTTGATGAAGAGGCTTGATGTAATCACAGCTCGGATACTGCTTACAGCCTAAAAATGGGCCGTGCTTACCATGGCGAAGCTGAAGCTCCCCACCACACTGTGGACATGGTTCATGCTCTAACGCATGTTCATGTGCTGAAAAAAGCTGATTATCAATCTTACTACTCATGATAAGCCTGTATTAATGCAAGATACCTTGCTCTTTGGTGTACAACAGCTCTTCCATTTGCGTGTAAGCACTTTCATTACCCGGTACATTGAACAGTACCATTAAGATAATCCACTTCAGATCATCCAACTCAAATTCATTGGTCTCTAACCCCATGACACGATCAATCACCATTTCACGAATCTCTGTCGTGAGGACGTTGATCTGCTCAAGGAACAACAAGAAACCACGACACTCCATATTAATACGTGATATCTCTTTACTTGTGTAAACACGCATCGAGGTATTAGAGCACATAGTAATCGCCGCTTGGTTATCGGTATCTTGCAGTGCAGCAAGGTCTTCTAACCAATGGAGAGCCTTATAAATATCATCTTGGTGAAACCCCGCTCGAAGAAGTTCATCTTCAAGTTCGTCTTGATCCACCTGCAATTCAGAATCGCTATGGATGTAGGTTTCAAACAAGTACATCAGTATGTCCATCATCATAGCTTAGCCTCTCCCCTTTCGAATATAGCCACCGGAAACTGCAACAACATGCCCTGAGAGCTCAAGCTCTAAAAGCTGCATCATGACTTCATGCACAGGTATATGGGTTCTCTGTGCCAAAATATCAACGGGTGTCGCCTCTAATCCTACGTTAGCTAACAGCTGTGGAAATGGCAATTGTTCATTTTCACCCTCATTCGGCGTAGGTTCGAATAAGCTCGGCTGCTGACCTATAGACCAGTTTAACAGACTCTTTATTTCAATCAGAACATCTTGAGCATTTTGCACTAAACATGCTCCAGCTTTGATGAGACTGTTACCTCCGCGACTGGTTGGGCTATGAATAGAACCGGGCAGCGCAAACACTTCTCGACCTTGCTCCATGGCATAGCGAGCGGTAATTAAAGAGCCACTCTTCTCAGCCGCTTCAACTACCAAGGTTCCGAGCGATAACCCACTTATAATACGGTTACGCCGCGGGAAATGTTCAGGTCGAGGTTTAGCGCTTGGACGGAACTCTGAGATCAGCGCGCCATTCTCACAAATTCTATCCGCTAGATTTCGGTGACGTGCAGGGTAAATGGAGTCCAAGCCTGAACCCAACACCGCGAAAGTCTCCCCTCCTTTATCTAGAGCACCATCATGAGCATAACCATCAATGCCCAACGCTAAGCCACTAGTGACAATTAAACCGTTTTGGACAAACTCTTTGGCGAAGGACTTGGCGGTCTGCAGTCCTTCAATACTGGCATTGCGGCTGCCGACCATCGCGATTTGAGGCTCGATCAGTTTTTCAACGTGACCTTTAACGAAAAGAACACTGGGCGCAGAGGCAATCTCATTAAGCAGTTTGGGATAATGTGGGCAATTAGGGGTAATGATGTGATGGTTAGGCTGTTTTGCTTGCCATGATAAGCAAGCCTCCACTTCTCTTGGGGCTTGCTCTCTTAGATAAGAAATTTGTTTGCCTGATAAACCCATCACTTGCAGCTGCTGGCTTGAGTAACCAACAATATTTAAAGGAGAATCAACACTGAGTAGGCGAGCAAGACGCTTTCCACCCAGTTGCGGAATAAAACTTAACGTTAACCAAGCGATCAGTTGCTCTTCATTCACTCGCTTCCCTCTTCTGTCACTGCAAGGTCCAAAGGCGATACCGCCACAATGTCATTACTTACTGGCTTTGAACTTTGAGTGATCAACGCGAGGCTAAAATACTCATAAGGACGAATGACCATCAAGCTACCGAGCGAGGTACTTGGTAGCTGCACTTTATTACTCGCCGCAGACTCTTTATAGCTGTATTCACCCTGCTTACCAAACACCACAGCACCGCTTTCACTGAGGGTAAACATAGAACCTTGGCGAAGGTTATCCTGTGAACCTTTGTTGATCACCACTACCTGATTCTTCGCGCTGTACTGGCTGCCATCTAATGAGCCCAAGATATTAGCAAACTGACCTGCCGCACTAGGTGCAGGATAAAACGTGGTAGAGAGCTTCACCTGATCAACACCAAGTTCTGGTAGCACAAGGTCATTAAGCAGTACCTCTTGCAGCTGAGTGTCTATCTGCAAGCTGCTGAACTCAGCATCCACCTCTTTTAAGCGCGCAGTGGCGACCAGTCGCAAAGAGGTAATACTCGCTTGGGGTTGCTGCCGTTGGTAGGTTTCAACTGCGCGGTAGATACCCCACTTTTGATGCTGTTGGTTACCTGAGATAAATAACCGTTCTACACCCGATAAGAAGCGTTTGCCATCGCTGGTACCTAATACTCGTTGCGCTGATTCGATATCTTGCTGCTCTACCAAGCGATCAGACTGTAAATATGGCAAAACCAGCCCTTCATTGACGGTAGGTACTGCTTTCTTCTCAGAGACACGAATCTTAGGGCTAAGCTTGATAACAGGCTTGAGGCTCAATACAGGCTCGCCATTAATCCAAACCAAAGACAGTTTATCTCCGGGATAAATGAGATGAGGGTTTTCTATCTCTGGATTGACCTGCCATAACCTTGGCCACAACCATGGACTATCGAGATACATCGCAGAGATATCCCACAAAGTATCGCCCTTAACCACCACATACGCCTCAGGTGCGCCCTGTTTAATGGTTAAAGGTTGCTCACTATTTTCAGCCGTAGCGGCGAACGAAATCGAGGCACAAATAAGAGATAAAGCAGGCAATAAATGACGCATGACCTAGGTTCCTTGGTCTGAATATATGACATCTGATTTGAGAATTACCTTCAGGATGCTGTCATTTGACCTCTAAAATGTCTAGAATTGAGCCAACAAGGTTTAAGCTGTTTCGGCACAGTTCAATATTTCGAGTGTATATGTCTGTATTACAAGTATTAACATTACCAGATGATCGTCTACGTACCGTGGCGAAACCGGTAAAAGAAGTTACCCCAGAGATTCAAAAGTTCGTTGATGACATGATTGAAACCATGTACGACGAAGAAGGTATCGGCCTTGCGGCAACGCAAGTAGATTTCCACCAACGCATCGTTGTTATCGATATTTCAGAAACACGTGATGAGCCAATGGTGCTTATCAACCCTGAAATTACTGAGAAGCGCGGCGAAGATGGAATCGAAGAAGGCTGCCTATCTGTACCAGGCGCTCGAGCTCTAGTACCTCGCGCTGCAGAAGTAACGGTTAAAGCACTAGACCGTGACGGCAACGAATTCACATTCGACGCTGACGACCTTCTGGCTATCTGTGTTCAGCACGAACTTGACCACCTAGAAGGCAAGTTGTTTGTTGATTACCTATCGCCACTAAAGCGTAAACGTATCCAAGATAAGCTAGCGAAGATTAAACGTTTCAACGAGAAACAAGGTTAATAACCGCTGCTATTACTAAATTAGAAGGAAGCCTACCTTGAGTCAGTCTTTAAGAATTGTCTTTGCAGGTACTCCGGATTTCGCCGCCCGTCACTTGGCGGCGTTGTTGTCTTCGGAGCATGAAGTTGTTGCTGTTTACACACAGCCAGATCGCCCAGCAGGCCGCGGTAAAAAACTCACTGCGAGCCCAGTAAAAAACATCGCACTTGAAAACAATATTCCGGTTTACCAACCAGAAAACTTCAAGTCAGATGAGGCTAAGCAAGAGCTAGCTGAATTGAACGCTGACATCATGGTTGTTGTCGCTTACGGCTTATTGCTTCCGCAGGTTGTATTAGATACGCCTCGCTTAGGTTGTATCAACGTACATGGCTCTATCCTACCGCGCTGGCGTGGTGCTGCTCCGATTCAACGCTCTATTTGGGCGGGTGATAAAGAGACAGGCGTGACGATCATGCAGATGGATATCGGCCTAGATACTGGCGACATGCTAAGTATCGCGACGCTGCCTATCGAAGCGACAGATACTAGCGCATCTATGTACGAGAAATTAGCGGGCCTTGGCCCTGATGCGCTTGTTGAATGTCTAGCGGACATCGCTTCTGGCAAAGCAGTTGCAGAAAAGCAAGACGATGAGCTTGCGAACTACGCGAAGAAGCTAAGCAAAGAAGAAGCGCGTATCAACTGGAGTGATGAAGCTGCGCATATTGAGCGCTGCGTTCGTGCCTTCAACCCATGGCCAATGAGTCACTTTGAAGCTGCTGAGAACAGCATTAAAGTATGGCAAAGCCGTGTGGCAGAGCAAACTTCTGATAAGCCTGCAGGTACCATTCTGCAAGCGGATAAAACTGGTATCTATGTTGCGACAGGGCAAGGCGTACTTGTTCTTGAACAACTGCAAGTTCCAGGTAAAAAAGCCATGTCAGTTCAGGATATCTTGAACTCACGTGCAAGCTGGTTTGAAGTTGGTACACAACTTTCTTAATCCGCTTTTAAAGCTGCTAATTACGCAGCTTAGAAAACCTTTACGAGGGCAGAGATGCCCTCATGTATTCAAATAAATATTCGGTACCCCTCATGAATGTTCGCGCTGCTGCTGCAAATGTCCTATTCCAAGTTGTCGATAAAGGCCACTCTCTGTCACACGCTCTCCCTGCGGCTCAAAAAACGATCCGTCCACGAGACCATGCTCTACTGCAAGAGATTTGCTACGGCGCACTTCGTTACCTGCCTCGTTTAGAGTCAATCGCTAACGAACTGATGGAAAACCCGCTTAAAGGTAAAAAGCGTGTATTCCACCACCTAATCTTGGTGGGCATTTACCAACTAAGCTTCATGCGTATCCCTTCGCATGCCGCGGTTGCTGAAACGGTTGAGGGCACTAAAACACTGCGTGGTCCAAGCCTGAGTGGTTTGATCAACGCTGTACTACGTAGCTACCTACGTGACCAAGAAGAACTAGACGAGAAAGCCGTTAGCCACAATGCAGGCAAATACGGCCACCCAAGCTGGATTCTAAAAATGCTTCAAGAGAGCTACCCAGATCAATGGGAGCAACTGGTTGAAGCAAACAACAGCAAGGCACCAATGTGGCTGCGCGTTAACCGCCAACACCACACTCGTGACGAGTATGTTGAACTGCTTAAAAACGAAAACATTGAATACACATTGCACCCTGAAGCTGCTGATGCCATAAAATTAGCTGCACCTTGTGATGTTACTTTGCTTCCTGGCTTCGACAGAGGTTGGGTATCAGTGCAAGACGCTGCCGCTCAGCTTTCGGTTGATTACCTAACACCAAAAGATGGTGAGCTGATCTTAGATTGTTGTGCTGCGCCAGGTGGTAAAACGGCACACATTCTTGAGCACACTCAAGACACTGAAGTGGTTGCGATTGACTGCGACATTAAACGTCTAGACCGCGTTTACGATAACCTTGAGCGTCTACAACTGCGTGCCGACGTAATTTGTGGTGATGCTCGCTACCCAGAAGAGTGGTGGATGGGTGATAAGTTCGACCGTATCCTACTTGATGCACCTTGTTCAGCGACTGGCGTCATTCGCCGTCACCCTGACATCAAGTGGCTACGTCGTGCGTCTGACATTGATGCGCTGGCTGAACTGCAAAGCGAGATTATGGATGCAATGTGGCGTCAGCTGAAAGAAGGCGGCACCATGGTTTACGCGACATGTTCTATCACACCGCAAGAGAACGTTCTGCAAGTGAAAGCATTCCTAGAGCGTACCGAGAACGCAACGCTAGTTGGATCTGATATCGAAAATCCAGGTCGTCAAATACTGCCTGGTGAAGAAGATATGGATGGCTTCTACTACGCAGTTCTAGTAAAACAGGCATAACAACTAACAGCGGCTAAGAATTTATTTCTTAGCCGCTGTTTCTTTCTAGTGCAATATCGAAGCAAAATGAAATCACTAGAATTACAAAGGCAAAAATAAGAGAAAGGCTATGAAGATCATTATCCTAGGTGCTGGACAAGTAGGCGGTACCCTTGCTGAAAACCTAGTAGGTGAAAACAATGACATCACGATCGTCGACCGTAATGCCGACCGACTGCGTGAACTTCAAGACAAATACGACCTTAGGGTTGTAAACGGCTATGCCAGCCACCCGAACACACTACGTGAAGCGGGTGCACAAGATGCCGACATGTTGGTTGCCGTAACCAACATGGATGAAACCAACATGGCAGCGTGTCAGGTTGCTTTCTCTCTTTTCAATACGCCGAACCGAATTGCTCGTATTCGTTCTCCTCAATACCTAGAAGAGAAAGAAGCACTATTCAAATCAGGAGCTATCCCAGTCGATCACCTGATCGCACCCGAAGAGCTGGTAACCAGCTACATCGAGCGCCTGATTCAATACCCAGGCGCACTGCAGGTTGTGAGCTTTGCTGAACAGAAGGTTAGCCTAGTCGCAGTAAAAGCCTACTACGGTGGTCCACTGGTTGGTAACGCATTGTCTGCTTTGCGTGAGCACATGCCGCACATTGATACCCGTGTTGCCGCTATTTTCCGTCAAGGTCGCCCTATTCGTCCACAAGGCACCACCATCATTGAAGCCGATGATGAAGTGTTCTTCGTCGCAGCGAGTAACCACATCCGCTCAGTAATGAGTGAGCTACAGCGCCTAGAGAAACCGTACCGCCGCATCATGATTGTCGGTGGTGGTAACATTGGTGCAAGCTTGGCAAAACGCCTTGAGCAGAGCTACAGTATCAAGCTTATCGAGCGCAGCTACACTCGCGCCGAGAAGCTGTCTGAAGAATTAGAAAACACCATCGTATTCTGTGGTGATGCCGCCGATCAAGAGCTGCTGACCGAGGAGAACATCGATCAAGTTGATGTGTTCATCGCCCTAACCAATGAAGATGAAACCAACATCATGTCAGCCATGCTGGCGAAGCGAATGGGTGCCAAGAAGGTAATGGTACTGATTCAGCGTGGTGCTTACGTAGACCTTGTTCAGGGTGGTGTGATTGATATTGCTATCTCGCCACAGCAAGCGACCATTTCTGCGCTGCTTACTCACGTTCGTCGTGCTGATATCGTAAACGTATCCTCTCTACGTCGCGGCGCTGCAGAGGCGATCGAAGCGATTGCTCACGGTGACGAAACCACCTCTAAAGTGGTTGGCCGAGCGATTGGCGACATCAAGTTACCACCGGGCACCACTATTGGTGCGATTGTTCGCGGAGAAGAAGTACTTATCGCGCACGATAGAACCGTAATCGAACAGGATGACCACGTAGTGATGTTCCTAGTGGACAAGAAATACGTACCGGATGTTGAGTCTCTATTCCAACCGAGCCCGTTCTTCTTATAGCCTTGTTCTCGTGAGCTTCTTCTCGCAACTTTCTTTTGTGAGAACGGCGCTCCGGCACAAAGCTGTAATCAATTAAAGCTATGGTCTATTAAGCTATGGTCAACTTTCGTCCGATATTATTAGTGATAGGGTTAGTGTTATCAAAACTCGCCCTTTTCATGTACATCCCTACATTGGTTGCCTTTTTCACAGGCACCGGTGGCTTCCTCGAGTTTGGTCAGTCGGTAGTGATCACGCACATTGTGGCGTTCATCTGCTTGAGCTTAGGCCGTTCAGCTAAGTTCCGACTTGGGGTACGGGACATGTTCCTGATCACCTCTCTGGTATGGACGATAGCCAGTGCCTTTGCTGCACTGCCGTTTGTCTTCATCAACCACATCAGCTTCATTGACGCCTATTTTGAAACCATGTCTGGTATCACCACGACAGGCTCAACCGTATTAAGCGGCTTAGACAGCATGGCTCCAAGTATTCTGTTGTGGCGTTCTATACTGCAATGGTTAGGTGGCATCGGCTTCATCGTTATGGCGGTAGCGGTTCTGCCAATGCTCAACGTCGGTGGTATGCGCCTGTTCCAAACCGAATCATCCGATTGGTCAGATAAAAGCAGCCCACGAGCGAAAACGGTCGCCAAGAACATCGTGGCGGTTTATCTGGTTCTGACTGGGTTGTGCATCATTAGCTACCTGTTTGCAGGCATGGGTATCTTTGACGCAATCAATCATGCCTTCACAACACTGTCTACGGGTGGTTACTCAACATCAGATGGCTCAATGAACCACTTCTCTAACAGTGCTCACTGGGTAGGAACCCTGTTCATGTTCCTTGGTGGTCTGCCGTTCCTACTGTTTGTTAGCGCACTGCGTGGTAGAAAACTCTCAATCCTCTACAAAGACGCGCAAGTGAGAGGTTTCACCTATCTATTCTTGGTTACCAGTGCCGTGATATCGACATGGTTGGTGGTTAGAGATGGCTACACAGTCATGGATGCGATGCGTGTTTCGATGTTCAACATTGTGTCAGTCGTAACCACAACCGGTTTTGGCTTAGAAGATTTCACCGCGTGGGGCGCTTTGCCTACCACGCTGTTTGCCTTTTTAATGATGGCGGGCGCGTGCTCAGGTTCAACCTCTGGTGGTATCAAGATCTTCCGCTTCCAGATCGCGATGACCATGCTTCATAAGCAGATGATGAAACTGATTCACCCGTCGGGCGTGTTTGTTCAACGCTACAATCAGCGACCGGTGAATGACGATATTGTGCGTTCACTAGTCGCATTTGGTTTGATGTTCTTTATTACGATTATCTTAATTGCAGGTGGCTTGAGCGCGATGGGTTTAGACCCAATCACCAGTATCTCGGGCGCTATTACTGCGGTAGCTAACGTTGGCCCGGGTATGGGTAGCGTGATCGGCCCAACGGGTAACTTTGCTCCCCTACCAGACGCTGCTAAGTGGTTATTAAGCCTTGGTATGTTGATGGGAAGGCTTGAGATACTGACGCTGATCGTTCTATTCTTCCCAGCCTTCTGGCGACGCTAATTGCACGAATATTTAAGGAAACAGAGATGAAATCATACCTACTTCTCGCTAGCGCATTGCTCGCAAACTCAGTATTCGTAAGTTCTGCCTTTGCTGATCAAATGGTCACCTTGCCTGATGGCAAGCAAGTGTTACTCAAAGATGATTTTACTTGGCAATACGTGGCACCAAAGCAAACGGAAGCAGCAACGACAACATCAGAGACTGCAGTGCCTGTCGTAGCCGTACCTGTCGCAACGAACACGCGTGGCACTACGATTGTGGTTAATAGTAAAAAGCCAAGCTTACAGCTGTCTCAGTCAGGAGTGGATGTTGTACTGGGTGCAAGTCGCTATGAAGATGGTGAGCTTATCATTCCGACAGCCATCACTAACCAAGGCACTCAAGCGGTCATTTTGGTATCACTTAACATCAGCGTATTTACTGCAGAAGGTGAGTTGTTGGCAGAAGAAGAAGTTGCTGTGTGGAAATCAATCAAACGAATGGCCGACACATACCTACGACCAAAGACGGGTGAAGAAGGCAAGCTCATCAAGCTCGACCTAGAACAACACCCTGAATATCAGATTAAAGCTGAGATTACTGAGGTACTGGCTCGCTAAACCGGAGTCACGTACAAATAAATAGCGAAGAAATGGCAAGCGCAGCCCGCCAACACAAACAAATGCCAGATGGCATGATTGTAAGGGATGCGTTTTGCCACATAGAAAATCACACCCAACGAGTAAATCACGCCACCGAGTGCTAGTAGCACCAAACCACCCATCTCGATATTCATCGCCAGTTGATAAACCACAATCAGCGATAACCAACCCATCGCCAAGTAAGTCACCAATGACAAACGCTTAAATCGGTAGACGAAGGCAATCTTCATAATGATTCCGACTAGCGCGATACCCCAAATCACTGCCATCAAACCCATCGCCAATGGTGTTCTTAAACTCACCAATAAAAATGGCGTGTAACTGCCCGCGATCAATAAGTAGATCGCACAGTGATCGAGAGTTTTCAGTAATCGCTTGGTCTTTTCTGTGGTGATCGAGTGATAAAGCGTGGAAGCGAGAAAGAGTAGGATAATACTGCTGCCATATACCGCCATACTCGCAATAGTCAGTATGTCGGCTTGATGGTCAAACGCACGAATCAGCAGCAGGATTAAACCAACCACGCCAAGCACAACACCCAAGCCATGGGTTATCGCATTGGCGCGTTCTTCGATGTCACTGTATTCGCTCGCCGATGATGCAGACATGATTATCCTACTAGAGTAAATGTTCGATTTGCCTAGTATTGCACATTAAGCTTACACGTGTAAGCTTAAATTTTTATGACATCTTTTATGACATTAATAACGCCTAAACGGTGTGATGAAGCTAAGGTCTCTAAAGCTACAGAACCAAAGAGCTAACTAAGATGCGTTGTCTAGATACTCAAGTACCATCTTGCCCGCATCTTGTGGTGACGTATCCAATGGCACACTCAATTGACGCTGCAGTTGGCCAATGCCTAACAAGCTCGCCAACATGCCTTTTGCACCATCGCGATTACGGTCTATCTCAAACCACAACTTAAGCTCGGTTTCATCACGATGAGCAACCACTTCCAGTTCACGCCAACGGCCATGATATGGACCAGTGGTAGGGACAAACTCAAACTCTTGAACAAATGGCAGTTCAAAGCCCTCTACTGCTTCGCACTCAACTTGGCGAATACGCAGCCCTTGAGCTTCAAGCTCGTTAAAAATACCATCGAGGAGTGCGTCAGGGCGCACCGTTAAGATGTCTTTATCCGATGGATCAATCGCCATCGCAATATCGAGCCCGGTTTCTAGCCACACCTTTGAATCACCAATCGTGACAGGTGTGTTCAGCGGGACATCAAACTCACATTCAAAATCACGGGTTTCACCCGGCTGAATAACAAAGGCATACGGCAGGCTCCATTTGGCCAACGAGTATGTCTGGTGCATTCGACGTGTTTGACCGCCCTCTTGCCTTTGCGAATTCATAGTAATTTCTTTGACGTAACGACAGCACAAGTTGAGATCGATATTGTCGATCTCTTGTGGCTGAGCGCCACCATAGACATGCACAATAATGCTCGCCTTCTTGCCTGGATAAAGCACTTCCTGTTGCAATACAGAATCCACCTTGGCAGATCCAATTCCAAAACTTGCTAACGTTTTCTTTAAGAACGACATATGCACCTCCTTTAAAGCATCATCTTAAGCCTGAAAGAGGTTCAAACTCAAATATACTGCTCACACTATTTTAGCTCTAATATCGTCTATTTATCACTCAGGCGTCGATCGATAACTTAGATAGTGATAATCTAAGCCTTGATATGCATGCATATCATTATCCTGATTTATTCTTCGGATTGGCGAAAGCCAGACGAGTGACGCTTCAAGCAATTGAGGTGGAGCTCATGGTAAATCAGGCCATTAGATTGGCAATGGATATGCCTGACCGTTAGGTAAATTAATGCGCCCAACAGCTGTCAGGTTCTCGCACACCAACCGTAGTGCGATGCGTCGTCGTAGTGGCTTTGTTGCTGCTCCAACGGCTAAGAAATTGGCTCCTACAATGACTCTAGTTGAGAAGACTGCTTTATTAGCACCGACTACAACGAAAGTGATTAAAGCCGCTTAACAAAAAGCGCAGTTTTTACTGCGCTTTTTTCTTGCCCGCTCCCATCTTGAAATGTGTTTACACATTGGTATTCCCTACCCGATTTGATACCTTAGCCACAAATCATTATAAAATTTGTGGAGAAATAAAGTATGAAGTGTCACCGCATTGAAGAACTGCTTGAACTGATGGAGCCTGAGTGGCAGAAAGATCAAGAGCTTAACCTATTAGAGTTCATCATTAAGCTATCAAAAGAAGCGGGCTACCAAGGCAAGCTTGAAGAACTGACTGACGATGTTCTTATCTATCACCTAAAAATGCGCAACAGCGAAAAAGATGAGATGATCCCGGGCCTGAAAAAAGACCAAGAAGATGATTTCAAAACCGCAATTCTAAAAGCACGTGGCCTTCTTTAGTCGCCCGTTAGTTTAGAGCTCAATTGCCGTATAGATAAAACACTCAATTTTAAAAAGCGACCACCAGGTCGCTTTTTTGTTTCTGTTCGCTATTTTTTCGTCACAACTGTTATGACTTTTGTTGTTAAAGGTTGATAGCGTTAAAGAAATGAGAACAAGATTGTCGTTATAATCGCCATCCATAAGAATCTTCTAAAATAATAAGAGTGAGTGCGATAACAACAAATGCACCAAGCTCAATTTCAACAGGTTCTCTAAACCATACTTTCAAGTAATGTCGTCATGCCCGACTTAACCGGGCAAACAAGCCACAAAAAGGATAGTCCATGAGTCAGGATAAAATCGATATCAAAGATGTGACTCCTAAAACCTTTAACCCGAAAACACATAAAGGTAATGGAGATCGATTTAACCCAAGTAACCGAATCTATGTTCGAGAAAGCAAAGGTAAATTCCAACAACTGCGTCGCTATGGCGGTTGGTTCTTACTTTTACTTTTTGCGCTTATCCCATGGATTCCCTTTGGTGAACGTCAAGCGATCTTGCTCGATATCGGCAGCCAACAGTTCAACTTCTTTGGCACCACCTTATACCCGCAAGATCTGACCCTACTCGCGATCCTATTTATGATTGCCGCGTTTGGCCTGTTTTTCATAACCACCTTCTTAGGCCGCGTCTGGTGTGGCTATTTATGCCCGCAAACCGTCTGGACCTTCATGTATATCTGGTTCGAAGAGAAGCTAGAAGGCGCTGCCAATAAGCGAAGAAAACAAGACTCGGGCAAACTGACGAGCAATTTAATCCTCAGAAAAACCCTCAAACACATTGCGTGGTGGGCGATTGCCATTGCGACGGGCTTAACCTTTGTTGGTTACTTCATCTCAATCAAAGAGTTAGTGGTTGGCTTCTTTACCTTTAACTCGTCTTTCTGGCCGGTGTTTTGGGTACTGTTCTTTGCTGGATGTACTTATGCCAATGCGGGTTGGATGCGTTCAATTGTTTGTCTGCACATGTGTCCTTACGCGCGTTTCCAGTCGGCAATGTTCGATAAAGACACCTTCATCGTTGGTTACAACACAGAACGTGGTGAAAGCCGTGGCCCTCGCTCTCGTAAAGCCGATCCAAAAGAGCTTGGTCTAGGCGACTGTATTGACTGTAATCTGTGTGTACAAGTGTGCCCTACGGGTATCGATATCCGTGACGGCCTGCAATACGAGTGTATTAACTGCGGCGCGTGTATTGATGCCTGTGACAACACGATGGAGCGTATGGGCTATGAGAAAGGCCTGATCAATTACACCACCGAGCACAGACTTGAAGGTCACTCGACCAAGGTAATGCGTCCCAAGCTGTTGGGCTATGGCGCTATCTTGATCGTGATGCTGGGCTTGTTCTTCGCCCAAATCGCGAGCGTTGATCCTGCCGGCCTAAGTGTTCTGCGTGACCGAAACCAACTGTTTAGAGTCAATAACCAAGGGTTGGTTGAAAACACCTACACCTTGAAAGTGATCAACAAGACTCAACAAGAGCAAGAGTACAAACTCGGTGTTAGCGGACTGCCCGATTCTATCTGGTATGGTAAACAGACGATTACTGTCGATCCAGGCGAGGTTTTGAACCTACCTATCAGTTTAGGCGCCGACCCAGAAAAACTGAGCTCACCAGTTTCGACAATTCAGTTTATACTCTCGGATAATGAAGAGTTTACGATGGAAGTCGAAAGCCGCTTTATCAAGAAGCTCTGATACCCGCACCTTAGTGCTTGGTATAACAACCCAATAAATGGAAAAAGGCTCAGTAATGAGCCTTTTTTATTCTATGACGATGCAAGCCTTTAACTTTGATAACCTGACTCCTGACTTCATGTGGTACGCACTGGAGAGCATTGGAGTTCGTGCTGAATCCGGGCTTCTCGCTCTCAACAGCTACGAAAACCGGGTGTATCAATTCACCAATGAAGACCGTAAGCGCTACGTCGTTAAGTTTTATCGTCCGCAACGCTGGAACAAGGCACAGATCCAAGAAGAGCATGACTTCGCACTCGAGCTTATCGAGCAAGAGATGCCGGTTGCGCCTCCAATGCGAATCAACGGTGCAACCTTACATGAATACCAAGGCTACCTATTTGCACTATTTGAAAGTGTTGGCGGCAGACAGTATGAAGTTGACAATCTAGATCAATTGGAAGGCGTAGGACGCTTTCTTGGTCGTATTCATAAAGCCAGCGCGGGAAGAACATTCCAGCATCGCCCGACCATCAGCTTAGATGAATACCTTTATCAGCCACGTAAGATTCTAGAGAACTCTCAGTTTATCCCGACGCACCTAGAAAATGCCTTCTTCAATGACGTTGACCTTCTGATCAAAGAGCTAGAGAGCCAGTGGCCGAGCAACATTGAGAATATCCGCCTGCACGGTGACTGCCACCCTGGCAATATTTTGTGGCGCGATGGGCCAATGTTCGTCGATCTTGATGACGCACGTAACGGCCCTGCGATACAAGATCTGTGGATGCTGCTCAATGGCGAGCGCCAAGATAAGCTGATGCAACTGGATATTTTGCTAGAGAGTTACCAAGAGTTTTGCGATTTTAATACCGCACAACTGAAACTAATCGAACCACTACGCGGTCTACGTATGGTGCATTACATGGCATGGTTGGCGAAACGATGGCACGATCCTGCGTTTCCTCTGGCCTTCCCGTGGTTTAATGATCCGAAATATTGGGAGCAACAAGT
The DNA here is from genome assembly GCF_041469245.1 of Vibrio sp. 10N.286.51.B11. Classification (NCBI taxonomy): domain Bacteria; kingdom Pseudomonadati; phylum Pseudomonadota; class Gammaproteobacteria; order Vibrionales; family Vibrionaceae; genus Vibrio; species Vibrio sp. 10N.286.51.B11. The sequence goes on along the minus strand of NZ_JBFRKI010000018.1, from coordinate 58,173 downwards.
ACTTGCTTGTAAAGAGCAAATTGCTACCCTGCAAGAGCCACCACTTTCGTTAATGCCTCAGTGGTAACAGCAATCGCAACATACAACTAGATAAAAATTCAAACATAATGGAGATTGGATATATGAAAAAGCTATTCGCATTTTTCTCATTGATCATGTTGAGCCTTACCGCTCACGCTGCGAAATTTAACGAAGGTGAACACTACAAAGTTCTCGACCTAGAAGCATCAAAAAAACCAATGGTGACAGAGTTCTTCTCTTTTTACTGCCCACACTGTAATAGCTTTGAGCCAATCATCCAGCAGCTAAAACAACAGCTACCTAAAGACGCTAAGCTACAGAAGAACCATGTTTCATTCATGGGTGGCAACATGGGTCTGCCAATGAGCAAAGCTTACGCGACAATGATTGCACTGAAAGTTGAAGATAAAATGGTGCCAGTGATGTTTAACCGCATCCACACAATGAACAAGCCACCACGTGATGAAGAAGAACTGCGTCAAATCTTCCTAGACGAAGGCGTTGATGCGAAGAAATTCGATGCTGCGTATAACGGCTTTGCTGTAGATTCTATGGTTCGTCGCTTCGACAAAGCATTCAAAGACAGCGGCCTTTCAGGTGTACCCGCTGTTGTGGTTAACAACCGCTACCTAGTAGAAGCTCAAGGTATCAACTCTCTTGATGAGTACTTCGAGCTCGTGAACTTCTTATTAAAGAAGTAAGCCATTGATGAAAGGAAGCTTCGGCTTCCTTTTTTTTTGCTAGTTCAAAAATCATTATTGATAAATAATTAACCTGGAAGTTTAAAGCTTTACTGCTATTAATAACCCGTCCTAAGAACCGGTGGGCAAGGAGCCCTTGAATGAAAATAAAAATAACTCTCTTGGCATTGAGCGTTGCGGCTTCTCCCGCTTTTGCCAAGCTTGCAGACCAACAAGGTTTCAGTGGTGAAATCTCTCTCAATACCGGGGTTACCTCTTCCACCTCGAACTTTAATACCGATGGTGATAGCAATCTTTCATCCACAGATCAGAAGGCTTCTTCGGAAAGCTCTTTTCTGGTTGCTCCTTTAGGTAGTGTTGCTTATACCTTTGGTGAAAAGCTAAACCATCAGGTATACACAGGTACCGCGCGAGATGATGTAGCAACAGGTACTGTAGTTCTCGAAGTCGGTTACAAATACCAACTTGAGTCAGGCATGGTGATCGACGCTTCACTGCTGCCAACCATTATGTCTGGTGAAACTTGGGCTGATCCATACAACACCACATCAGCTCGCACCAAGACCGATGAAACTGGCAATGCGTTTCGTTTGAAGCTAAGCAACATTGCGGGCTCAGCTTTCTCGCTAGACATGGCCTATGCGACCAAAGATGTCGACAAGGATGATATTCAAGATCAAGAGCTCAAACGAGATGCCAATACTCTCTACTTGAAAGGTCAATATCGCCTGCCACTCAGTCGTACCATGATGCTTATTCCATCCGTCATCTATCAAACACGTGATGCTGATGGTAAAGCTGAATCTTACGACCAATTCGGTGGTGAGGTAAGCTTGTTTGGTGGCATGGGGCGTCACCAGTACGCACTAACAGCGGGTTACAACCAACGCTCTTACGATGCGAGCAACCCGATCTACGACAAGAAACGCAGCGACGACAATATCAACCTATTCGCCGCCTATGAGTATGATCAATTCATGGATTGGGAAAACTGGTCGTTTATTTCACTGGCAGGCTACGGCACCAGCGACTCGAACATTACCTTCTACGACGAGTCTCAATATATCGTTTCAGTTGGCTTGAACTACAAGTTCTAACCTTAGCGAGTATGAACTGCAATCCAACGAAAGCCTGCATCTAAGCAGGCTTTTTCTGCTTGCTAGACAGCTTGAGCCGTGAGTTGTTTCAGCAAGCGATCCATCGCGCGATAGCCTAGCGCTTCTGATAGATGTTTCTTTTCGATCTGCTCGTTACCGTCAAGGTCGGCAATGGTTCGTGCCACCTTAATAATTCGATGATAAGCACGAATCGATAAACCCAAGCGATGTAGTGCTGTCTCAAGAAACTCTGCATCTTCGCGTCGCAGTGGGCAATACTTCTCAATTTCTCGGCTACCTAACAGTGCATTCGATTTATGGTTGCGAGATAGCATTAACTCTCGCGCCTGCCTAACCCTTTGCTTAACTACTTGAGTGGTTTCACCGCGATCACCGCCTTCGGCCAACATTCCTTTTGGCAACAGAGGTATCTCCAATGACATATCGAACCTATCCAGCAAGGGCCCAGATAAGCGATTGAGGTAACGCAGGATGATCTGTGGGTTGGCGCGCGCCTGGTTACCTTCGTAATAACCCGTTGGACTTGGGTTAAGTGCACCGACCAATTGAAAACGCGCAGGAAAACGAGTCTTGCCCGCAGCACGGGAGATAATGATCTCGCCCGACTCTAGTGGCTCTCGTAATGAATCAAGCACCTTGCGCTCAAACTCCGGCATCTCATCTAAGAACAATAAGCCGTTATGCGCTAAAGAGATCTCTCCGGGGCGAGGCACCGAACCACCACCCACTAATGCCGCCATTGAACTGGAATGGTGAGGAGAGCGAAAAGGTCGTTGCTTCCAGTTGTATTGATTGATTTCTTGTTGCGTTAACGAGGCCACCGACGCGGTTTCCATCGCTTCGTCATCACTCATTTCAGGTAATAGGTCACGCAGTCGAGAAGCGAGCATAGTTTTTCCGGTTCCGGGTGGGCCAAGAAACAATAAGTTATGATTCCCAGCAGCGGCTATCTCTAGAGCTCGCTTGCCTTGTTGTTGGCCGATAATATCTTGTAGGTCGCGAAGCACTGAAACATCAGCCTGATGATGTTCCGTTCTATATAGCCCAAGCTGAGCCTGTCCACACATGTCAGCACAAACCTCCAACAAGGTTTGTGCAGATTTATGCGCTCCCTTGCCCACCAGCGCAGCCTGATCACCGTTATGATGTGGGACAACTAAGCATCGCTCTACACTGTCGGCGGCTAACGTCGCAGGCAAAACGCCCTTTACCGAGCGAAGTTCTCCTGACAATGCCAACTCACCGATAAATTCATGTTGAACTATTTTTGATGTCGGAAGCTGATCTGACGCCACCAAAATCCCAAGCGCGATGGGCAGGTCAAAACGGCCACCTTCTTTGGGCAAATCGGCTGGGGCGAGATTGACCGTGATTCTTTTCGATGGAAACTCAAAGCGAGAATTGATGATCGCGCTTCTCACTCGGTCTTTAGATTCCTTGACCGTTGTTTCAGGTAGACCCACCAGCGTGAAGCCAGGCATTCCGTTGCTTATATGCACCTCAACGGTCACTTCTGGCGCCTCTACACCCACACTAGCTCGGCTATGAATTATCGCGAGTCCCATAACTTTCCTTTGTCTTTGATTTAAAAGTATTCGCTCTGGATATTCGTTGCTCACCAAAGCGATAAGGTTGTTATATAGCTTGGTGGAATGGTATTTTAATGTGAAAAAAGAATGACATTTCCCTTGTCATGCGGCAGATTTGTGTGATAACACTAGAGATGTAGACATTTACTGAAGACAATAAACGAGAAAACTCGAATATTATGATTTTTAACGCTCGCATTTACGCACTGATTAACCTGATTATCGTAGTCATTATTAAGACTGCGCGGGGGCGAGTGGGAAGACAGTAACCACGAATTAGAAAAAACCCCCGCACTGACAAGTCCGGGGGTTTTTTCTAATTTAAACATTCGATTTTTATATTTTTGAGCATTTTCGGCTTTGCCGATTTACAGGAAGAATGGGAGCACAAGATGTGCAGAGACAAAGGAAACAGTTACCAAAATAAAGGTAATACGGGAGAATTCCGATGAAAGGCGCAGAACTAGTCGTATCCGCACTCAAGCAACAAGGAATTGAGACCGTATTTGGTTACCCCGGTGGTGCCATCATGCCAATCTACGATGCACTCTATGACGGCGGGGTTGAACATATCCTATGTCGCCATGAGCAAGGCGCCGCTATGGCCGCGATCGGCATGGCTCGAGCAACACAAGATGTCGCTGTTTGTATGGCAACGTCTGGCCCAGGTGCTACCAACCTAGTTACTGGCCTTGCTGATGCCTTTATGGACTCTATCCCAATGGTTGCCATCACTGGTCAAGTTGCGAGTTCCCACATTGGTACCGATGCATTCCAAGAAATGGATGTGATTGGTATGTCTCTGTCATGTACTAAACACAGCTACCTAGTAACTGATATTGAAGATCTAGCTCCAACCCTCGCTGAAGCGTTTGTGGTAGCAAAGTCTGGCCGCCCTGGCCCGGTTATCGTCGATATCGCTAAAGACGTTCAACTAGCAGAAGCACCTGTTAACGCTCTTCCTGAATTTACTCCACCCGCAATTCCTGTTGCGACAACTGATGCCATTGAACAGGCACAGTACTTTTTGTCTCAAGCGACCCGTCCTGTTTTATACGTAGGTGGTGGTGTTCAACTTGCTAAAGCAACTGATGCGGTTCGTGAGTTTTTACGCCTAAACCCAATGCCAGCAGTAAGCACACTGAAAGGCTTGGGCACTATCGAACGTGACGACCCACACTACCTTGGCATGCTGGGTATGCACGGCACTAAAGCCGCTAACCTTGTGGTTCAAGAGAGTGACCTGTTGATTGTTGTCGGTGCTCGTTTTGATGACCGAGTAACTGGCAAACTCGATACCTTTGCGCCGCATGCTAAGGTTATCCATATCGATATCGATGCCGCTGAGTTCAGCAAACTGCGTCTTGCCAATGCGCCAATTCGCGGTGACATCAACAAGATCATGCCTCAACTAGAGCTAAGCCAAGACATCTCCTCTTGGGTTCATCACTCTGAAGGTCTTCGTAGCTCATTCAAATGGCGTTACGACCACCCTGGTGATCTGATTTTTGCTCCACTGCTGTTGAAGCAACTGTCAGACATGATGCCAGCAAGCTCTATCGTATCGACTGATGTGGGCCAACACCAAATGTGGGCAGCTCAGCACATTCAGCCTCGCGATCCACAGAACTTCATTACCTCTGCCGGTTTAGGCACCATGGGCTTTGGCTTGCCAGCTGCAATGGGTGCTTCGGTTGGGCGTCCTGATGACCAATCTATTCTTATCTCTGGTGATGGCTCGTTCATGATGAACGTGCAAGAGCTTGGCACGCTGAAACGCCGCCAAATCCCAGTGAAGATGGTACTTCTTAACAACTCTCGCTTGGGTATGGTTCGCCAATGGCAATCGTTGTTCTTCGATGGCCGCCATAGTGAAACTATCTTAGATGACAACCCTGATTTCGTGATGCTCGCGAAAGCGTTCGATATCCCGGGCAAAACCATCACTCGTAAAGAAGAAGTAGAACCAGCATTGAAAGAGATGCTAGAGAGCAAAACCGCTTACCTACTTCATGTTCTTATCGATGAAGAAGAAAACGTATGGCCACTAGTACCGCCAGGTGCTTCAAACAGTGAGATGTTGGAGAACACATAACATGAAAAGATACCTATTAGACATCAAAGCCGATGATAAGCCTGTACTACTAGAGCGTGTTCTTCGTGTTATCCGCCACCGTGGCTTTATTGTTAAGCAAGTCGCGGGCACTCAAAACCACGAAAGTAAAGTGGCGAGTGTAGAGATCATCGTAGACAGTGACCGTCCGATCTCGTTCTTGGTAAACCAAATCGAAAAGCTGTGGGATGTACGTACCGTTGACGTTATCTCGATCAGCCGTAATGAACTGCCAAACAACAACTTACAACAAAAGATAAACGCATAAGGAACCGCAAACATGACAGCTAAAACAGCAGACTATATTTGGTTTAACGGTGAGATGGTTCCTTGGGCAGAGGCGAACGTTCACGTCCTGACTCACGCAATGCACTACGGTACTTCTGTGTTTGAAGGTGTTCGTTGTTACAACACACCAAAAGGGCCGGTTATCTTCCGTCACCCTGAACATGCTAAGCGCCTAAAAGACTCAGCAAAAATCTATCGCTTCCCTATTCCTTACACTGAGGAAGAAATTATGGAAGCGACTCGCGAAACGCTACGCCAAAATAAGCTAGAGTCAGCGTACATCCGCCCTCTAGGTTTCGTAGGTAACGTTGGTTTGGGTGTCTGCCCGCCAGAAAATACTGAGATGGAACTGATCATCGCTGCTTTCCCTTGGGGGTCTTACCTAGGCGAAGAAGCACTAGAAAACGGCGTTGATGCAATGATTTCTAGCTGGAACCGTGCCGCTCCAAACACGATCCCAACCGCAGCAAAAGCCGGTGGTAACTACCTATCTTCACTATTAGTTGGTGGCGAAGCTCGCCGTCATGGTTACGATGAAGGCATCGCACTGAGTGTTGATGGTTACCTTTCTGAAGGGGCTGGTGAGAACATCTTTGTGGTACGTAACGGCGTGCTATCCACACCACCAGCGACCAGTGCGATTCTGCCGGGTATCACGCGTGATTCGATCATGACACTAGCAAAAGACATGGGTTATGAGATCCGTGAAGAGAACATTGCTCGTGAAGCGCTATACCTTGCCGATGAAGTATTCATGACAGGCACAGCGGCGGAAATCGTTCCGGTTCGCAGCGTAGACAAAATTACAGTAGGTGAAGGCAAACGCGGTCCTATCACTGAAAAAGTTCAAGCGGCTTACTTTGGTCTATTCAATGGAACCACTGAAGATAAGTGGGGCTGGTTAGACTACGTTTACCCAGCAGACCAAACTTCAGAAAACCAAACGCAAACAACTAAGTAAGCAACAGCCAAATATTTTATAAGGATTTAAGCAATGCCAATCTATCGTTCAGCAACGACTACCCACGGACGCAACATGGCTGGTGCGCGCGCTTTATGGCGTGCAACTGGCGTTAAAGATGATGACTTCGGTAAGCCAATCATCGCAGTTGTAAACTCGTTCACTCAATTCGTACCAGGCCACGTTCACCTTAAAGATATGGGTCAACTGGTTGCGGGTGAAATCGAGAAAGCGGGCGGTATCGCTAAAGAATTCAACACCATCGCAGTCGATGATGGTATCGCAATGGGCCACGGCGGCATGCTGTACTCACTGCCATCACGTGAGCTTATCGCGGATTCAGTAGAATACATGGTCAATGCACACTGTGCGGATGCGATGGTGTGTATCTCTAACTGTGACAAAATCACTCCGGGAATGATGATGGCAGCAATGCGCCTTAACATCCCAGTGATCTTTGTATCAGGCGGCCCAATGGAAGCGGGTAAAACTAAGCTTTCAGATCAAATCATCAAGCTAGACCTTGTTGACGCAATGATCCAAGGTGCCGATCCAACCATTTCTGATGAGCAAAGTGAGCAAGTAGAGCGTTCTGCATGTCCGACATGTGGTTCATGTTCAGGTATGTTCACGGCTAACTCAATGAACTGTCTAACTGAAGCGCTAGGCCTATCTCAGCCTGGTAACGGTTCTATGCTAGCAACGCACGCTGACCGTGAAGAGCTATTCATCAATGCTGGTAAGCGTATCGTTGACCTGACTAAGCGTTACTACGAGCAAGATGACGCATCAGCACTGCCTCGTAACATCGCGAACCGCGCAGCCTTTGAAAATGCAATGGCTCTAGATATCGCAATGGGTGGCTCGAGTAACACCGTTCTTCACCTATTGGCAGCAGCTCAAGAAGGTGAAGTCGACTTTGATATGGGTGATATCGACGAGATGTCTCGCCGCGTTCCACACCTATGTAAGGTTGCGCCTTCAACACCTAAATACCACATGGAAGACGTTCACCGCGCTGGTGGTGTTATGGCTATCCTAGGTGAACTAGACCGCGCAGGCCTACTGAACAACCAAACTCGCACTGTACTTGGCCTAAGCATGCAAGAGCAGCTAGCTCAATACGACATCATGCAGACAGAAGACGAAGCGGTACTTAAGTTCTTCCGCGCGGGCCCAGCAGGTATTCGTACCACCAAAGCCTTCTCACAAGATTGCCGTTGGGATCGTCTTGATAACGACCGTAAAGAAGGTTGTATCCGTACTAAAGAGAATGCATTCAGCCAAGAAGGTGGCCTAGCCGTACTTTCAGGCAACATCGCCGTTGACGGTTGTATCGTTAAGACAGCAGGTGTTGATGAAGAGAACCTGAAATTCCAAGGTCCTGCTATCGTATTTGAAAGCCAAGACACAGCCGTAGACGGCATCTTAGCGGGTAAAGTAAAAGCAGGCGAAGTGGTTGTTATCCGTTACGAAGGTCCTAAAGGTGGTCCGGGCATGCAAGAAATGCTCTACCCAACTACCTACCTAAAATCTATGGGTCTAGGTAAGTCTTGTGCTCTTCTAACTGACGGACGTTTCTCTGGCGGTACATCCGGTTTGTCTATCGGTCACGCTTCTCCAGAAGCAGCAAGTGGCGGTGTGATTGGTCTAGTAAACACTGGCGATATCATCACTATCGACATCCCTAGCCGTTCAATCACACTTGATGTGCCTGAAGCCGAGCTAGAAGCGCGTCGTGTTAAGCAAGACGCACTGGGCTGGAAACCAGAAAACCGTCAGCGTGAAGTTTCATTCGCACTGAAAGCTTACGCAAGCATGGCAACCAGTGCCGACAAAGGCGCCGTGCGTGATAAGTCTAAGCTAGAGGACTAGTCTATGAGTGATGACACGGTCAGTCCCGTAAAAAAAACTGGCGCAGATTACCTGCGTCAGATCCTGAGAGCGCCGGTTTACGAAGCGGCAATCGTAACACCTCTACAGGATATGCCGCGTCTAAGCGCGCGCATTGGTAATCAGGTTCAGCTTAAACGAGAAGACCGTCAGCCGGTGCACTCGTTCAAGCTACGTGGTGCCTACAACATGGTATCAAGCCTTTCTGAGCAGCAAAAAGCCGCAGGTGTGATTGCTGCATCGGCGGGTAATCATGCTCAAGGTATGGCTCTGTCTGGCTCTAAGCTGGGCATTCAGACTACGATTGTGATGCCAAAAACCACGCCAGACATCAAGGTTGATGCGGTACGTGGCTTTGGCGGTAACGTGGTTCTGCACGGCAGCAACTTTGATGAGGCCAAGGCAGAAGCCGAGCGTCTTTCTGCTGAACATGGCTTTACCTTTGTGCCGCCTTTCGATCACCCACTGGTGATTGCAGGACAAGGCACGATGGGTATGGAGATGCTGCAGCAGAATGGTCATATGGATTACATCTTTGTGCCGGTTGGTGGTGGTGGCTTAGCTGCGGGTGTTGCTGTATTAGTAAAACAGCTGATGCCAGAAATCAAGGTTATCGCGGTTGAACCAGAAGACTCATCTTGTTTGAAAGCAGCACTGGATGCTGGTGAGCCAGTGGTTCTTGATCAAGTGAGTATGTTTGCTGATGGCGTTGCGGTTAAGCGCATTGGTGAAGAGACATTCCGCCTATGTCAGCAGTACATCGATGGACACATTGCCGTATCTAGCGATGAGATCTGCTCAGCGGTGAAAGACATCTTTGAAGACACGCGAGCGATTGCTGAACCTTCGGGAGCGCTTGCTCTGGCTGGTTTGAAAAAGTTTGCTGAACAGAATCAACTGCAAGGCAAGCAACTGGCGACGGTACTGTCTGGTGCTAACACCAACTTCCACGGTCTGCGTTATGTGTCTGAACGTTGTGAGTTAGGTGAGAAGCGAGAAGGTTTGCTTGCGGTGACTATCCCTGAGCGACAAGGGGCGTTCCTAGAGTTCTGCAATATTATTGGCGGCCGAGCGGTGACGGAGTTTAACTACCGCCACAACGACGAAAGCCTAGCGAATATCTTCGTTGGTGTACGTCTGCAAGGTGGTCAGGAAGAACTTGAGCACATCATCAATGACCTACGTGAGGGCGGCTACCCGGTTGTCGATCTCTCTGATGATGAGATGGCAAAACTGCACATTCGCTACATGATTGGCGGTAAACCATCGAAGCCACTGAAAGAACGCCTATACAGCTTTGAGTTCCCAGAGTACCCAGGTGCATTGATTAAATTCCTTGATACCTTAGGGACACACTGGAATATCAGCCTATTCAATTACCGTAACCACGGTGCCGACTACGGCCGTGTATTGTGTGGCTTTGAACTTGATGACGATGATTTGACTCAGTTCTCAACACATCTACGAGAGCTTGGCTATCAGTGTAAAGATGAAACCGATAACCCTTCCTACAAGTTCTTCTTGTCATAAGAGTTAACGACCGAATCAAAAAGAGCGAGTATTTACTCGCTCTTTTTATTGGTGCTGATTCAACTCAAACTTGAAAAGGATCTTCTCGCTAAGATCATTAGACCGCCTTGCGATGATCCAACCAATCTTGGTGAAGTTGTTCACTCGATCCTAGGTATTTCACCATCCACTCGATCAACTTATGGTTATCGTCTTTTCGCCACACCAAACAACAATGACTCTGCGGACTCGGTTCAGGCAGTATTTTTTCCACCAGCAAACCTTGTTCGATAATTGGCGCGGCAATGTGCCTCGGCATATAACCCACCCCTACTCCATTTTTAAGGCATTCAATTGCGCTATACCAATTGGGTAACAACAGGCGTCTTTGACTTGAGTAGTGGCCTGTGTGTCGCTTAGGGAGCACACTGGAGGTATCATCCAAGCAGATGGCTGGATATTGGCTCACGAACTCTTCATTGAGGTTCTGTTCGCGCACACACGGGTGACTTGGCGACATTACAAATGCCCAATCTAATTGCCCCATGTCTTTGACTTCAAAATCGCCACCAACTGGCACAGCTGAGGTGGCGCCAATCACGATATCCGCCCTGCCCTGTGCAATCGCTTCCCATGAGCCGTTGAAAACCTCCATGTTGATCTGAAGTTCGGCAAACTCAAAGGTTTGATAGAACTCTTCAATCATCGGCTTCATCTTGTCGAGCTTCACCACATTATCGAGCGTCAGACGCAAGGTTTTCTTCCAACCTCGAGCTGCTCGACGAGTCTGGGCACTGACCTCTTCCATTTGCCTCAGTAGTGCACGCGCCTCTTCAATGAACAGTTCACCTGCCGGAGTGAGCTCAACCTTTCTCGGTAAACGCCTGAAAAGCAGCACATCCAGTTCTTGTTCGACCTGTCTGACACCATAACTGATCGCCGAGGGCACTTTGTGCAACTGCTCAGCCGCCGCGGTAAAACTGCCCAAGCGCGCTACCGTATCGAGCATTTCTAAAGAGGATTTAGAGAACATAAGCCTTCAAATTTTTTGATTGATAACCACATATTTTAGCGTTTTATTTTATCAGGTCTGAAAAATAGAATGTCAGCATAAATAAACAGGGGCTTTCACTTCTGTATATCAAACAATTTTTTTGATGATAAAAACATCACTACCTTTAGCTTAATGGCATCTTATGAATATTTCTAAATTTCAATTGGTCTACCTTGCAGTTCTTTCAATGCTTGGCTTTATTGCGACCGATATGTACCTTCCTGCATTTAAGGCAATGGAAGTTGATTTCGCAACCGGCCCAGAGCAGATTGCCCTGTCTTTAACGGTATTCCTTGGCGGTATGGCAATGGGTCAGCTTCTTTGGGGTCTGGCGAGTGACAAGTATGGTCACCGTAATACGCTGGCGGTTGGTCTTGTTATCTTTACTGCAGCTTCATTCGGCTTAGCATTCAGCACCGAGGTATGGCATCTACTGACACTGCGCTTCATTCAAGCGATCGGCGTATGTGCTCCTGCGGTAATCTGGCAAGCAATGGTTATCAAGCGTTACTCACAAAGCAGTAGCCAACAAATTTTTGCAACCATCATGCCTTTGGTTGCGCTATCTCCTGCATTAGCACCTCAGCTAGGTGTGTTACTGGCGGATAGCTTTGGCTGGCACAGCATCTTCATCACATTAACCTTGATGGGTGCACTGCTAGTGGCGACAACAATGGCTCAACCAAAAGAAGCGCCTGAAGTAAAACAGACATCGATTAAGACAGACATCAAGATGTTGCTTAAATCAAAGCCTTACATGGGTAATGTCTTAATGTTTGCTTCAGCATCTGCAGCGTTCTTCGCTTACCTAACGGGTATGCCAGAGATCATGGCTCAACTAGGTTATGAAGCAAAAGACATCGGTTTGAGCTTTATCCCACAAACAATCGCGTTCATGGCGGGTGGTTACTTCGGTAAGCAAGCAGTGAAGAAATATGGCGATGGCGTTGTACTAAGAAACCTTATCGGTTTGTTCAGTGTAGCGGCGATGCTTATCTTTATCGCATCACAGTGGGAACTGACGTCAATCTGGCCTCTACTTGCGCCTTTCTGTTTGATTGCTGTCGCAAACGGCGCACTTTACCCAATCGTAGTAAACCGTGCTCTATCAAGCGCTAAACAAAGCCCAGCAACAGCTGCTGGTCTACAAAACAGCCTGCAAATCAGTATCAGTGGCCTATCAAGTGCATTGGTCGCGGCAATGGCTAGCCAAGCACTAAGCGCGACGGGTATTGCCGTTGTGATCTGTTTGGGTGCGTTGTGGGTTGGCTATATTGTTTCGAACAAAGAGCTTTCTGAACACTTCGCGACACCTGACAACTCTCGAGTAGTCGCTGACGAGAAACAAGACTAGTTTCTAAGTTAACGAAAACAAAAAAGAGCGAGATTACTCGCTCTTTTTTTATATCTAGATAAATAAGAAAAAGCCAGTAGCGGTACTACTGACTTTCATTTAAATCATCTTATTTATTAAGAGACTACTTTTTCTTAGTCGGACGCTGCCAGTCAGCAATCTTACGTTCTTTCGCACGGCTGATAACCAGCTCATTTTCCAACACATCACGCGTCACTGTAGAGCCAGCACCAACCGTCGCACCATTACCAATCGTAACAGGCGCTATTAATTGACTATCTGAACCAACAAACACGTCATCACCAATAATGGTCTTAAATTTATTCGCCCCATCGTAGTTACAAGTAATTGCACCCGCACCCACGTTTACGCGCTGACCAATTTCAGCATCCCCAAGATAAGTCAGGTGGTTGGCTTTAGAGCCTTCGCCAAGGCGAGTGTTCTTCACTTCAACAAAGTTACCGACGTGCGAGTTATTACGCATATCGGCACCCGGACGTAGGCGAGTGAATGGACCAACGGTACAGTCTTCCCCCACCGTTGCCCCTTCAATAACGCTGTATGGACGAACGATGGTGTTGTCATCGATCTCACAGTCTTTCAGCACGCAGCCAGTGCCGATAACCACGTTATCGCCAATGCTTACGCTGCCTTCGATGATAACGTTAGTATCAATCTCAACGTCCATACCGCACTGCAGTTCACCACGCAGATCAAAGCGGCTTGGGTCGCGTAGCATTACGCCTTGCTTCAATAGTTTGTCTGCTTGCTCAGCTTGGTAAGCGCGCTCTAGACGAGCCAGTTGAGAGCGGTCGTTTACGCCTTCCACTTCAATCGGGCTTACTGGGTGTACCGCTTCAACTGCACGACCTTCGTCGTGAGCCGCAGCGATAACGTCAGTCAGGTAATATTCACCCTGTGCGTTGTCGTTGCTTAGACCTGACAACCAGCGCTTCAGATCGCCACCAGTCGCCACCATAACGCCGGTATTGATCTCTTTGATAAGCTTCTGCTCATCCGTTGCATCTTTCTGTTCAACGATAGCCACAACAGGGCCATTACGACGAATAATACGTCCGTAGCCCATCGGGTTGTCTAACACGACAGTAAGTAGCGCGATACCACCGTTTGGTTGAGCGTCTAATAGGTTTTCAATGGTTTCAGGTGAAATCAGTGGAACATCACCGTAGAGCACCAATACTTTTTCATCATCAGCGAAATGTGCAGATGCTTGATCCACAGCGTGACCTGTGCCGAGCTGTTCAGCTTGCAGTGCCCAGTTTACAGATTCTTCAGCTAAGGTAGCCTTCATCTGATCACCACCGTGGCCGTAAACCAGGTTGATGTTTTGAGCGCCTAGACCATTACATGTATCGATAACATGCTTCACCATTGGCTTACCCGCAAGTGTGTGCAGAACCTTTGGTGTGTTTGAATACATGCGAGTGCCTTTGCCCGCCGCGAGAATTACCGCGCTAAACTTCATTGTAAACCTATCCAACGTTATTTTTATTAAGCCGATATTGTAACCGTTTTTGGGCAAAAAATTAAATCGCAATAACCATTTAACCAGTAGTGATACGTAAAAGAAGCATTTTTGAGAATCTAAAAATGCAAAAAGGCGACCCTTAGGTCGCCTTTATCTCAGAGTCTGTAATCTTAAAAAGATTAACGACGCTGTTTTGTCAGTTCGATAACTCGTAACTGAGCAATGGCTTTAGCCAGTTCACCGGCCGCTTGTGCGAAGTCTATGTCGCCATGCTGATTTTGGATATTCTCCACAGCCTTGCGCTTAGCTTCTTCCGCCTTTGCTGCGTCTAGCTCTTCACCACGGATAGCTGTATCAGCCAGTACAGTTGCTGTACCAGGCTGAACTTCTACCATACCACCAGAAACATAAATGATTTCTTCGTGGCCGTGCTGCTTAACAATACGCACCATGCCAGGCTTGATAGCGGTCAGCAGTGGACAGTGACCATGGAAAATACCAAGTTCACCCTCACTACCGGTCACCTGAAACGTCTCAACAAGGCCTGAGAAAATTTGTTTCTCTGCACTTACAACGTCTAGGTGAAAGGTTATTGCTGCCATATCGCCTCCTAGTTAGCCTTATAGCTTCTTAGCATTCTCGATAGCTTCGTCAATTGCACCACAGTACATGAACGCTTGCTCTGGAATGTCATCGTATTCACCAGATAGAAGACCTTGGAAGCCACGTAGAGTCTCTTTAAGAGGTACGTAAATGCCTGGGTCACCTGTAAATACTTCCGCTACGTGGTAAGGCTGAGTTAGGAACTTCTCAATCTTACGAGCACGAGATACAACTTGCTTATCTTCTTCAGATAGCTCGTCCATACCTAGGATAGCAATGATATCTTTCAGCTCTTTATAGCGCTGAAGAGTAGACTGAACGCCACGAGCGATGTCGTAGTGCTCTTGTCCAACTACCAATGGATCCAGTTGACGTGAAGTAGAATCTAGCGGGTCGATCGCAGGGTATAGACCCATAGATGCGATGTTACGGTTAAGTACAACCGTTGCATCCAAGTGAGCGAACGTTGTTGCTGGAGACGGGTCAGTCAAGTCATCCGCAGGTACGTATACCGCCTGTACAGACGTGATAGAACCAGCTTTAGTTGACGTGATACGCTCTTGTAGAACACCCATTTCTTCAGCCAGTGTAGGTTGGTAACCTACCGCAGAAGGCATACGACCTAGAAGTGCTGATACTTCAGTACCTGCTAGTGTGTAACGGTAGATGTTATCAACGAACAGTAGAACGTCACGACCTTCGTCACGGAAGCGCTCTGCCATTGTTAGGCCAGTCAGGGCAACACGTAGACGGTTACCTGGTGGCTCGTTCATCTGACCGTAAACCATCGCTACTTTTGATTCTTCAGGTTTTTCGATGTTTACAACACCTGCTTCCTGCATCTCAAAGTAGAAATCGTTACCTTCACGAGTACGCTCACCTACACCTGCAAATACAGATAGGCCTGAGTGTTGAAGTGCGATGTTGTTGATAAGTTCCATCATGTTAACGGTCTTACCTACACCAGCACCACCGAATAGACCGATTTTACCACCCTTAGCGAATGGACAAATCAAGTCGATTACTTTAACACCAGTTTCTAGAAGAGCTGTCTCGTTAGACTGCTCTTCGTAGCTTGGAGCTTCACGGTGAATGGCGTAATGCTCTTCAGCACCAATCTCGCCACACTCATCAATCGCGTCACCTAGGACATTCATGATACGACCCAATGTCTTAGTACCTACTGGTACTGAGATTGGAGCGCCAGTATTTTCAACTGTCAAACCACGACGTAAACCATCAGAGCTACCCATTACGATTGCGCGAACTACGCCACCGCCAAGTTGTTGCTGAACTTCAAGAACTAGACGTTCTTGTACTTCATTAACATTCAGAGCGTCGTATACACGAGGTACTTCACCCTGTGGGAACTCTACGTCGACTACCGCACCGATGATCTGTACGATCTTACCTGTAGCCATCGTTAATCCTCTAACTATTTAGTTTTACCTAAGCTTAAACCGCAGCTGCGCCTGAAACGATCTCAGAAAGTTCTTGTGTAATTGCCGCTTGACGCGCTTTGTTGTACACAAGTTCTAAGTCATCAATAATGTCACCAGCGTTATCTGTTGCTGATTTCATAGCAATCATTCGAGCCGCTTGCTCACAAGCAAGGTTCTCGACCACACCTTGATATACTTGAGATTCGACGTAGCGAACCAGTAGTGCATCTAGTAGTGGTTTTGGCTCAGGCTCATAAATGTAGTCCCAAGCATGATCGCGTTTCATGTCTTCGCTGTCTGATTTAGGCAAAGGAAGTAATTGATCGATCGTTGGTTCTTGTACCATAGTGTTTTCAAACTTGTTGAACACTACGAACAGGCGATCCAATTCGCCTTCATCATATTTCTTCAGCATAACGCTTACAGAGCCAATCAAGTCTTCAAGGCTTGGGCGATCGCCCAGACCAGAAACTTGAGCTGCTACTTTCGCGCCGCTGTTGTTGAAAAATGCTGTCGCTTTTGAACCTACAATTGCAAGTTCAACGTCAGCACCTTTCTCAGACCAATCTTTCATGTCGTTCATGGCTTTTTTGAACAAGTTAATGTTCAAACCACCACAAAGACCACGGTCTGTAGAAACGATGATGTAACCAACACGTTTGGCTTCACGTTCCTCAAGATAAGGATGCTTATACTCGAGGCTACCATTAGCCAAATGACCGATCACTTTACGCATTGTTTCTGCATATGGACGAGTAGCTTCCATTGCGTCTTGAGAACGACGCATTTTTGAAGCTGCTACCATTTCCATTGCTTTCGTAATCTTCTGTGTGCTTTTAACACTACCGATTTTATTACGTATCTCTTTTGCGCCGGCCATCGTTACTCTCCGTTAATGGTATGAGGTGGCCCTAAGACCACCTACCAATTACCAGGTCTGGGTTGCCTTGAAATCGTCAACAAGCTTCTTCAGCTCAGCTTCGATTTCTTTATTGAAAGCACCCGTTGTGTCGATCTGTGTTGCTAGATCGGCATATTGACCACGAGCAAACGACAGTAAAGCAGCTTCAAAGTCTAGAACTTTAGAAAGTTCAACGTCTTGAAGGTATCCACGCTCTGCAGCGAAGATTACTAGAGCTTGGTCAAATACAGACATAGGAGCGTATTGCTTCTGCTTCATCAGTTCTGTAACTTTTTGACCATGGTCTAGCTGCTTCTTAGTCGCTTCATCAAGATCCGAAGAGAACTGAGCAAATGCTGCAAGTTCACGGTATTGAGCTAGAGCAGTACGGATACCGCCAGATAGCTTCTTGATGATTTTAGTCTGCGCCGAACCACCTACACGAGAAACTGAGATACCAGGGTCAACAGCTGGACGTACGCCCGCGTTGAATAGCTCAGTTTGTAGGAAGATCTGACCATCGGTAATCGAGATTACGTTCGTCGGTACGAATGCAGATACGTCACCAGCTTGCGTTTCGATGATAGGAAGAGCAGTTAAAGAACCCGTCTTGCCTTTCACTTCGCCTTTAGTGAATTCTTCTACGTAGTGTTCGCTTACACGAGCAGCACGCTCTAGTAGACGAGAGTGAAGGTAGAAAACATCACCAGGGAACGCTTCACGACCTGGTGGACGCTTAAGCAGTAGTGAGATCTGACGGTAAGCGACAGCTTGCTTAGATAGATCATCATAAACAATCAGTGCATCTTCACCGCGATCACGGAAGTATTCACCCATCGCACAACCAGCATACGGTGCAAGGTATTGCAGCGCTGCAGATTCAGAAGCCGATGCAACAACAACAACAGTGTTTGCTAGTGCGCCGTGCTCTTCTAGTTTGCGAACTACGTTAGCGATAGTCGACGCTTTTTGGCCGATTGCAACGTAGATAGAGAAAATACCAGAATTTTTTTGGTTAATAATCGCATCGATCGCCATCGCTGTTTTACCAGTCTGACGGTCACCGATAATAAGTTCACGCTGACCACGACCGATAGGGATCATTGAGTCAACTGACTTGTAACCAGTTTGAACAGGTTGATCTACCGATTTACGGTCGATTACACCTGGTGCGATAATTTCTACAGGCGAAGTCAATTTCGCATCAATAGGACCTTTACCATCAATTGGCTCACCTAGCGTGTTTACCACACGACCAAGCATTTCAGGACCTACTGGTACTTCGAGAATACGACCCGTACCTGTAACTTTCATGCCTTCCTGTAGGTCAGCATATGGGCCCATTACAACAGCACCAACCGAATCACGGTTCAAGTTAAGTGCTAGCGCGTAACGGCCACCCGGTAGTTCAATCATTTCACCTTGCATCACGTCCGCTAGGCCGTGAATGCTAAGGATGCCATCGCTTACCGAAACGATAGTACCTTCATTGCGAGCTTCACTAACAACGTCGAAAGATTCAATACGTTGTTTAATTAGATCGCTAATTTCAGTGGAATTAAGTTGCATGCTCCAATCCCCATTAAGACTGCAATGCATCGCTCAGGCGGTCTAAACGACTGCGCGCTGAGTTATCGATGACTAGGTCTCCGGCTCGAATAATAACTCCACTTAGTAGAGTCTCATCTATACTGCAATTCAGCTGAACTTTGCGCGCTAAGCGCTGTTCCAATTTGCTGCTGATCTCTGCGCGTTGTTCTTTAGAAAGTTCAACCGCTGAAGTGACTTCAACGTCGATCTCTTTCTCGTGCTCTTGTTTGAGCAATAAGAACTCTTTGCAAACATCAGGAAAAGCCATTAAGCGGCCATTCTCTGCCATTACTTTTATCAAGTTCTGGCCGAATTCATCAAATTGTTCGCCACAAATTACAATGAATACTTCAGCTAATTTTTCAGCAGTTTGAGAGCTGCTTAAGAAATTGTGAACATCATCATTTTGTGCCACTTCGGCAGCAAAAGTAAGCATCTGACCCCATTGGTCTAGCTCACCTTTCTCTACCGCAAAGTCAAACGCTGCTTTAGCATAGGGGCGTGCGATTGTAGTCAAATCAGACATATACAGCCCCTTGCTTTAAAGTTTTGCAGTAATGTTGTTAAGAAGATCATCGTGTACATCTTTATCGATTGTACGCTCAAGGATTTTCTCAGCACCAGCAATTGCCAGAGTTGCGACTTGTTTGCGCAGGTCATCACGGGCACGTGTGCGCTCAGCTTCAATTTCGGCTTCCGCTTGCGCTAAGATTTTCTGGCGTTCTGCCTGAGCCTCTTCGCGAGCTTCATCAATAATTTGAGCCTTGCGTTTATTTGCCTGTTCAATAACCTCAGTTGCGGTGCGCTTCGCTTCTTTCAATTGGTCAGAAGCGTTGGCTTGTGCTAGATCCAAGTTTTTAGCAGCGCGTTCAGCGGCTACTAGACCGTCAGCAATTTTTTTCTGACGCTCTTCAATTGCTTGCATGATTGGTGGCCATACATATTTCATGCAGAACCAAACAAACATAGAAAAAGCAATTGCTTGACCTAACAGAGTTGCGTTCATATTCACAACAGCTACCCCTCGTTAAGAATCAACTACAAAAATTTAATTAACTAATTAACAGTTAATTAGCCTGCTAGTTGACCAACAAATGGGTTAGCAAACGTGAATAGTAGTGCGATTACGATACCGATCATTGGAACAGCATCCAGTAGACCAGCGATGATGAACATCTTAACTTGTAGCATTGGAGCCATTTCAGGTTGACGCGCAGCGCCTTCTAGGAATTTACCACCAAGAATAGCAAAACCAATTGCAGTACCTACGGCACAAAGACCAACAATAATAGCAACAGCGATTGCTGAAAAACTTAGTACAGTTTCCATTTACGTTCTCCGATTAACATTAATAGTTAGAATAAAACTTAAAAATTTTTAGTGATCGCCATCTTCATGAGCCATTGATAAATAAACAATTGTTAACATCATGAAAACAAATGCTTGAATCAAAATAACCAAGATATGGAAGATAGCCCAAGGTAGAGAGCCTACCCATTGTAAATACCACGGTAGCATTGCCGCACAAAGAATGAATACAACCTCACCTGCGAACATGTTACCGAATAGACGCATACCAAGTGATAGAGGCTTCGCGAGTAGCGATACCACTTCAATCAGTAGGTTAAACGGGATCATGATTGGGTGATTAAATGGATGTAAAGCAAGTTCTTTGGCGAATCCACCTAAGCCTTTTACTTTGATGCTGTAGTAGATCATCAGAGCAAAAACACCTAAGGCCATTGACATGGTTATATTAACATCAGCTGAAGGAACCACTTTCAAATAAGGGATACCTAGCCAATGCTCCGCAGGATATGGTAAGAAATCGATAGGCACTAAGTCCATCAAGTTCATTAAAATAATCCAGCAGAATATAGTCAGTGCTAATGGAGCAATCAGAGGGTTGCGGCCATGGAAAGTGTCTTTAACGTTGCCATCAACGAATTCAACTACCATTTCAACAAAACACTGAAGCTTACCAGGTACACCTACTGTTGCTTTCTTAGCGACTGAGCGAAAAACCCAAAGGAATAAAATCCCTGTCAACACCGAAAAAAACAGACTGTCTATATGTACGTTCCAGAAACTTGTCTCCTCTACAAGACCAAACTTAGCTAAAGAAAGGTTTTGTAAGTGGTGCTCAATGTATCCGGATGCTGTTGGCGCAGCCATAACTCATCCTATTTTTTATTGTTAATGAAAAGCACTGGCGCAAAGATATTAATACCTAGAACCAGTAAATAGGTCAGTTTGAGGGGAACTAATTCCACCTGCATATACATGTAGACAATAGAGAATAGTAGAACTGTGATAAGGATTTTTAGCGCTTCGCCTGCATAGAACGACGCCGCAACTAACTTAGTTGCGCGAGCTCCACTAAATAGGAAAGCACACACACAAAAAACTGCATTTGCGATGACAAAAATACCGCCACCGATTAATGCAGCAAAACCCCAATCAGGATTAACAGCTAAACCTAACCCTATCGCCACTAATATAACCGCGCTAAGCTCGATCAATAACATTTGCTTTGCAAGCACTCGTCCTGGTCTTGCTAACGCCGCTACCATGTATTCGTTCCTCTTTTAAGCCTTCTTTACTACTCGCTTAAAAGCGTGCTGAGAAATTGGCGAAAATTATACGTTCAGCCAAATTGATTGCAATAACAATGCAGCAATCATTTACATTTTTGCATACAAACCTACAACTTTTGTACGAAATTACTTGTTTATTACATAATTGACCTAAATCAATTATCTCATTTAGTACTCTAGTTTAGCAATAAGTTGCTCTAATTTGTGAGGCTCATCAAGAGTAATTGTCACTTTTGACTTACCGCTAACAGAACGAGTAACTGAAACGTTTGCTTGCAATTTTTCCGTGAGTCTTCGTGAAAGTTCGATAGCTTCGGTGTCTTCAGGCTTCGATTCACCTTCAACGTCTGGTTTTAAGCACTTTTTGACAAGTTGCTCAGTTTGACGCACGGTCATTTTTTTGGTTGCCGCAGTGTTTGCTGCTTCAACCTGGGTATCACCTTCAAGCGCAAGCAGTGCTCGAGCATGCCCCATTTCCAGTTGTTTATTGGAAACTAAACCTTTTACTTCATTTTCGAGCTGATTTAGACGTAATAAGTTACTCACCGTAGCTCTCGATTTACCGATTACATCAGCGACTTGTTGGTGTGTCAGCTCAAATTCGTTCTGTAGTCGCTCTAGCGCTTGTGCTTCTTCGATAACATTCAGATCTTCACGCTGAATATTCTCAATCAACGCCATCGCGATAGCGGCTTTGTCTTCGACTCTCTTGACCAAACATGGCACTTGTTTAAGGCCAGCTTGACGAGCCGCTCTCCAACGACGTTCACCAGCAATAATCTCGAACTGGTCGTGCGCCAATGGGCGAACTACGATCGGTTGGATAATGCCTTGAGATTGAATTGATGCTGCCAGCTCTTCTAGCGCTTCAGGCGCAATATCCTTACGCGGTTGATATACACCAGGCTTCAAGCAACCAACAGCCAGTTCAATAAGCTCACCATCAGCCGACAACGCCTGACTATGAGAAGCAACTTGCTGTTTTTCACGAGCCAATGAGCTAGTTGCAAGCAATGCATCTAGCCCTTTTCCTAAACCACGCTTAGACATTGAGCGAATTCCTTTGGTTGGACCTATACTGGGACTTCTTCACGACGCAACATTTCGCCAGCAAGAGCAAGGTAAGCCTTAGCTCCTGCGGAATATTTGTCGTAGTACATTGCTGGCTTGCCGTGACTCGGGGCTTCTGCCAGACGCACATTTCTAGGGATCACAGTTCGGTAGACTTTGCTACCAAAGTGTTTTTTGAGTTGATCAGATACTTCGTTCGATAAGCGGTTGCGAGGATCGTACATAGTACGCAGAAGACCTTCGATCTTCAGGTTCTCGTTTACAACAGCCGCTAGCTTACTGATGGTATCCATCAATGCAGTCAAACCTTCCAAAGCAAAGTATTCACATTGCATAGGAACCAATACGGAGTCGGCCGCAGCCATCGCGTTGATTGTAAGAAGGTTTAATGAGGGCGGGCAATCAATAAAGATGAAATCATAGTTATTGCGAATGGGTTCGAGTGCATTTTTTAAACGAACTTCACGAGCAAACACTTCCATCAGCTTGATTTCTGCCGCAGTAACATCACCGTTCGCGGCGATGAGGTCATAATTGCCAGATGTACTCCGGCAAACCACCTCATCAAATGGGGTGTCTTCAACCAACAAATCGTAAGCTGTTGCTTCAACTTGATACTTGTCGACACCGCTCGCCATAGTGGCATTACCTTGAGGATCGAGGTCAACAACCAATATCTTGCGTTTTGTTGCCGCCATTGATGCTGCTAAATTAATGCAAGTTGTTGTTTTTCCTACGCCACCCTTCTGGTTGGCAATTGCTACGATTCTACCCACTATGGCCTCGCTGATTATCCCTGACGCGATAAAGTAACTAGATGACGCTCTCCATCAAGCTCTGGCACTTGCAAAGCTTTAATGTCTGTCACTGAACACCATTCAGGTAACAGGTCGATTTCGTCTCTAGGATGTTGTCCCTTAAGAGCCAAAAATACACCGGATTGCTCTTTAGGTAAATGGTGACACCACTCTACCATGTCTGTCATTGACGCAAATGCACGACTGAGCACTGCATCAAACTTTTCTTCTGGTTGAAATTCTTCAACGCGACTTTGAACCGGTACCACGTTGTCGATACCCAGCTCATGAATCACCTGTTTGATAAAACGAATACGCTTACCTAGGCTGTCTAGCAAGTAAAACTCGCAGTCTGGATTCATGATTGAGAGCGGAATCCCAGGAAGACCAGGTCCCGTACCCACATCGATAAAGCGCTTACCTTGTAAGTGAGTGCTAACAATGATGCTATCTAAGATATGTTTCACCATCATTTCTTGTGGGTCACGAACTGATGTTAGGTTATAAGCTTTGTTCCACTTGTTCAGTAACTCAACGTAGCCAACCAACTGGCCACGTTGTTTTTCAGATACTTCAAGTTCAGTCTGGCCAATAAGGTGATCCAGTTTTTCGCGTAATGCGCTCATTATGCTTCCTCACCTTTTTTCAACAGGCCGTGTTTTTTCAAGTAAACCAACAGAATTGAGATTGCTGCAGGTGTGATACCTGAAATTCGCGAAGCAATACCAATTGAGTCAGGCTTAGCTGTCGTT
The DNA here is from genome assembly GCF_041469245.1 of Vibrio sp. 10N.286.51.B11. Classification (NCBI taxonomy): domain Bacteria; kingdom Pseudomonadati; phylum Pseudomonadota; class Gammaproteobacteria; order Vibrionales; family Vibrionaceae; genus Vibrio; species Vibrio sp. 10N.286.51.B11. Next base: position 34,330 of record NZ_JBFRKI010000018.1, on the reverse strand, counting down.
AGTTTAAGAACCACTTCGTTAGAAAGTCCTTTTACCTTGCTGTAATCGATATCAGCAGGCAGTTTGGTGTTTTCATGACGCAGTGATTTTTCAATTTCGTCTTGTTGACGCTGAATGTAACCATCGTACTTCACTTGGATCTCAACTTGCTCAGACGCTTGTTGATCTTCCAGTGCAGGACCAAAACGATCCAATGCGGTTAACTGTGAATAAGTCATTTCAGGGCGACGAAGAAGATCTTCACCGCTCGCTTCACGAGACATTGGTGTTTTCAGAATTTGGTTCAGTTGATCAATATCTTCAGATTTTGGATTAATCCAAGTCTCTTTCAGACGTTGACGCTCCTTCTCCATGTTTTCCATCTTCTCGTTGAAACGAGCCCAACGAGCGTCATCAACAAGGCCAAGTTCACGCGACTTTTCAGTCAAGCGGATATCGGCGTTGTCTTCACGAAGCAGCAGACGGTATTCCGCGCGAGACGTAAACATGCGGTAAGGTTCTTTGGTACCCATGGTAGATAGGTCGTCGATAAGCACGCCCATGTAAGCTTGGTCACGACGTGGACTCCAGCCTTCTTTGCCTTGAGTAAACAAACTTGCATTCAGACCGGCCATCAAGCCTTGTGCAGCCGCTTCTTCATAGCCAGTGGTACCGTTGATTTGACCCGCAAAGAATAGACCTTTGATAAACTTAGTTTCGTAAGTCAGCTTAAGGTCGCGAGGATCAAAGAAATCGTACTCAATCGCATAGCCAGGGCGAACGATATGAGCATTTTCAAAGCCCTTCATCGAACGAACAATTTGAACCTGTACATCAAACGGCAGACTGGTAGAGATACCATTCGGGTATAGCTCGTGAGTCGTTAGACCTTCTGGCTCAATAAAAATTTGGTGACTGTTCTTGTCAGCAAAACGCATTACTTTGTCTTCAATCGAAGGGCAGTAACGAGGGCCAATGCCTTCAATCACACCCGCGTACATAGGGCTGCGATCAAGGTTGGCACGAATTACGTCATGCGTATTTTCATTGGTATGCGTGATGTAACATGGAATTTGACGAGGTTGTTGAGCTCGGCTGCCCATGAACGAGAAAACAGGCGTCGGGTTATCACCGTGCTGAACCTCAAGCTCAGAAAAATCAACGCTACGCGCATCGATACGAGGAGGAGTACCTGTTTTCAGGCGATCAACTCGGAATGGAAGATCACGAAGACGGTCAGCCAGTGCGATCGATGGTGGATCACCAGCACGGCCACCTGAAGAACTTTCCATACCAATATGGATCTTGCCGCCTAGGAATGTGCCCACAGTCAGAACCACAGCGCTTGCGCGGAACTTAAGGCCCATCTGCGTTACCACACCTACCACTTGATCCTGTTCAACGATCAAGTCATCAACCGACTGTTGGAACAAAGTCAGGTTTGGCGTGTTTTCAAGAACGTTACGAACAAAGGCTTTGTACAGTGCGCGGTCAGCTTGTGCACGAGTAGCACGAACCGCAGGGCCTTTTGATGCGTTCAATGTTCTGAACTGAATACCTGCATGATCAATAGCTTGCGCCATTAATCCACCCATTGCATCGACCTCTTTTACCAAGTGGCCCTTACCGATCCCGCCAATGGCTGGGTTACAAGACATTTGTCCTAGTGTATCGATATTATGAGTAAGTAATAACGTACTTTGACCAGTACGTGCAGATGCGAGTGCGGCTTCCGTTCCTGCATGGCCACCACCAACAACGATGACGTCAAATTTTTCGTGATAAAGCATGAACCGACCTCAGGTATTCAAACGTTTTCTAGATTGATAAAAAGGAGCGATATTCTACCTGTTTTCATAGCCTGAGAAAACGTTTTTGGGATTTTTCGAAAAAGCTGTTTTTAATTAATATAGATAAGATCTTTAAGGAGATCTTTTATTAGATCTATTATTAGGATCGAGGGTATCTGTGGATAAGTCGGAAATGATCAACGAGATCATGGATCTTTTTTGGATCAAATGATGTGATCTAACTTTGATCAGGATGAGGATTAGCTGGGATCAAAATGGCTACTTATTCACAGGAGGAAATTAGCCTAAAACTTGTTATTTGGATAACTATAGGTTAATCACCGTATATGTATGATCTTATCCACAGCAGAAATTGAAAATAGATCGCTAATTTTCGATGTTTTTGAAAAAAAGTTATTCACAATCACGATGTTCAGAGACAAAAAAAGCGGCATAAGCCGCTTTTTGAGAGAGGAGAGAGGTTAAAACTGGTCGCTATGATCGTTGAACCAAGCTTCTGCTGCGTCTTCTGGTACCGGAGTTTCCAATACATCGATGGTAAAACAGTCAGAAATAGGCTGAGCACCGAGCTCTTTCATCTGGCTGTGGACTGATTTTCCCGCCAAACAGAAGGTATCGTAACTCGAATCACCAAGCGCCACGACAGCAAAGCGAACCGGGCTTAAATCTGGAGATTGCTGGGTCAATGCGTCGATAAACGGCTTAATATTATCTGGAAATTCACCCGCACCATGAGTTGAAGTCACCAGCAACCAAAAGCCTTGTTGGGGAATATCATCGAATTCAGGCTGATTATGAAGGGTGATCTCGTGGCCTTGCTCTTCAAGAAGATCATTAAGGTGATCGCCAACGTACTCTGCACCACCTAAGGTGCTGCCTGTAATAATGTGGATCATTAAGCTGTCCTTACTAAAGAAAAAGGCCAGCATGAGCCGGCCTTTAAAGGTTATTTACCAATACAGAAAGAGGTGAAGATACGGCCGAGTAGGTCATCGGAACTGAATTCACCAGTAATCTCGTTAAGGTGTTGCTGCGTTATACGCAGTTCTTCTGCCAAGATTTCCCCTGCCATATAGCCTTCGAGCTGTTGCTGGCCAATATCTAGATGCTCAGATGCGCGTTCTAGGGCATCTAAGTGGCGACGACGTGCCATGAAGCCACCTTCATTGCCACCAGCAAAGCCCATGCAATCTTTTAAGTGATTACGTAGTGCATCAACGCCTTGTCCCGTCTTTGCTGATAGTCGAATCAGAGTTGGATCATTAACATGGCAAATCCCGAGATCTTCACCGGTTTGATCGGCTTTGTTACGAATCACGGTCATTCCGATGTTATTCGGCAGACGATCAACGAAATCTGGCCAGATATCTTTCGGGTCGGTTGCATCGGTAGTGGTGCCATCGACCATAAATAAAACGCGATCGGCTTGAGCAATTTCTTCCCAAGCGCGTTCAATACCGATTTTTTCGACTTCATCCGAGGCTTCACGCAGGCCTGCGGTATCAATAATGTGCAGTGGCATACCATCAATATGGATATGTTCACGCAGTACATCACGGGTTGTACCTGCAATATCAGTCACAATCGCGGAGTCTTTACCCGATAATGCATTCAGTAAGCTCGACTTACCGGCATTAGGACGACCTGCAATCACCACCTTCATACCTTCACGCATGATGGCACCTTGATTGGCTTCTTGGCGAACCGCTTCGAGGTTGTCGATGATAGCTTGTAAGTCAGCACTTACTTTACCGTCAGCAAGGAAATCAATCTCTTCTTCTGGGAAGTCGATAGCGGCTTCAACATAGATGCGTAAGTGAATCAGAGAGTCCACCAGCGTATTAATGCGTTTCGAGAACTCACCTTGCAACGATTGCAGAGCTGATTTCGCCGCTTCTTCTGAACTGGCATCAATGAGGTCAGCAATCGCTTCTGCTTGGGTTAAATCCATCTTGTCGTTCAAGAAGGCACGCTCCGAGAACTCACCTGGGCGTGCTGCGCGTAGCCCTGGAATAGCGAGGATGCGCTTGATGAGCATATCCATTACCACAGGACCACCGTGGCCTTGCAGCTCTAAAACGTCTTCACCGGTAAACGAGTGCGGGTTAGGAAAGTAAAGCGCGATGCCTTGGTCTAGCTCTAAACCATCGTGAGATTTAAAAGGGGTGTACTCAGCGTAACGTGGTTTCAGTACTTTGCCGGTAACTTCAAGCGCAACTTGGGCTGCTTGTGGGCCTGAAACGCGAATAATACCGACGCCGCCACGGCCGGGTGCAGTCGCTTGAGCAACAATCGTATCTGTAGTCATAGTTGTGCCTGCTAGCATGTGAAAGCCAAAAAGGGGCGCTCACGATTAATCAATTAGCTGAATTGTAATCAGCTAAAAACAAAAAGGCGACCTTTTGGTCGCCTTTCTTTGTCTCTTTCTATTATCGAACTTACTTAGAATGTAAGCCTTTCTTTTCCAGCGCGCGGTAGATAAGCGTTTGCTGAATCAGAGTTACGATGTTCGATACTAGCCAGTATAGAACCAGACCTGAAGGGAAGAACAGGAAGAAGAATGTGAACATAACCGGCATAAAGGTCATGATCTTCTGCTGCATTGGATCCGTTACAGTTGTCGGGCTCATCTTCTGGATTAGGAACATTGAAGCACCCATCAGAAGTGGCAAGATGTAGTATGGGTCTTGTGCTGAAAGGTCAGTAATCCAACCGAAGAACGGTGAGTGACGCAGTTCAACAGACTCCATTAGTGCCCAGTATAGCGAAATGAAGATAGGCATTTGCAGAAGGATAGGTAAACAGCCACCTAGTGGGTTTACTTTCTCTTTCTTGTAAAGCTCCATCATTTCTTGGCTCATGCGTTGACGGTCGTCGCCGATACGCTCACGCATTGCAGTCAGCTTAGGCTGAAGCATACGCATTTTCGCCATAGACGTGTACTGAGCTTTCGTTAGTGGGTACATAGCACCACGAACGATGAAAGTTAGACAGATGATTGCCAGACCCCAGTTCACAACGATGCCTTGAATGAACGAAAGCAGAGTATGAAGTGGTTTAGCAATGAACCATAACCAACCGTAGTCAACTACTAGGTCTAGGTTAGGTGCAACAGCAGCCATTTGGTCTTGAAGTTTAGGACCAACCCAAAGCGTTGCTTTGAAGTTTGCTTCGTCGCCAGTAGCGATGGTTTTGTTCGGCATGCGAACACCGATGTCGCCAAGGTTACCAATTACACGAGTGTAAAGGTTGCTGCCTGCTTCGTCGCGTGGGATCCATGCACTTGCAAAGTAGTGCTGAATCATCGCTGCCCAACCTTGACCGTTTGCTAGGTTAAGAGACAGGTTGCGATCTTGCATGTCGTCGAAGCTGTATTTTTTGTAACGCGTATCTTCCGTAGAGTAAGCACCACCACGGTAAGTTGGCATTGTTAGGCTACCGCCGTCATCCATTACGTTCTGACGCAGGTGAGCGTACATGCCGAATGTCGCGTTGTTACCAGAGTTGTTGACTACATCGTATTCAACATCCATTGCGTAGCTGCCACGCTTAAGGATGAATGTTTTCGTGTAATCAAGGCCGTTCGCTTGGTAAGTCATCGGGATGCGTAGTTCATCCTGACCATCAGCAAGCGTGAAGCTGTCTGCTGAAACTGTGTAGCTTGGGCGGTTTGTGCTGCTTAAATCGATACCTTGAGGACCCACTAGACCGCTTTGTGCGATAAATTGGTGACCTGGTTCGTTTTTAAGAAGAACAAACGTATCTTCAGAATCGAACTCAGCAGAGTAATCGTTTAGGTTTGCTTTAACGACATCACCACCAACCGTATCAATTGACAGAGTCAGTACATCAGTTGTTACTGTGATAGTTTTAGCAGAAGAAGCAACTTGACCAGGAGCCGGGTCTAGATCATCTGCATAAGATGGCGCTGGTAGGGTGCTGCCAGATTGTGCCTGCTCAACCGCTTGTGGTGCTGGATTCTGAGCTACGTTCCATTGTTGGAACAGTAGGAAAGAAACCAAAGCCAATGCGATTAACAGGATATTACGTTGAGAATCCATCGTTATTTATCTCTGTCTTGTTTTTGGACTGGTGGAACGGGGTCAAAGCCCCCTTCGTTCAAAGGATGGCATTTTAATAGACGTTTGCCTGATAACCAACACCCTTTTACAAAACCGTGAGCTTTCAACGCTTCTATCGCATATAAAGAGCAGGTTGGAGTAAATCGGCAGCGTGGGCCGATGAGTGGACTAATAAACCATCTATAAAAATAGATGGGTATTAGCGCTATCCACGCGAAGGGCGAGACAGGCGAAGCCATAATTTGTCGAGTAGCTTGAACATTTCTTCATTGCTTAAATCTTGCGCGCTCTTCTTAGCGATTACAACAAAATCTTTGTTAGGAAGTTTGTGTTGAGTGTTACGAAAGCTTTCACGAGTAAGACGCTTGAATCGGTTACGACCCACGGCGGTTTTAATCTGCTTTTTCGGAACGGCTAATCCAAGACGAGGATTTGAAAGAGAGTTATTTCGGGCAATGATGGTGAAATGAGGGGAGCCAGCTCGATGAGCTTGCTTGAAGACATTTTGATAATGTTCGGGAGTTAACAAGCGTAACTCCCGACCGAAGGCTAGCTTATTCAAAATAATCAAAGATTACTTAGAAAGACGCTTACGGCCTTTTGCACGACGTGCATTGATTGTTGCGCGACCGTTCTTAGTAGCCATGCGAGCACGGAAACCGTGAGTACGCTTACGCTTTAGAACTGTAGGTTGAAAAGTGCGTTTCATTGTAATTACCTTACTGATCAGTAGTTTTAGGTTTTTGTTAAACCCGGCGTGGGCATTTTTTCTCTTCTTTATATAAGAAAGGAAAACCGACGCCTCTCAACAAAGAGGCGGAATTGTAATCACTGTCACAAAAAGTGTCAATGATTGGGTTAACTAAAATTCCGGTCGGGGGATTATACGTAGAATAACTAAAATCACAAGGATCCTTAGTCGATCCCAACCTTATTTAAGAATTTTTTTAATTTAGGATCCTGTGGATTACCAAAAATATCCTGTGGAGATCCTTGCTCGATAATATGACCGTCAGCCATGAAGATCACTCGGTCTGCGACCTCTCTCGCGAACTGCATTTCATGGGTAACCACCAGCATGGTTTGATGCTGATTTGCCAGTTTTTTCATTAGGTTAAGCACTTCGCCAACCCACTCAGGATCGAGCGCTGAAGTCGGCTCATCAAACAGTAAAAGCTCGGGTTGTAGTGCCATTGCACGGCCAATACCCACCCGTTGTTGCTGGCCACCAGAGAGCGCGGCTGGGTAGCTATCACCTTTGTCACCTAAGCCAATATCATCAAGTATTTGTTGTGCTTTTTCATGGGCTTGCTGTTTTTTCCAACCACGAACGGTAATTAAACCTTCAGCAATATTCTGTCTCGCGGTTTGGTGAGCGAACAGTGCATAGTTTTGGAACACAAAACCGGTCTTACGACGCAGTGCAAGCACCTCTGCCTTAGTGTGTTTCTGAGTATCAACCTTGATATCATCAATCGAAATCGTGCCTTGATCGGCTTGCTCTAGAAAATTCACACAACGCAGTAGGGTAGACTTACCGGTACCACTTGAACCTATGATGACAATTATCTCACCTTGTTTGATTTCTAGGTCGATCCCTTTCAAAACTTCGGTGTCACCAAACTGCTTGTGGATACTTTGTAATTTGATCATCGTACATACGCCTTATTCAGTTTCACTTCGGCCCAAATTTGAATACGAGTGAGGATAACCACCACGCCCCAGTAAATCAGTGCGACTGCTAAGAAAGCCTCGAAGAAGCGGAAACTTGAAGAAGCCTCCATCTGAGCTTTAGCCATGATTTCGGCGACACCTAGGGTGAAGGCAAGTGAAGTCGACTTGATCATATCGATGAAGTAGTTCATCAACGACGGCAGTGCCACGCGAGTTGCTTGCGGTAAGATCACTCGGCGCATCGCTTGGCTGGTTGTCATACCGACCGAAAGGCTGGCTTCCATCTGGCTGCGATCAATACCGATAATCGCGGCACGAATACTTTCTGCCATATACGCGGCAAAGTGCAGGGTTAAGCCAATCACAGCGGCGCTGAAGGCATCCAACCCAACCATCCACGGGAAGACTTGTGGTAAGCCGTAATAAAGGAGGAACAGCTGCACCAACAGTGGTGTGCCTCGGAAGAAGCTAATGTACAGCTGGCTCAGTTGGTCGAGCACTGGGATTTTGAATACACGAATATTCGCCAGTATCAGAGACAGGATCAGAGCAAAGAACAAGCCCCAGGTCGCCATCTCCATCGTGGTGCCTAAATACTTCAGTAGTATTGGCAACAGCTCTAGCATGTAATTAAAGTCAAATCCCATAATCTATCTCGTATTTTTATTGGCAGTGTTGTTCTATATGTAAGTACTGTTGTATCAGGTTTTTTAATCAGTGCACAAAAGCAAAAAGCCCACCGCTGTATAAAGCAGTGGGCCTTGAATGGAGAAAGTGAGTAATTACTTCTGAGTAATGTCCGCACCAAACCATTTCTGAGAGATACTTTCTAGCGTACCATCTGCGCGCATTGCTGCTAATGCTTCATTTACTTCTGCTTGCAGTTTTTTGCCGTTATCGTTGTCGACGAAAGGCCAAGCGTTTTCAATTGTTTCGAATGGCTGACCTGCTAGTTGTAATGGTAGACCAGTCTTCTTGATAAGCTCTAGTGCTGATAGGCGATCCATTACGAATGCATCGGCACGACCCAGTGCCACGTCATGTTCAATACCTGTATCGTAGGTTTTTACATTGATCTTGCCATCTTTGTCGTAGCTGCGAAGCAGTTGTTCAAAGTTTGAGCCTAGGTTTACCGCAACCGTCTTGCCATCAAGGTCTTCGATGCCTTTAATGCTGTCATTACCTTTACGAACGGTAATTTGTGCGCCGTCTACTACGTATGGGTCTGCGAATAGGTATTTCGCTTTACGTGCATCCGTCATTGTAATTTGGTTTGAAATGGTATCGATGCGACCCGTTTCAAGAAGACCAAACAGACCAGAGAAGTTTGCCGTTACGTATTCAACCTTGTAATCGTTACGCTTACCGATCTCATCCCATAAATCCACTTCAAAACCCTGTAGCTGGTCTTGTTTAACGAACGTAAACGGGAAATAGCGACCAGACATGCCGACTTTAACTTCAGTCGCAGCTTGAACAGTAGCAGCAGAGAGTGCGATAGCCGCAATTGCAGCCTTAATCCAGTTATTCATTTGGTAACTCCTTATATTTATGGGTTTGGATGTTACTGGGAAAATGCTCACTAGAATAAATAACCAGATGTTATTAACCATAACCAGATTGAATTCCCGATTTGGGGATAACTAGCAAGGATCCGGGCATAAGTGGATCATTGTGTGAGTAAATTAGGGGCAAGATGTGTGGATCCACCGATAAATTACAAATTTATTGTGAATAACTTGGATCTTATTCACTGGATCTGTGATCAATTGCTGGTGATCTGACTTATCAACAGGTAAAATTAGCGGTCATTTCATATTACTTTAAATAGAGTGAGGGCACCGTGTCATCTTCGCTTTGGTTGCAGTGTTTGCAACAGCTTCAAGAAGAGTTACCAGCTACAGAATTCAGTATGTGGGTTCGTCCGTTACAAGCGGAACTCAATGACAATACTCTAACTCTATTTGCACCGAACCGTTTCGTACTCGATTGGGTTCGTGATAAGTATCTAAATAGCATTAACCGTCTGCTGCAAGAATATTGCGGTAACGATATCCCACATCTTCATTTTGAAGTGGGAAGCAAGCGTGTGATTGCACCAAAGCCTGCGACACCGACACCAACTCAGACTCGCACTGCAGCTGATGTGGCCGCTGAGTCATCAGCACCTGCGCAATTACAAGCTCGCAAACCTGTCCATAATATCTGGCGTGATGAAGAGCCTGTCGCGGTTGACTTGAATCACCGCTCAAACGTGAACCCAAAACATAAGTTCAATAACTTTGTTGAAGGTAAGTCGAACCAACTCGGTTTGGCTGCGGCACGTCAGGTTTCTGATAACCCAGGTACAGCCTACAACCCGTTGTTCCTATACGGCGGCACTGGTTTAGGTAAAACGCACTTGTTGCATGCGGTGGGTAACGCCATTGTTGATAATAAGCCGAATGCGAAAGTGGTTTACATGCACTCAGAGCGTTTTGTTCAGGATATGGTAAAGGCTCTGCAAAACAACGCGATCGAAGAATTTAAGCGCTACTACCGTAGTGTTGATGCATTGCTTATCGATGACATCCAATTCTTTGCTAATAAAGAGCGTTCTCAAGAAGAGTTCTTCCATACCTTTAACGCGCTGCTTGAAGGCAATCAACAGATCATCCTAACGTCTGACCGTTATCCAAAAGAGATCAACGGGGTAGAAGATCGTCTTAAATCTCGTTTCGGCTGGGGTTTGACGGTAGCGATTGAGCCACCAGAGCTTGAGACACGTGTTGCGATCTTGATGAAGAAAGCCGAAGACCACCAAATTCACCTTGCGGATGAAGTGGCGTTCTTTATTGCCAAGCGTCTACGCTCTAACGTTCGTGAACTGGAAGGCGCATTGAACCGTGTTATTGCGAATGCAAACTTCACTGGCCGCCCGATCACGATCGACTTCGTGCGTGAAGCACTGCGTGACCTACTTGCACTGCAAGAAAAACTGGTCACTATTGATAACATTCAAAAGACAGTAGCCGAGTACTACAAAATCAAAGTCGCTGATCTATTGTCTAAGCGTCGTTCTCGTTCTGTTGCTCGTCCACGTCAATTGGCGATGGCACTGGCGAAAGAGCTAACAAACCACAGCTTGCCTGAGATTGGCGATGCATTCGGTGGTCGTGACCACACGACGGTACTGCATGCTTGTCGTAAGATTGCTCAGCTGCGTGAAGAGAGCCACGACATTAAAGAAGATTATTCGAACTTGATTCGTACCCTTTCTTCTTAATACACAGTATTCTTAACCTTAATAAGCAGAATCTTGGCCACGTACTATTACGCAGTGCCATTTAGACCGTAAGAGCAAGATATGAAATTTACCATTGAACGTAGTCACCTGATTAAGCCATTACAACAAGTATCTGGCGCACTCGGTGGCAGGCCAACGCTTCCAATTCTAGGAAACCTACTGATTAAAGTAGAAGATAACGTGTTGTCGATGACAGCGACGGATCTAGAAGTTGAACTGATCAGCCGTGTAACGCTTGAAGGTGATTTCGAAGCGGGTAGCATTACCGTACCTTCACGTAAATTCCTAGATATCTGCCGTGGATTGCCAGATAACTCAGTGATCACGGTGGTATTGGATGGTGACCGTATTCAGGTTCGCTCTGGTCGTAGCCGCTTCTCTTTAGCAACATTACCTGCGGCAGATTTTCCAAATATTGAAGACTGGAGCAGTGAAGTTGAAGTGTCAGTGACACAAGCTGAACTTCGCGGTCTTATCGAGAAAACACAATTCTCAATGGCGAACCAAGATGTTCGTTACTACCTCAACGGTATGTTGTTTGAGATTGAAGGCTCTATCCTGCGCAGCGTAGCGACCGATGGTCACCGTATGGCAGTATCTCAAGCACAACTGGGTGCGGATTTTGCTCAGAAGCAGATCATTGTTCCTCGTAAAGGTGTTCAAGAGTTAGTGAAGCTATTGGATGCACCTGAACAGCCAGTAACACTGCAAATTGGTAACTCTAACGTGCGAGCTGAAGTGAACAACTATGTCTTCACTTCTAAGCTGGTTGATGGTCGTTTCCCTGATTATCGCCGCGTAATGCCGCAAAATACCACCAAGACACTTGAAGCTGGCTGTGATGAATTACGTTCAGCATTTTCTCGTGCTGCGATTCTATCGAATGAAAAATTCCGTGGTGTTCGCGTTAACCTTGCGGATAGCGAGATGCGCATTACCGCGAACAACCCAGAGCAAGAAGAAGCAGAAGAAGTACTCGATGTTAACTTCGACGGTGACGCGCTAGAGATTGGCTTCAACGTAAGCTACGTATTGGATGTTCTGAACACACTGCGTTGTGAACAGGTTCGCATCTCAATGTCAGACGCCAATGCGAGTGCTCTTATCGAGAACGCACAAGATGACAGCGCGATGTACGTTGTTATGCCAATTCGCTTATAAGCAGCCCTATGTTGACCTACCGAGTCGTGATTGAAGATTAATATGAAGACGTTATGCCTTTATCGCGCTTAATCGTTAAGCAGTTTAGAAATATTGAAGCCTGTGACATTCAACCGTCATCAGGCTTTAACTTTCTTATAGGGGCTAACGGAAGCGGCAAAACCAGTGTCCTTGAAGCTGTGTATCTGCTCGGACATGGTCGCTCATTCAAGAGTTCACTTACCGGTCGTATCATACAAAACGAGTGTAGTGAGCTGTTTGTACATGGCCGTTTTATGACCTCGGATCAATTTGAGCTGCCAATTGGCATTAATAAGCAGCGCGATGGCACGACAGAGGTTAAAATAAGCGGTCAAACTGGGCAAAAGTTGGCTCAGTTAGCTCAAGTCTTACCTTTGCAGTTGATTCACCCTGAAGGGTTTGATTTACTAACCGATGGACCTAAGCATCGCCGAGCATTCATTGATTGGGGAGTCTTCCACAGTGAGTCGGGCTTTTATGATGCGTGGGGCAGGGTAAAGCGCCTCAATAAGCAGCGAAACGCCTTATTGAAAACGGCAACGCACTATCGAGAGCTGAGCTATTGGGACCAAGAATTGGCCCGTTTAGCAGAAAGCATCAGTCAGTGGCGTGCCACCTACGTTGATCAGCTCAAAGAAGTCGCCGAAGAAATCTGTGCGACCTTCCTTCCTGAGTTTGAGATAAAGATTAACTACTATCGTGGCTGGGACAAAGACACCCCGTACGCCGATATATTAGAAAAGAATTTTGAAAGGGATCAGCAGCTTGGTTACACCTTTAGTGGGCCAAACAAAGCGGATCTGAAGATAAAAGTGAACGGCACTCCAGTGGAAGATGTCTTGTCACGAGGTCAATTGAAGTTGATGGTGTGCGCGCTACGAGTAGCACAAGGGCAACACCTCACTCAAATGACAGGTAAGCAGTGCATCTATTTGATAGATGACTTCGCTTCCGAATTAGATAGCCAACGCCGAGCACGTCTTGCTGAGTGTTTAAAGGCGACCCAGGCTCAAGTTTTTGTAAGCTCTATTACCGCTGATCAGATTGCAGATATGCATGACGAAAATAGCAGGATGTTTCATGTGGAACATGGCAAAATAGAGCAAGGATAATTAGTCAGAGAGTAACTATGTCAGATAATTACGATTCATCGAGTATTAAAGTACTGAAGGGTCTGGATGCGGTACGTAAGCGTCCTGGAATGTACATTGGCGACACGGATGATGGTACCGGTCTGCACCACATGGTTTTTGAGGTGGTAGATAACTCTATTGATGAAGCGCTAGCTGGTCACTGTAATGACATCATTGTAACTATCCATGAAGATAGTTCTGTGTCTGTGAGCGATGACGGCCGTGGTATTCCAACAGAATTGCACCCAGAAGAAAACGTATCTGCAGCCGAAGTAATCATGACGGTTCTTCACGCTGGTGGTAAGTTCGATGATAACTCGTACAAGGTATCTGGTGGTCTGCACGGTGTTGGTGTTTCAGTAGTTAACGCACTTTCTAAGCAAGTTACTCTTACTATCCACCGCGGTGGCAAAATCCACACTCAAACCTACAGCCACGGTGAGCCTCAAGCGCCACTAGCGGTTGTGGGTGACACGGATAAAACAGGTACAGAGATTCGTTTCTGGCCGAGTGAAGAAACCTTCACTAACATCGAGTTCCATTACGACATTTTAGCTAAGCGTCTACGTGAGCTATCATTCTTGAACTCAGGTGTATCAATTAAGCTAATTGATGAGCGCGAAGAAGACAAAATGGATCACTTCGAATACGAAGGCGGTATCCAAGCGTTTGTTGAACACCTTAATACCAACAAAACGCCAATCATCCAAAAAATCTTCCACTTCAACTCTGAGCGTGAAGACGGTATTACCGTTGAAGTTGCGATGCAGTGGAATGACGGCTACCAAGAAAATATCTACTGTTTCACCAACAACATCCCTCAACGCGATGGTGGTGCTCACTTAGCTGGTTTCCGTGCGGCGCTAACGCGTACTCTGAACAGCTTCATGGACAAGGAAGGCTTCTCTAAGAAAGCGAAGACTGCGACCTCTGGTGATGATGCTCGTGAAGGTTTGACAGCGATTGTTTCTGTTAAAGTGCCTGATCCTAAGTTCTCAAGCCAAACTAAAGATAAGCTGGTTTCTTCAGAAGTGAAGTCTGCCGTTGAATCTACAATGGGTGAGAAGTTGTCTGAGTTCCTTATTGAGAACCCAGGTGAAGCGAAAACAGTTTGTTCTAAAATTATTGATGCAGCACGTGCTCGTGATGCAGCGCGTAAAGCTCGTGAAATGACTCGTCGTAAAGGCGCATTAGATTTAGCGGGTCTTCCTGGTAAGCTTGCTGACTGTCAGGAAAAAGATCCTGCACTGTCTGAACTATATATTGTGGAAGGAGACTCTGCTGGCGGTTCAGCTAAGCAGGGGCGTAACCGTAAGAACCAAGCAATCCTACCGCTGAAAGGTAAAATCCTTAACGTAGAGAAAGCACGTTTCGATAAAATGCTGTCTTCTCAAGAAGTAGCAACGCTAATCACCGCTCTTGGTTGTGGTATTGGTCGTGACGAATACAACCCAGATAAACTGCGTTACCACAACATCATCATCATGACCGATGCCGATGTCGATGGTTCTCACATCCGTACCCTGCTACTGACGTTCTTCTACCGTCAAATGCCAGAGCTGATTGAACGTGGCTACATCTACATTGCTCAACCGCCACTTTACAAAGTGAAGAAAGGTAAGCAAGAGCAGTACATTAAAGATGAAGATGCGATGAACCAGTATCAAGTATCTTTGGCTTTAGACAACGCAGAACTGCACGTAAACCCTGAAGCGCCAGCATTTGCAGGTGAAGGTTTAGAGAAGCTTGTTCAGCAATACAATGCAGGCATCAAGCTTGTTGATCGTATGAGCCGCCGTTACCCACGCGCATTGGTTCACGAACTGATTTACGTTCCTCGTCTAACGGCCGAGCAGTGTCATGATGACGCGGCAGTTGAAGCTTGGGGTAAGCAGCTTGTTGAACAGCTAAACGCGAAAGAAGTAGGTGCAAGCCAATACAGCCTTGAAGTTGAAAAACACGAAGAGCTAGGCTTAAGCGTTCCTAAGATTGTGGTTCGTACTCATGGTGTGACTCATGAACACCTACTAAGCATCGATCTTATTAACTCTAAAGAGTTTGGTAAGCTAGCGGATCTTTCTGAAGCTCTTGATGGCTTGATTGAAGAAGGCGCTTACATTAAGCGTGGTGAGCGTACTCAAGAAGTTTCTAGCTTCGTTGATGCTCTGAACTGGTTAGTGAAAGAGTCTCGTCGTGGTCTAAGCCTACAGCGATACAAAGGTCTAGGTGAGATGAACCCTGATCAACTTTGGGAAACCACGATGGATCCTGAAACTCGCCGTATGATGCAAGTAACAATTGAAGACGCTGTTGGTGCTGATTTGTTGTTTACGACGCTAATGGGTGACCAAGTTGAACCTCGTCGTAACTTCATCGAAGAGAATGCACTGAAAGTAGCAAACCTAGACGTTTAGTCTCTTTGATACTTCGCTCTTTGGCTTAATTTCTGTGTCAGAGGTGCTCACATACATTCGTATGCTCCGCGCCTCTTCCTTGAACTAAAGCCAAATAGCTTCGTCTCAAAAAACTAAAATCATAAAAAAGCACTATCCTTTGGATGGTGCTTTTTTATGTTTGTAAGATATTGAAAAATATTGAGTTGCAAAAATAATTGAAAATAACCCCTTGAAACTATTTTGCTCAATCCATATATCTATTTGTGAAGAGGATGACTGTCTTGCTCTACAAGAGAAGAAACAGAACCTTCATTACCGCTAACGAAGTATCGCTCAATAGAGGATAACTTTGGCAGCACACAACTTAAAAATTGATTCATTGCCATGTCCCAGCGTTGTCGCCAATAGAGGTGAAACCCGAGGAATGCGAATTGAATCTCTTAGCTGTTTACTGGGTCACACACAGGTTAGATCCAAGTAAAATTCGCAGCTAAGACTATTGCTTACTAAAAGGATAGCATTATGAGAACTGTAGATTTCACTCCACTTTACCGCAACGCAATCGGCTTCGATCGTCTATTCAACATGATGGAAGCGAATACATCGAAGAACTCTTCTGGCGGTTACCCTCCATACAACATCGAGCAAAAAGACGAGAACAACTACCGTATTACTATGGCAGTCGCTGGTTTTGCTGATGACCAATTAGATCTGACTCAGAAAGAGAACATGCTAATTGTGAAAGGTGAGCGTAAAGCAGAAGCAGAGAAAACCTTCGTATACCAAGGTATCGCAGAGCGCGATTTCGAGCGTAAATTCCAACTGGCTGACTACGTAAAAGTGGTAGGTGCAAGCATGGAAAATGGTCTTCTTCACATCGACCTCGAACGCGAAATCCCAGAAGCGATGCAACCACGTAAGATTGCTATCAATGGTAATAGCCTACTAGAAGGTTAATTACTGTTAGCTCCTTAGAGCTAAAAAATATCGGGAAGTAAAAGTGAAAGAGCACCTCATGAGGTGCTCTTTTTGTATTTGGCCTACAGTAAGCTAAAAGCTCTTATTACTGCTCTGAGTAAGCCTTTTTCACTTCATCAGCAATGATCGCAATACCCTTCTGCATTGCTTCATCATCTTGTACGTAGTTCATACGTAGGCACTGATGAGCATGATCCCACTCGTCTTCTTGGCCGATAAAGAAGTATTCACCCGGAACAATCAATACGCCGCGAGCTTTAAGGCGGTCGTACAGTTCCATTGTGGTGATCGGCAGCTCATCAAACCATAGCCATAAGAAGATAGCGCCTTCAGGCTTGTGAATACGGAAGCGAGGGTCGTCGATAGCGTCTTGTAACAGTTCAACTGCACGTAGTGACTTATCTTTATAGAAAGGTTTGATTACCTCGCTACTTAAGCGCAGTAAATCGCCTTTTTCAATCATGTGATTGGCAATTGCAGGGCCAACACTGTTTGGCGCTAAGCTAATGATGCCATTCATGTTGGTCAATGCTTGTGTTACTTCTTCACTCGCAATTACGATACCGCAACGCACACCCGGCAAACCAAGCTTAGAAAGGCTCATGCACAGAATCGTATTTTCATTCCAGAACGGTTCGACATCTTCAAAGATGATGTTAGGAAACGGCAGGCCGTAAGCATTGTCGATCAGCAGTGGGATGTTGTTTTCACGCGCCAGTTTATCCAGTTTACGCACTTCTTCGTCGGTCAGTACGTTACCCGTTGGGTTGGTTGGACGAGATGCACAGATAGCCGCGACTGAGTCATCAACCTTTAGTTGTTCAAAATCAACGTGGTATTTAAACTGACGGTTTTCTAGCAGTTCGATCTCTGGGTGGTAAGAGATAAAAATATCGTCATCAATACCCGCGTCGCCGTAGCCGATGTATTCCGGTGCGATCGGCAGTAGGATTTTCTTATGTGAGCCGTCAGGCTGTTGGCCTGCTAGCAGGTTGAATAGGTAGAAGAAGCCACTTTGACTGCCATTAGTCAGGCTGATGTTCTTCTCGCTGATGTCCCAACCGTAGGTCTCTTTCAGCATTGCCGCTAACGATTTGATGAAGCTGTCTTTACCCTGCGGACCATCGTAGTTGGCGAGGGCGGCGATGAGTTCTCCACTGGCGAGCATGTCGGCACTGGCTTGGTTAAAGTAATCGAGCATGGCAGGGATAGCGGCTGGGTTGCCACCACCGAGCATGATAGCGCCAGGAGTGCGCAGGCCATCATTCAAATCATCCATTAAACGAGTGATTCCAGAGTATCGATTAAACTTTTCGCCAAACTTAGAGAACTGCATTACTAATTTTACCTAATTCATTGTGATTGCTTGTTACGTGTCATTAAGGCAGACCTTATGTCTGCCATCAGTGTATTCCTTGAACATACCGCAATGTTTTTGCGACGCATAGCGCCAAATGCTCTAACACGTAAAAAACTTCTATAATGTTTGGTTAATGAGTGACAGCTTGCTTATTGAACGTACCTTTAGCGATAAAAAAAGGAGAAGCCTAAGCTTCCCCTTTAGTTTCTGGTGTTTATGTTAATGAAGGTTTAGTTCGAACCGGTATAAACGACTAATACCTTGTCATCTTGGTATTGGCGTTCGAACGCATAGTAGCCCTTGCTGTTACGGATGATGTGCTTACCCTGAGCAACGGCTGGGTGGCGTTGGCGGAATTGGCCAAGCGCTTGCCAGTGTTCTAGCAGCTCTGCACGTTCGCCAGTGATTTGATCCCAAGGCATGTCTGAGCGTGTGCCTTGCATTGGATCAGAACCCGTTGGGCCAAAGTCTCGGGCGATTTCATCGCCGTAATAGATCTGTACCGCACCGGGAGCCAGCATCAACGCGTTTGCAGCTTTGGTTTGTTTTGCAAAGTCACTGCCATGTTGTGTCCAGAATAGCGAGGTGTCGTGAGACGAAAGGTAACTCAGTACGTTGAACTCGCTGTCGTTGTTGATCTTCTCTGCGTATCGAAGGTAATCAGCATCAAGATCGGATAGGCACTTGAGCGCCTTTGGTGCGATATCACTCTGGAATTCAAAGTTGATGATCGAATCAAATCCGTTAGCGAAGTAATCTGATTTGACCACGCTGTGTGCCCATACTTCGCCAGTCATCCAGAAGGGTAAGTCATCCAAGGCCTTGTCTGGGTTGTTCTGTTTCCACTCGGCAAGTGCCTGGTTGGTGCTCTCTTTCAGTTCTGCCCATGCTTCGAGTTCAACGTGTTTAGCGGTATCGACCCTGAAACCATCGACACCATATTCGCGCACCCAATCCGATAACCAAGTGATTAAATGGTTACGAGGTGTTTTGAGTTCATCGGTCGCGCTGGTGGACTTATTGCGATAGAAATTAGGCAGCCCGATTGTCTCTGTCGACTCTGTTTTGAAATCGGGCAGATGCGCCAAAGACATGGTGAGGTTATTGTAGCCCGGAGAGTCATAGGCGCCGATATCGCTGCGTAGCCAAGCTTTGCCCCACCACTTTTCCCACGCTTCTTTGTCGCTGTAAGAGATGTAGTTGTTGAAGTAGTGCCAGTTCTGACCTTTGGCAGGTTGCCAATCTGTCCAGTTTTCGCCAAGTGTTTGTTTGGCTTCTTCGTCAGTTAGGTTGAGCTTACCAAAATCAAACTCTTGCATGTCGGCAAGCGTCGCATAGCCGGTGTGGTTCATTACCACATCCCAAACAACACGAATGCCTTTGCTATGCGCGGTATCGATGAAGGTTTTTAGCTCGTCTTCGGTGCCCATGTTGTCATCGAGCTTGGTCCAATCTTGATGGTAGTAGCCGTGGTAGCCGTAGTGTTTGAAGTCACCTCGATCACCGCCGCCAACCCAGCCGTGGATTTGCTCTAACGGAGACGTTATCCAGATAGCATTAGCACCGAGTGATTCTATGTAATCGAGTTTTTCGGTTAAGCCTGCCAAGTCACCACCGTGGAAGGTGCCGATTTCGTCTTGTCCATCTTGGCTGCGACCGTAACTGTTGTCGTTATCAGGATTACCATTGTGGAAACGGTCAGTCATTACGAAGTAAACCGTGGCGTTATCCCAACTAAAGTCAGCTTTGGTTTCTGGTTCTACTTTCTCAAGCAGCAGAACACCTTGGCTATTTTCTGCTGGCTGCATGGTGACGCTGCCATTCGTTACTGTGACTTGTTTGCCTGAAAGAGCGTCTCTAACCACGGTGCCATCATCAAAGGTTTGAGCAACGTCGATGATGGTTGGTTCGTCACTAGGAACCGGACAAGCAAAGCTTTGTACTTGTTGTTGCTTCGGCTTTATCTGAACGGTCAGTTCATTGGTTTGTGGGTTGAGCATAAACTGATAGGTGTTAGCGCGAAAGATCTTGATATCTAATTCAGACTTCTCGGCGCAGTCGTCTAGGCGAAGGGGTTTATTGAATTTGATGCGGTTTTCTTCAGCCAGCGCATAGTTGGTGCCACAGGTATTTTGAGTATCGCTGATAGAGAAGGTATAGCTACCTTTCGCGAGTTCCTGTTCTGCAATCACGGTGCCTTTACCGGATGATTCGAATACGACAGTGTCGTTATCAATTGTCAGTAATAGGTTGTTGTCACTGGTTTGGCTGCATGCGCTGAGTGCGAGTATTGAAAGCGCGAGTACTGTTTTTTTCATTGTTCCCTTCCCCTGAATAAACAGGTCAGTTATAGCAAACAATGCCCTCTACAGTCTGAGTGCTGTTTCATTCAGTTAATCAATAAGACCTCTACAAACAAATGCTTGGTTCACAAAAACAAAAAGGGAAGCTTTCGCTTCCCTTTGGGTGTTTACCGTTAATTACTCAGAGTATGACTTAGAGTAATTGTCTCACTTGTGCTTATTTTTGCAGTAGAGAGATGTCAGCAATCTGTAGGAACAGGTTACGTAGGTTGTTCAGTAGCGTTAGACGGTTCTTCTTAAGCGCTTCGTCATCAGCCATAACCATTACGTTATCGAAGAATGCATCAACTGGTTCACGTAGATCAGCAAGCTTGCTTAGGGCTTCTTGGTAGTTACCTGTTGCGAATGCTGGTTCTAGTGCTTCCGTCATTACTTCAACGTTTTCAGCCAGTGCTTTCTCTGCGTCTTCTTGAAGAAGCGTTAGGTCGATTTCAGCTGGTAGCTCGCCATCGAATTTCGCAAGGATATTACCTACACGCTTGTTCGCTGCTGCTAGTGCTTCTGCTGCTTCCAGTTCACGGAAGTGAGAAACCGCTTTAACACGTTGGTCAAAGTCAGCAGGCTTAGTTGGACGACGTGCTAGTACCGCTTGGATGATATCAACGCTGAAACCAGCATCTTGGTACCATGCGCGGAAACGACCTAGCATGAAGTCGATAACGTCAGCTTCTACGTTTTTGTTAGTCAGCTTGTCGCCTAGTAGCTCTTTCGCTTTGCCGATCAGATCGGTTAGGTCTAGGTTGTAGCCGTTTTCAACGATGATACGTAGCACACCTAGAGACGCACGACGAAGTGCAAATGGGTCAGAACCTTTTGGTGCTTGGCCAATACCGAAGATACCTACGATAGTGTCTAGCTTGTCTGCCATTGCTACTGCTGAAGAGATACCAGTGCTTGGTAGATCGTCACCCGCGAAACGAGGCATGTATTGCTCGTAAAGTGCCAGTGCAACTTGCTCGTCTTCACCGTCGTGAGTCGCGTAGTGCATGCCCATCACACCTTGAGTATCCGTAAATTCGAATACCATAGAGGTCATTAGGTCACACTTAGCCAGTAGGCCAGCACGCTTAGACTTTTCAACGTCAGCATCGATTTGCTCAGCAATGTAGCCTGCAAGCTCTGTGATGCGGTCTGTTTTGTCTTTGATAGTACCCAATTGCTTCTGGAAGATAGCCTGGTCTAGTTCAGCAAGACGGTCGATAAGCGGGCGCTTACGGTCTGTGTTGAAGAAGAATTCAGCATCAGCAAGACGTGGGCGTACCACTTTCTCGTTACCTTCGATAACGTGACGAGGCTCTTTAGACTCGATGTTCGATACGAAGATGAAGTTCGGTAGTAGCTTCTTGTTGTCATCGTAAACAGGGAAGTACTTTTGGTCACCCTTCATGGTGTAAACCAAAGCTTCAGAAGGGACTTTTAGGAACTCTTCTTCAAACTTCGCTGTCAGTACTACTGGCCATTCAACCAGAGACGTTACTTCTTCAACAAGGTCATCTTCTAGGTCAGCTGTACCGCCAACCGCAGCTGCCGCTTTTTGCGAATCAGCAAGGATGATCGCTTTACGCGCTTCGTAATCTGCCATTACTTTACCGCGCTCTTCTAGGATCGCAGGGTATTGGTCAGCTGAGTCGATTGTGAACTCTTGTTCGCCCATGAAACGGTGGCCACGGATAGTACGAGCAGAAGCTACGCCTAGGATTTCGCCTTCAACAAGCTCATCACCTAGTAGTACTGTCAGTGTTTTTACTGGACGGATAAATTGAATGTCTGAGTTACCCCAGCGCATTGCTTTAGGAATTGGTAGGCCAGCCAGTGCTTTCGCAGCAATGTCCATCACCAATTCTTGAACGGGTTTGCCAGCTACTTCTTGTTTGAAAAGAAGCCACTCGCCTTTGTCTGTTTTCAGACGGTCAGCTTGCTCAACAGTAATACCGTTACCACGAGCCCAACCTTGTGCCGCTTTGGTCGCGTTGCCTTCAGCATCGAATGCCACAGAAACAGCAGGGCCACGTTTCTCAACCACTTTGTCTGCTTGGCCTTCAGCCAGTGCAGTTACTTTAAGTGCTAGACGACGAGGTGCTGCGTACCACTTGATGCCTTCGTGAGAAAGCTCAGCCGTTTTAAGACCTGCTTCAAAGTTAGAAGCAAACGCTTCTGCTAGAGAACGAAGTGCTGTTGGTGGAAGCTCTTCCGTACCCAGTTCAATTAGAAAATTCTTCGCCATGATTATTTGTCCTTCTTACACATTGGGAAGCCAAGCGCTTCACGTGACGCGTAGTACGCCTCAGCAACTGATTTAGTCAGGTTGCGGATACGAAGGATGTAACGTTGACGCTCTGTTACAGAGATAGCTTTGCGCGCATCAAGGATGTTGAATGCGTGACCTGCTTTTAGAATGCGCTCGTAAGCTGGAAGCGGAAGTGGCTTCTCAAGCTCAAGTAGCTCTTTACACTCTTTCTCGCACTGATCGAAGAAAGTGAATAGGAAATCTACGTCTGCGTGCTCGAAGTTGTACGTCGATTGCTCAACTTCGTTTTGGTGGAAGATGTCACCGTAAGTCACGTTAGAACCGTCTGGTGCTACGTTCCATACTAGGTCGTAAACAGAATCTACTTCCTGGATGTACATTGCTAGACGCTCGATACCGTAAGTGATCTCGCCAGTTACTGGCTTACACTCAAGGCCGCCAACCTGTTGGAAGTAAGTAAACTGAGTTACTTCCATGCCGTTTAGCCATACTTCCCAACCAAGGCCCCATGCGCCTAGTGTTGGGTTTTCCCAGTTATCTTCAACGAAGCGAATGTCGTGAACAAGTGGGTCAACACCAAGAACCTCTAGGGAGCCTAGGTACAACTCTTGGATATTGTCTGGCGATGGTTTTAGCGCTACTTGGAATTGGTAGTAGTGCTGCAGACGGTTCGGGTTTTCACCGTAACGGCCATCGGTCGGACGACGAGAAGGTTGAACGTAAGCTGTAGACATTGGCTCTGGGCCAAGTGCTCGTAGACATGTCATTGGGTGAGAGGTGCCTGCACCTACTTCCATATCTAGAGGTTGAACAATGGTACAACCGTTTTGAGCCCAGTAATCCTGCAGCGCGAGGATCATTCCCTGGAAGGTTTTGATATCGTATTTTTGCATAGTCAGGTTCGCGCGATTCTTTTAAATGAATGAGAAAAATAACCTCTGAGTATACCGAGATATTCGTAAAGCGAGTAGGGGTAATCTTGTTTAATTAGTGGTCTAAAATGTCGTTTAGTGGATTTTTGTGCCTTTAATGTTTGTTTTTCGGCACAAGTGGATATTTTGATAACTTTGACACTTGTGTTTGAAAGCATGGGCTATTAAAATCTCGCGGTCTTTGGGGAGTAGCTTACTTATTCATATCCTATTGAATGAGTTCGTTCGTCAACATAATTGATGCAAAATCATCATGGCGTTCGAGGCAACCACCACCTTGGTGGTGCTTAGCAAGACCATAGACAAGCATCGTGAACCGGGATGGGGCGCGAGGTTTGTCTTTGGTTAAATATAATAATCCCCATCCCAAATGAGCATGTCGTGAGCGTTTTAGCAATTTCAATTACAACTGTCGCCTTAGCCGAGATCGGTGATAAGACTCAGTTGCTATCTCTTTTATTAGCCAGTCGATATCGCAAGCCGATACCTATCATCGCAGCTATCTTCTTTGCCACCATTGCCAATCATGCCCTTGCAGCATGGCTCGGGGTCGTGGTTGCTGATTATCTTTCACCTGAAGTATTAAAGTGGGTGCTGGTGGTCAGTTTCATTGCGATGGCTGGCTGGATTTTGATTCCCGATAAGTTAGATGACGATGAACAGATCTCAAACCGAGGACCGTTTGTCGCCAGTTTTATCGCTTTCTTTATTGCTGAGATCGGCGATAAAACCCAAATTGCGACCTCTATCCTAGGGGCTCAATATGCGGATGCATTAGCGTGGGTGATTCTGGGTACAACCATTGGTATGTTGCTGGCAAATGTGCCTGTGGTGATCATCGGTAAGCTGTCTGCTGATAAGATGCCTCTTGATCTGATTCGTAAGATCACAGCCTTGCTATTCGTGGGTTTAGCTATCGCTGCTGCTTTCTATTAACAGGTGGTATTGAGTCTTATTATACTCAATCAGTAGAGTAATGTGTTGTAGGTCATACTCTTACAGTATTGTGGGGTTTATCGAGCGAATGGACATATAACTGTCATACTTGTCATGATATTTTAATCTTGTGAGTTAAGAACACGAGGGCATGATTATGTTGACGCGTTATATGGGTATTACTCCACAAAGCCAAAGTTATCTATTTACTTTTGGTCTTGCACTTACACTGTTAGGCATGGTGTTGACGGACATGTGGCTGCCAATGGTCGCGGGTGCCATCATCATGACTGCACTTGCGGTAGAGGCTTGGATTCGGGTCTCGCATATTATTCCGATGCGCAAAGATATCCGAGAAATTCAGCATCAGCTGGAGCATCTGCAAAACAAATCTAGAAGCGAATAAACAAAAAGCCGCTCGTACTCTGAGTTCTGTTTAAGAACATAAGGTACGAGCGGCTTTTTTGATACTTGATAGTCGGTGGGGCGTTACGCCTCCAATCCCTTTCTGATCAAATACTGGTAAGGCAACGTTTCTGTTGCTTGGCCTACCAACTGGTGATCCATGAATCGACAAAAGCTCGGAATATCTCGAGTTGTCGAAGGATCGTCAGCTTTTACCAGTAACACATCGCCATCCTGCATGTTTCTAATTGTCTTCCTGACCATCATTACTGGTTCCGGGCAACGCAGGCCTTCAGCTTCTAAAGTATGGGTTGCCAGTTCAGGTTTGAATGTCATGGTTTGTATCTCTATATCTATCTAACGAGTGAATAATACGTCTGCAGAAAAAATATGCAATAAGTGCTTGGCAAACAGAATCATTTCCTATAACTTAGTTAACAAGTTGATAACAACTTGAAGCAAAGGCAACTAGCTAAGGAGTGGCGATGTTGACAGGATTAGATAGATTAACAATTTATTCGGTTCTCTGTTTTATTTCTTTTTGTGCGTTAGTACTACGCTCATCGACAGAGACCTCACTGATGCCTATTTTTGGCATAGTAGCAACGATTATTGGTATTTGGGTAGAGATGCGCCGTTGGCAAGGCATAGCCGAAGAGCAAGAGCACTAACCCGAATACAGCAAGCGAATTCCGATACGACAACATTCCGACACTATCCCCAAATTTTCTTGGGCTTCCCCGCGTAATTGCGGGATTTTTTTTATCTAAAGCATGCTATAAACAACTTAGTGACTAATGGCAATCGTATACAGCTAGGTAAGTGGCGTGGAATTAGAAGACATCTATCGTAGAGACCTTAATTTATTGGTCGCTTTAAAGGTATTGATTGAAGAGGGCAGCGTAAGCCAGGCCGCGCTTCGTCTTAACTTAAGCCAATCCGCAACCAGTCGAGTATTAGGGCGTTTAAGAGAATTACTAAACGATCCGTTGTTTACACGTCAAGGTCAGCACCTTATTCCTACCAAGAAAGCACTCGAGATCAGTCAGCGTATTGATCAGCCTTTGGAGTCTTTTCGCCAATTGCTGAGTCCGAGTGACTTTGACCCTTACTATTGCAGCGAACGTTTTCTGATCGCTACCACCGATTATGCGATGCAAACCATCTTGCCTTATGCGTTGCCTAAGATTTATGAACAAGCACCCAATATCTCTTTGGAGTTTGCTCCGTTGCAGCATGAGCATTTGTTTAAACAGCTCAGCACCGAACGCGTTGATATGGCGATCTGTCGTCCGAGTGGCAGCATTGCACCACTTCATCAAGAAGTCTTGGGGCCGGTTGGTGTGTCGTGTCTGTTATCTAAAAACCATCCATTAGCCGATCAACCTTTAAGCCTTGAAGACTATGTTTCACTCCCACATGCGATGATTGCGATCAGTGATGGTGTTAAGGCTTTATTAGACAACGCGTTAGCCAATCAACAGCCTCGTAAAATGGTGTTGCGTGCTTATCACCTTGAAGCTGCATTGGCGATTGTTGATAGAATGCCGTTGGTGATTACTGTGCCTGCTGATTTGGCTTATTTGGTAGCAGAGCGTTATGACTTGGTTGTTAAGCCATTACCATTTGAATTTATGCCGTTTGATTACTCACTGATCTGGCACTCGCGTTGCGATTCTTCTGCTTCACAACAATGGTTAAGAAGAGTGGTAAAAGAAGAGTGTGGTGAGTTGATTCAAAAACGGATTGCGGATGTCGGTTTGGGTTAACCGGATCTGAGTCTGAGTTCACTTGACC
Source organism: Vibrio sp. 10N.286.51.B11 (assembly GCF_041469245.1). Taxonomy (NCBI): domain Bacteria; kingdom Pseudomonadati; phylum Pseudomonadota; class Gammaproteobacteria; order Vibrionales; family Vibrionaceae; genus Vibrio; species Vibrio sp. 10N.286.51.B11. The sequence continues at coordinate 7,768 of NZ_JBFRKI010000018.1, read as the reverse complement.
TGAATGACAAAAACGCAAAAGGGCTGATAAAAATCAGCCCTTTGTTGTTTTGGGTTATCCAAGCCTAAAGCTGTTGCTTAAGGTTTGATAACTTTATGTTTGAGAGCCTATAGTTTAATGACTACGCGACCAGTGATTTGACCGTTAGTGATGTCTTCTGCTGCTTGAATTGCACCGTCTAAAGACACTTCTTTGGTTGCTTGAGCGTAGAAAGATTCTGGTAGTAGCTCAGCCAGTTGTTCCCACGCTTTAATACGTTTTTCACGAGGGCACATTACAGAATCAACACCTTGTAGGCGAACGTTACGCAGAATGAATGGCATTACCGTGGTTGGTAAGTCAAAACCGCCTGCTAGACCACACATCGCAACCGCACCGTTGTAATCAATTTGCGCCAATACTTTCGCAAGCACTTTGCTGCCTACCGTATCGATAGCGCCAGCCCACAGTTGTTTTTCTAGTGGCTTAGCTGGTTCTTCTAGTTCAGCACGCTCTACAATACGTGTCGCGCCTAGTGATTTAAGTAGTTCACCGTTTACAGAAGCACGGCCAGTCACTGCTGCCACTTTGTAGCCCAGTTGGTTTAGTAGAGTGATAGATACGCTACCTACACCGCCACTTGCGCCGGTAACTAGGATTTCACCGTCTTCAGGCTTGATGCCAGCATCGACAATAGCTTGAACACAAAGCATTGCTGTGAAGCCTGCTGTACCAATCGCCATTACTTTCTTAGCGTCTAGACCTTTAGGCATCGGCACTAACCAGTCACCGTTTAGGCTTGCTTTCTCAGCCATGCCGCCCCAGTGACCTTCACCAACACCCCAACCAGTTAGAACCACTTCGTCGCCTGCTTTGTAGCGAGGGTCATCAGATTGTGAAACCACACCAGAAAGGTCGATACCAGGAACCATAGGGAAGTTGCGAACAATGCGCCCTTTACCTGTAATCGCCAAACCATCTTTGTAGTTCAAAGAAGAGTAGCTAACATCAATCTTCACGTTACCTTCTGGTAATTGAGATTCTTCAATTTGAGAAACTGACGCGATAGTTTTTTTGTCTTCTTGGTTTAGTACAAGTGCTTTAAACATGATCTGCTCCGTGGAGGAATATTAGGAAACTGAAGTAACTTTAGTTGAATCATCCGAGAAAAAATAATGAAACATCAACATTGAATATATGCGTTTTGTGCATAGATGTCAGGGTTGGTTTTTCTCTCGTTGAGTTCGCTGAACACAATCGATGCATTGTTGGATGCCAAGCAATAAAAAGTGCAGCTATATAAATATAGCTGCACAAAAGATTACCCTTCAAATATTACAGTCAGTAAACGCTATGGGCGTTCAAATACCGTTGCAATACCTTGGCCTAAACCAATACACATAGTCGCCAAGCCGTATTTCACGTCTTGTGCTTCCATCAGGTTGATTAGCGTCGTCGAGATACGAGAACCAGAACAGCCTAGTGGGTGACCCAGAGCAATCGCACCGCCGTTAAGGTTTACTTTCTCGTCAACAACATCCAGTAGACCTAAGTCTTTAGCACAAGGTAGAGATTGAGCAGCAAACGCTTCGTTTAACTCAATCACACCCATGTCTTCAATGGTTAGTCCTGCACGTTTAAGTGCTTTTTTGGTTGCTGGTACTGGGCCGTAACCCATGATTGAAGGATCGCAGCCAGCGATAGCCATAGACTTCACGCGAGCGCGAATCTTAAGGCCAAGTGCGTTAGCTTTCTCTTCGCTCATGATAAGCATTGCAGAAGCACCATCAGACAGAGCTGATGAAGTACCTGCTGTTACTGTGCCGTTTGCTGGGTCAAATACCGGACGCAGCTGGGATAAGCCTTCAACTGTTGTCTCTGGGCGAATGACTTCGTCGTAATCCAGAGTGAACAGAGAACCGTCTGCAGCGTGAGCTTCGGTTGGCAGGATTTCATTTTTGAAACGACCTTCAACCGTAGCTGCTTGAGCGCGAGCATGTGAGCGTGCTGCGAATGCATCTTGGTCTTCACGGCTAATACCGTGCATTTTGCCTAACATCTCAGCGGTTAGCCCCATCATGCCGGCCGCTTTTGCTACGTGTTTTGACATGCCTGGGTGAAAATCAACACCATGGTTCATTGGTACGTGGCCCATGTGCTCCACACCACCAATCAGGCAGATTTCAGCATCACCAACCATGATAGAGCGAGTTGCATCATGCAAAGCTTGCATAGATGAACCACATAAACGGTTGACTGTTACAGCACCAATCTCAATCGGTAGACCAGCAAGCAAGGCAGCGTTACGTGCAACGTTGAAGCCTTGCTCTAGTGTTTGTTGTACACAACCCCAGTAAATATCTTCAATTTCGACAGGGTTTACTTCTGGGTTGCGCTCTAAAATGCCTTTCATCAAATGTGCAGACAGATCTTCAGCACGAGTGTGACGGAAAGCTCCACCTTTGGAACGTCCCATTGGGGTGCGAAGGCAATCAACAACAACTACATTTTTCATTTTGCTATTCCTTTTCCAAATGTGGGTTACAGAGAACTGGCTTGTTGGCTGTCGTAAAAGCTTTCGCCCTTCGCTGCCATATCAAGCAATAGCTGAGGAACTTGGTACATTGCACCTAAGTCTTGGTAGCCTTTCGCCATTTCAACGAAGTTACCAATGCCCACACTGTCTAAGTAGCGGAATACGCCGCCTCTAAATGGAGGGAAGCCTAAACCGTAAACCAGTGCCATATCCGCTTCTTGCGGTGTCGCGATAATGCCTTCTTCTAGACAAAGCACCACTTCGTTGATCATTGGAATCATCACGCGCTGGATAATTGTTTGGTCATCAAAATCTTGTGGTGCTTGACATACGTCAGCCAAGATAGGAAGAATGTCTTCAGAGAAGGTCTTCTTCGGACGACCACGCTTGTCTACGCTGTATGTGTAGAAACCGCTACCGTTTTTCTGACCGTATTTTTCAGCAACGTAAAGTGCATCAATCGCATCACGACCTTCTTTGCCCATACGCTCTGGGAAACCTTGCGCCATCACAGCTTGTGCGTGGTGTGCAGTGTCTAGGCCTACAACGTCTAGTAAGTAAGCCGGGCCCATTGGCCAACCGAACTTGCGCTCCATCACTTTATCGATCTTAGTGAAATCAGCACCGTCGCGTAGCAACATGCTGAAACCGCCAAAGTAAGGGAAAAGTACACGGTTAACGAAGAAGCCTGGGCAGTCGTTAACAACGATTGGGGATTTACCCATCTTCGCTGCGTAAGCAACCACGCGATTGATGGTCTCTTCTGAAGTTTGTTCACCACGGATGATCTCAACCAAAGGCATGCGATGCACAGGGTTAAAGAAGTGCATGCCACAGAAGTTTTCTGGGCGCTTCAGTGATTTCGCTAGCAGGTTGATCGGAATTGTAGAGGTGTTTGATGTTAGAACCGTGTCTTCACCAACCAAACCTTCCACTTCGCTCAGTACTGCTGCTTTTACTTTCGGGTTTTCTACTACTGCTTCAACAATCACATCCGACTGTTCTACACCCGCGTAATGCAGGCTTGGAGTAATAGAAGACAGAATACCTGCCATCTTGAATCCATCTAAGCGACCGCGTGATAAGCGTTTATTCAACAGCTTAGATGCTTCGTTCATACCTAGATCAAGCGATGCTTGTGCGATGTCTTTCATCATCACTGGCACGTCTTTTAGAGCTGATTGGTAAGCAATACCGCCGCCCATGATACCTGCACCAAGTACGGCTGCACGCTCAGTTGCTTTGTTTGCTGACTTACCCGCTTGTTTCGCTAAGCCTTTGATGTACTGGTCATTCAGGAATAAGCCAACTAATGCTTTTGCTTCTTCCGATTTCGCTAGCTTAACGAAGTGCTTACGTTCGATGTCGAGTGCTGCATCGCGATTGCTGCGTGCTGCTTCTTCAATCGCAATCACAGAAGTAATCGGAGCTGGGTAGTGAGGCCCTGCTTTTTGAGCAACTAAGCCCTTCGCCATGGTAAAGCTCATCATCGCTTCGAGTTTGCTTAGTGAAAGCGCTGATGTCTTTTGTTTACGGCGTAGCTGCCAGTCTAATTTTTCATTAGCAGCCAGAGAAACGGTATTGATTGCCGATTCTAGTAACTGGTCTGTTTCAACAATCGCATCTAACAAGCCAACTTTAAGCGCTTCATCTGCACGGCATGCTTTGCCTTGCGTGATAATTTCCATTGCGCTGTCAGCACCGATAACACGAGGTAGGCGCACACAACCACCAAAACCAGGCATGATGCCAAGTTTGGTTTCAGGTAGGCCAATGCTGGTGGTCTTGTCACCGATACGGAAATCGGTAGCGAGTACACATTCACAGCCGCCGCCAAGGGCATGGCCACGCATCATTGAAAGAGTTGGGACAGGAAGGTCTTCGAGCTTGCTGAAGATTGAATTAGCGAATCTTAACCATTCATCAAGTTCTGCTTCTGGCTTAGCAAATAGGCCAAGAAATTCAGTGATGTCTGCGCCTACAATGAACGCGTCTTTGTTTGAAGTTAAGATTAAACCACGTAATCCTGCGTGAGCATTAAGAGCATCTAACGCTTTATCTAGTGATTCTAAAGTAGCAAGGTCGAGTTTGTTTACAGAGGCTGGTGCACAGAAGCTTAATTCCGCAATACCATCTTGTAATTCCTTTACCTGTAGGGTGTTAGCTTGGTAAATCATTGTCTATCTCCATGACATACAATCCACGATTGTTTGAGAGAATCTTGTTATCTTTCTATTATTGTAGAATACCTGGTAAGACCAGTTATCTTAGTCTGTACCTCTGCTTGATTAATTTCAATACATTTTTTAAACAATTGTTTAACATTGTGCGATGGCACAGATCCTCTAACCCTTATTATTCACGCGTGATACACTTCGTCGCTCTTATTAACTAAGTTAACGATATGAATGAACAGCCTTATTTAATACCTTCTGCGTCGGCTCTGTTTGAAGAAGAGATAAAAAAGAGCGTCTTTATTACGCATCTTGCTCATACTCCAAGTGTTGAAGCTGCAAAACAGTTCGTAGAACAGGTGAAAAAAGAGCATTCTTCAGCACGACATAACTGTTGGGGTTTTGTTGCTGGTCGACCTGAAGACTCAATGCTTTGGGGTTTCAGTGATGATGGTGAACCCTCGGGTACAGCGGGTAAGCCTATCTTGGCGCAACTATCGGGCTCTGGTGTCGGTGAATTAACGGCTGTTGTGACGCGCTACTCTGGCGGAATTAAGCTTGGAACCGGCGGTTTGGTTAAGGCTTACGGCGGTGGCGTACAACAAGCTCTCAAGCTGCTTCAAACTATCGAGAAAAAAATAACCACAAAATTACGGCTAGAGTTAGACTATGGCTTTGTGCCGATCGCACAATCCATCATGGCTCAGCATCAGGCTGTTGAGGTCCAAGCGGATTATGGTGTTCAAGTTGAGCTTATTATTGAAATAGAGCTCCTTCAGGTAGATTCGTTTACCCAAACCATGATCAATAAAAGCGGTGCTAAGGCACTGGTAACGAAAGTCAAAGACAACTAGGAAGTGTGAAGCATTTCGCTTCGTTCAATAGCTCATGCAATTTCGCTCAATTATTCGAATCGTCGGATTATTATTAGCACTTTTTAGTGTATCAATGCTTGCTCCTGCGCTCGTCGCACTGATCTATCGAGATGGTGCGGGTGTGCCATTTGTGACGACCTTCTTCGTTCTCTTATTCTGTGGAGCAACTTGCTGGTTTCCAAACCGACGTTATAAGCATGAATTGAAAGCGCGTGATGGCTTTTTGATTGTTGTTCTGTTTTGGACGGTAATCGGTAGTGCGGGTGCGCTGCCGTTTTTGATCGCCGATAACCCCAATGTGTCGGTAACCGATGCTTTCTTCGAATCCTTCTCTGCATTAACTACGACAGGTGCGACCGTAATTGTCGGCCTCGATGATCTGCCTAAGGCGATTCTTTTTTATCGTCAGTTCCTACAATGGTTTGGTGGTATGGGTATCATCGTATTAGCGGTAGCTATCCTCCCTGTTCTGGGTATCGGTGGTATGCAGTTATATCGTGCTGAAATCCCGGGTCCAGTAAAAGATAGCAAGATGACTCCGCGTATTGCTGAAACGGCAAAAGCGCTTTGGTACATCTACCTGAGCTTAACCATTGCTTGTGCAGTGGCGTTTTGGCTTGCTGGGATGAGCTTCTTTGATGCCATCAGTCATAGCTTCTCTACTATTGCGATTGGTGGCTTCTCGACTCACGATGCGAGCATGGGGTATTTCAATAGCCCTGCGATCAACATGATTACAGTTGTGTTCCTTCTTATATCCGCATGTAACTATTCGCTTCACTTTGCTGCATTTGCTTCAGGTGGTGTGCATCCTAAGTATTATTGGAAAGATCCTGAGTTCCGCGCCTTTATCTTTATTCAGGCAGTACTGTTCTTGGTTTGTTTCTTATTACTGCTCAATCATCACTCTTATGATTCGTACTACGATGCTTTCGACCAAGCCTTGTTCCAAACCGTGTCTATCTCTACGACCGCGGGTTTTACAACGACGGGTTTCTCAGAGTGGCCATTGTTCTTACCCGTACTGCTTTTGTTCTCTTCTTTTATAGGGGGATGTGCAGGTTCTACGGGTGGTGGTATGAAAGTGATTCGAATCTTACTACTTACTCTGCAAGGTGCTCGTGAAATGAAGCGTCTTGTTCACCCACGGGCTGTCTATACCATCAAGGTTGGCGGTTCTGCACTACCACAACGTGTTGTAGATGCGGTCTGGGGCTTCTTCTCTGCATACGCATTAGTGTTTGTGGTTTGTATGCTGGCTCTTATTGCAACTGGTATGGACGAGTTGAGTGCTTTCTCTGCGGTAGCGGCGACATTAAATAACCTTGGCCCGGGCCTTGGTGAAGTCGCGGTGCACTTTGGCGATGTGAACGACAAAGCAAAATGGGTACTTATCGTATCTATGCTGTTTGGCCGATTAGAAATCTTCACCTTATTAATCTTATTGACCCCTACGTTTTGGCGTAGCTAAGGACAACATTGTGGCAAAAGCTCTATTTTTGTATTCAAGCCGTGAAGGGCAGACCAAGAAAATCTTGAACTATATAAAAGAAGAAATGAGTGAGTTCGAATGTGAGCTTCAAGATCTGCACACTATTGGCAAGGTGGACTTTGCTCAGTACGACAGAGTGTTGATTGGCGCATCGATTCGTTATGGCCACCTTAATAAGAAGCTATATCAATTTATTGATGCCAACCTTACTCAGTTGCAATCAAGCAAGGTTGCGTTCTTCTGTGTTAACTTAACGGCGCGTAAAGAAGACCAAGGCAAAGATACACCAGAAGGCAGTGCGTATATTAAGAAGTTCCTTACCAAGTCTCCATGGCAGCCGACTTTAATCGGTGTATTTGCAGGTGCCCTCTATTACCCACGTTATAACTGGTTCGATAGAACCATGATCAGCTTTATTATGAATATGACAGGTGGTGAAACGGATACAACGAAGGAAGTTGAGTACACAAACTGGGAAAAAGTCTCTTTGTTCACTGAAAAACTGAAGAATATGTAAGATAAAAGCCTACTTTTGAGGCGTTTTGAGTTCTTTTTAATCGAACGAATAAAAAAACGAAAAAAACTTAAAAAAGGGCTTGCCAGTGTGATCGAAATCTCTATAATGCCACCTCGCTGACACGGGATGGCTTCTTAGGAAACCAGAACGAATCAGCAAGCCAAATTAGCCAAGCCAAGCGCTTGAAAAAAGTTT
>NZ_JBFRKI010000017.1:0-66768 GCF_041469245.1 Vibrio sp. 10N.286.51.B11 | reverse complement strand
GCTAATCCGCGATGAACCTATTTTTACTGCTCCATAAAGCAAAAAACCCAGCGAAAAATCGCTAGGTTTCAAATATAAAAAATGAGGTAATACAAGTTTACTTCAGCGGGTCATTGTCCGGCAGTGCCTTATGAAGCCAGAGTGCTAAACGCTTCTTGATGTTCGCGCCATCAAGCTTATCGTCCGGTAACGGTGTGATCTGATTGACTTCAACAAGGAACAAGTACACCGCTTTAACCTTTATCGGTTGGGATGAATTTGACAAATCAAAACCTTGTAGCTTAGCCATCTTAAAACCGACTTCAACTGCTTTTTTTACCAGCTTATCTTCATTAATGATCTTCGCGGTTTTCGACATATCATCTCCATCATCTTTATCGAATGAATATTGAGTATATCAAACCGAAAAATTCACAAGATTACTTCGCTCTCAATTTGAGGAGTCACTTTGATAAATAACATAAAACGAATAACAGGCTCTAGGATGACTCTAATTCGCTTGATAGTTACGCCACCAATACCTGTACGCAAACGGTCTCTTAACAGAACACTCAATAAATGAGATCTTAAGTCAAAAAACAAAAATTCGAATAATATTTGACTTAGCATTCCAAAGAATACGGAATATTATGATGTTCATTTTGAAAGTTAAAATTCAATAAAAGATCAATAAACTGCTGTTATTTAACTGGTTTAATACTAATTCGACTTAGATCATATTTACAACCAATTGTAACCAATTGTTATTTACAAAATACTCACTAAGAAAATAGAATAAAACCACTAATTTTATACTGGTGTTGAAAATGCGTTACCTCTGGGCTTCATTCTGTCATAAAAATCCAATTCCGGGTCGAATTGTTCATATCCTTGTTATGTTGATAGCGCTAGCTTCTATCACCATTCCATTGATTTCAAAAGACGCCACAACCATCTTAACTTCACTGTGTGCTGCTCTAGTCTGTTTCGTCGTTTTTGTCTTCTTTGCGCTCGCCGACAAAATGCGCTCAGGCATGCATTAATCAACCAATCAGTTCTCTATCACCAAGCATTCTCTTTTTAAAAATTCATTATAAAATGCTGGTTACCAAATACGGAAAAGCCCAAAGTTATTAGCTTTGGGCTTTTCTTCTATAGCGAATTCTTACATATTCCAAATAGCCTGTAGTTAGAAATTACAGCTATCAATCAGGCATCACCACAATACCCATGCTTTCAAGCAGTTGTTCTTGTTGCCACGCGACAATTTTGATTCCTGTTGTATCTACTTTGCGAGGATCTAACCCTTCTAATTCAGCATGGCATAAATTCGCCCCTTGCATACTAAATTGCCCCCATACATCTTCCGAGAACACGCCTCGGCTAAGATCGGACTCTTTTAGTGACGCTCCGCCAAGGTAAGTACCTATCCAGCGGTTTTCAAATAACTCACACTTCTCTAAACAAGCTTGCTCCAAGTTGGCGTATGACAGGTTACAGCCCGTAATATACGCGGAGCAAAAATACATTCTATTGCTTACCTGGTTGGCAAAGTTAGCACGAGTAAAGTTCGCCCCTTTCAGGTCACAATCACGTAACTCAATACCGTAGCAATTCGCGTTGCTAAAATTCGCCATCGCCAACTGGCAATTCTGGAAGCTTGCGTCTCGTAAGTCGGCAATATCAAAGTGGCATCCCTCAATATCGCCTTGTTCGATAAACTTACAGTTAATAAACGTTGCATCACGTAAGTTCGAACGTCTGAAATCACAACGGATAAACGTGCAGGCTGTAAATGTAAGCTCTGATAAGTCTTGCTGAGCAAAACTGTGGTGATGATAAGTGCTGTTATTGGTGTCCATTTAGCCCCCTAAAGAAATTAAGCTAAGACTACCATTGCGATCTTAAGAAAACACCAAATTAAAAACCAACAAAAACAGTAACTTAAAACACCCTGATTTAGCCATTTTAAGGCACTAAACAAGCCCTTTAAGGTTGTTATTTTCGATTTATAGGATGTGCTTATCTTGAAAAAAGTTTTGTCGCTTAGAAGTGCCAATAAGAGAAAATGTTACTTTGACGGAACGAATCAATTATTGACCGCGTCCTAACGCGCTAGACTGGACGGTTGGTATGTTGCTCGTTACACTATTCCTCATTCTCAGCATAAAGAGTAAGAACAATGAAAGACATGCGACAAGCTATGCTCGATGCAGGGTTTAGCCTTATTAATGAACACGGGTTTGCTGGTGTTGGCCTGATGAAAATCATCAACCAAGCGGAAGGCACGAAGGGTTCTTTTTACCATTACTTCAAATCCAAAGAACACTTTGGTGAAATCCTTCTTACTAACTACTTTGATGAGCATCTCGCTAAGCTAGATGACTTTCTCAGTGATGAGTCGCTTTCTCGTCGTGATCGCGTTAAAGCCTATTTCGAATTTTGGTGCGCGTCGAAGTTGACTGAAGACTTCAATATTCAGTGCCTTGTGGTAAAACTAGCCGGAGAGGTAGCAGGAACAGCTAATTCGTTACAATCAACCATGGCAGAGGGTTCAGAAAAGATAATCCTACGTATGGCTAAGCTATTCGAAGAAGGCAATGAAGCGGGTGATTTCAATATCGTAGATCCTGAATCACTATCTCGCACGCTTTATGGCTTATGGCTTGGCTCAACGCTCATGGCCGCTATGCAGCGCAACCGTTCGATTCTAAACAATGCCATGGATGAAACCATTCTTGCCATGAGCCCAGTACAAGAATCGACTGACTAGATACCCGTTACCAAATACCAAATACCAAGAGGCTCGCACAATTTAGCGAGCCTTCTATCTAACTTAAATCTTGATTGAATCCATTCACGCTTACTCCGTTACCCCAGACGAGACGGGATATTATTGGCTTTGAATAAGTCCTTAATAACAGGGTCGATATGCTTGAAGAAGCTCAGCCAACCTTCACAGAGATAATTTAACCCCGCCTCACCATCTCGGCTTGTGATGATACGGTTTTTGGGGCATTCGCCATGACATGCAAATTTAAACTCACAGGCTTGGCATTGTTTCGGCAGAGACTTCTGTTTGGCGAACCCAAAACTCTGCTGCTTTGGCGAAAAGGCTAAAGTTGAAAGTGCTTGTTCCTGAATATTACCTAACTGAAATTCAGGAAATACATAATGGTCACATGAGTACACATCGCTATTGGGCTCAACCGCTAACCCTTTGCCGCAGATCTCACTCAGCGTGCACATGGTGCTTTCTCTGCCCATCCTTACACCGACAAAATTTTCAAAGTACGGCACTAACACTCGACCAAAATCGTGTTCAAACCACTCATCAAAAACGGTAGTGAGGAATTGTCCCCATTGCGCAGAGCCGACACTCCACGGTTCAACCTCGCCTGATACGGGAATGATCGCTTGTTGGTTGCTCAACCATTTATTGTTGGTGTGAGCTTCGCGCTTATCGACGACAGGAATAAACTGCAATTGCTTCGAACCCACTTCATCGCGTAGAAAGCGATAGACCTCTAATGGATACTTACCTGTCACATCATTCACGCAGCTTAGAGTCGCGAACTCGACGTTATGTTGTTTCAAGTAGCGAATGCCACGCATTGTTTGAGAAAAAGTGCCTTTGCCTGCACGGTTAGTTCGGTAGTGATTATGTAGGTGCTCTGGTCCATCAATACTCACGCCAATGATAAAGTTATTTTTCTTAAAGAACTCACACCACGCATCATTCAGTAACGAGCCGTTGGTTTGAAGGTCATTGCTAATCTTGCTGTAGCTAGGACAATATTTTTTCTGCAGCTCGACGACCTTTTGAAAGTACTCAACCCCCAACAAGGTAGGCTCTCCACCGTGCCAAGAAAAGATGATTTCAGGCGTATTCTGCCCTTCTATATATTGCTTGATATAACGCTCTAACAGAACTTCATCCATCGTATATTGAGAGCCTTTTGGGTATTCAAGCAGCTGTTGTTTTTCTAAATAATAACAGTAGGTGCAACTGATATTACACACCGCCCCAATCGGTTTTGCTAACGCCTGAAGTTTGCTGTGTGCTTTGCCATTGAACTGCGGAACTGAACTCAAGTTTGATAGCGATAATGTCGTCATGAAGAGTGCCTCGATGTAAAAGTTATTGTATTAGCTAAAACAATTCGTAATTCCTTTACACGGTGTTCATCGGCCAACCAAGCTTGATGGCATTAGGTTGGCCGAGTGGTTTTTTCCTCTATTTCACGTTTTCAAACGGGTTCCACGCTTCGTCAACCGGGACGATATTTTGCGCTTTTTCGTATTCTTGATATTCAGCGACCATTTCAAGGAACAGATCTGGCATTTCATTTCTCAAGTCATGTTGCTCAGCTGGATCTTTCTTGGTGTTGTATAAGTGCCACTCACTGTCACCGCCCATTCCCGTAGAAATTCGGATGATCTTATGATCACCTTTAAGCAGAATTCCGCTACCAAACAATTCAAATGGAATCGCATTGTTGGCACTGTGCACGTCTGCCGTTTCCCCTTTGAAGTAAGGCAACAAGCTCACACCACTCATCGGCGCCACTTCTCGACCTTGATATTCGGTTCCTGGATGATCGACCTCTGCAATCTCAAGAATCGTGGCTGCAATGTCTTTCACTTGTGATAAGTCGTCTGTTTGAGTTCCCGGTTGCAACGCATCTTCACCTTCTAAAAGCGCTTTGGCTGGCTTAACGATAAACGGCACACGGATGCCGCCCTCTGCTGTGTAAGCTTTGTACCAAGATAGGCCGCCGGTTGAAGCGCTTGCCCACTCAGGACCAAGTGACACACTGGAGTTCGCCTTACCTAAGTTTTCGGTCGAATTATCGAAATGATGAGCGGTCCACGTTCGGATCAGGTCACTGATGTTTTCACCGGTAATATCCGCCGCTTCTGGGCCGTTATCCGCTAGATACATGATGTAGGTATTATCGTATTCCCCGATTTCTTTCAGATAATCGACTATCTGACCGACTTGTTGGTCCTGCATCTCCATCATGCCCATTGCGACAGCCATTTTCTTGCCGTACCACTTTTGTTCTTTCTCAGAAAGCGAGTCCCAAGGGCGGCTTAATGCATTACGATCTGAAATATCGGCGTCTTTTGGAATCACACCCATCTCTTTCATGCGTTGGAAACGATCTTCTCGAACCGAGTCCCAACCATGTTCAACGTAGTAATCGACTTTATCTTGATAGGCAGACTCAGGCGCTTGCAGTGGCAGGTGAATACCGGTGAATGGGACGTAAGCGAAGAAAGGCTTGCCGTCGTCTTTTTTGCTGTCGATCATCTTGATGATCTCGTTGGTGTAAACTTGGTCTGAGTACTCGCCTTTGTATTTATCCTCAACCACTTCACCGTTGCGGTAAGTTGGCTCAACTTCAACACCGGGAATATCGCCTTTTTGCAGCGCATCCGCTGTCGCAGCGTTTTTGGCTCGGAACATCATATCTCGGTTAAAGTGATTCGAACCGCCCGCTAAAATACCATAACTCTCACCAAAACCTCGATCATCAGGTAGGAAGCCATCCTCGTGCCCCAAATGCCATTTACCAGAGAGGTAAGTGTTATAGCCGCTCTCTTCAAGCAACGTGGCGACCGTAACACCTTTCTTGGTGAGGTAACCTTCATAACCCTGCTTACCAATAGCGCCCGGATAGACGGCATAATCAAAGGTGCCTAGCCCAACCTCGTGACTGTTTGCTCCGGTTAGCATCATAGAGCGCGTTACCGATGAGGTTGGTGACGCGTGAAAGTTAGTAAACTTAACCCCCTCTTCAGCCAGCGCCATTAGGTTTGGGGTATCCGCTTCTGAGCCATAAGGCTGTGTATCGGCAAAGCCCACATCATCGCCAACAATAACAACAATATTCGGTTTTTCTGATTCAGCCGCAAGAGCAGCACTGCTTGCCGCCGCCATTGCAGTGAAGACTAAAGATTTCTTGAATGTCTGCATAAGACGTTCTCCAATTTCTGTGATTAACTTGTTTCAGTAATTAACTTTTCTGCGAGTAACTTTTTCTGTGAGTAACCTGAGTTAAGATTTGAATTAATGCGCGGCTTGCGACATCCAATGTAATAAGTCGAGCGCGGGGTCATACTCTTGAGCTCCAGCCATAGAACCACTCATAATCGTTGATACACACGTTGTATAAGAAGATGCCAACAAACATCGACTTCTCAAATGCGCTGTAAATCATGGTTGAGGTACGCAGCGATTTGTACTTCGCCGAGAACATCAACAACACACCAATACAGCCAACCACCACACCCCAGTGTTGATAAGTACCGAGCAAATACTCTTTGTTTTCCATCATGGTATCGTTGTACGAGAACAGCGTCTGCATACTCCAATCTGGCGCTAGGAAAGTGGAAAATGCCGTCGCTGTTAAGAAACCTGTAATCATCAAATACGATTTGATCGTACGTTCAAAAAAACGTTCCAACATAAAAGTAACCTCTTAAAATAATTTCGTGAAAATAACTTTTTGAAAAATAAACAGTGTCATACCAACAGTGATTTACTGGCCAAGCATGCCCATCACTGCTGTTTTTAATTCGTTGTCTTCTTTTGAAAACAGATGCTTAACTCGATGATCTAAACCCGTTTCCAAGACTGTTTTGGCGTGGGAGAAAGTAAGGAAACCTTCTTTTCCGTGATAGTTGCCCTGGCCTGATTCGCCAATGCCACCAAACGGCGCGTCATCAACCGCTAAATGGAAAACACAGTCATTAATACACATGCCACCGGAGTGAACTTGGTGCTTAACCTGAGCCTGTAAACTCAAATCAAAGCTCATCAGGTAGAGTGCTAACGGCCTTGGTTTGCTATTGATGACTTGGAACGCCTCTTCGACATTGCGATACGTAATCAAAGGTAATAATGGGCCGAAAATTTCTTCGTTCATCACCTTGGATGACAGGCTTGGTTCAACGATCAAATGTGTCACCAACCGATGAGTATCTAGGTCCATCGCTTCATCATGGCAAGCAACGATTCGTGTCCCTGCTTCCTGCTCTTCATTCAATAAACCAGCAATACGATCACATTGGCGAGGGTTAATGAGCGAGGTTAAACTCTCAGAGTAGATCCCTTCATCAAACAGCTGTTGGTATTGTTTTTTGTACTCCAGAATGAAGGCTTCGAGCTTATCTTCAGGGAGTAGCACGTAATCTGGAGCGACACACACTTGGCCGTTGTTTAGGCTTTTACCATAAATGATTCGCTCTACCGCAATATCCATCGGCATGTCTTCTGCAACGATAACCGGCGACTTTCCACCCAGCTCTAGCGTGACTGGGGTTAGCGTATCAGCCGCTGACTTCATCACTTGGCGACCCACTTGGGTTGACCCTGTAAACAGAAGATGATCAAACGGCAACGCCGAAAATGCGGCTGCGATTTCTACCTCACCTTCAACCAAGCACACCTCATCGGCATGGAAAACTTCCGCCAATAGCGCTGTTAATACTTGGTTCGTCGCTGGGGTAAATTCGCTCATCTTGATCATGGCGCGATTGCCTGCAGCCAGAGCCGAAATAAGCGGGCCGACGGATAACATGATCGGGAAATTCCACGGAGCAATAATCCCGACGACGCCTTTGGGTTGATAAACCACTTCAACACGAGAGGTTGAAAGCAATGGGCCGGAATGACGAATTGAAGATGTCGACCAATGAGGCAAACATTCAATGCTGTGATCAATATTTCCGATACAAGGCAATATGTCAGCCATCAAAGTGTCTTGTCGGCTACGGTGACCATAGTCCTCACTCACGGCTACACACAAACGATCTGTGTAATCGATTAGCGCAGATTTAAGTGCGAGCAGATGCTCAATTCTCTCCGATATCGCTGGCATCGGTTTCTGTGCAAAAGCTCCCTGCATGCTGTTCAACGTCATGGTCATTTGTGTTGGCGTCAATTCGTGTTTCATACATCACCTCGTGGTTAAGATGAGCACACAACAATACGCAACAGACCGGTCGGTCTAGTGTTTTATTGTCAGAGAATCGTCAATGGAGTTTTGATGACAATCCAATGAGGCGGCTACAAACGGGGCAAAAAGTCAGGGGAATTTAAAATAAGAAGGCGTAACTAACACGCAGGGCAAATAGAGATTTTAAATGGCAGGATCAAAAATGGCCGCTTAGTGCGACCATTTGACAATTATTTAAGTTGTTGTTCTAAATAAACAATTTATAAATAAGGTTAGCTCTTGGCTACGTTTGCAATGCCTTCAAGTTGAAGTACTGGAGCGGCGTCGATGTCTTCTGCGTTCATCATTGATGATACTCGCTGCATTGAAGAAAGCAGTAAGCTTTGCTCCCACGGCTCTAGGTTTTGGAATTTTTTAACGAAGTTATCTTGCAGCGGTGGTGGCGCATTGTTTAGCAACTCTTGACCTTTTTCAGTCAGGTTTGCGTGTACTTTGCGGCGATCTGACGAGCTGCGAACACGTTGTACATAGCCGTTCAGTTCCAAGCGATCGATGATCGTGGTTGTGGTGGCTTGGCTTACATTGGTGTGATTAGACAATTCTTTGATCGTCACATTACCCATTTCTTGGATTGCTCTCATTAAGATTAATTGAGGGCCAGTCAAACCATACTCTTTACTCAGCTTCTTCGAGTGTAAATCGATAGCGCGAATAATTTGGCGAATAGCGACCAGGATTTCGTCATGTTTGTCCAAGATGCAGACCTTTGTACTAATATACTGTGAATGGTTTTACAGCGTCGAAGCGATGAAATGTCTCGAGTGATTACGTCACGCGCGCTCGAATTACACTGTAAATTGATAAATTACTTCATTGATTTTTCCGCATTGTACTGATGTTCATACTATTCTCAATCTTTTCTACACCACTAAACTTGCGTGGTACGGCACTTTTGCTTAATGAAGGGGAAATGAAAGCTTCAATGAAGACAAAAATAATGAACCAGAGAATACAAACTCAAAGAATAATATATTTTAATAATCATAGAGGTAAAGAGACTTAACCCTCTCCACCTAATAAAAAACCAGCCCTAATCGCCAAGCTGGAAAACGAAATTTTACGCGGCTGTATTCATCTGAAAATTACCCGTTAGTGCGTTGTAAAACTCGCTGTTATCCAGAATACCGACCAGTTGATTGTCTTCCACCAGCAAAATCGGGTGGTTACTGATCTGCTTGAGCTTAATCGCATCACGCATGCCAATTTCCGGGCTTGCCACAACTACACTCGACTCGCTGATTGCAGTTAAGTCGTCAGATTCACTCCACTCGACAAGCGCCAAAGCAGATTCACCTTTCACCGATAAAGCACCTTCACTCTGTTCAATCCAGAGATCTTTAGAATCGCAGATCTTCCAGCTTTCATTCTCTTGCGTTAGTGAATCAAGAGGCTGCATCAAAGAGCGACCTTTAAGCACATTCAATGGATTGGTATGAGCAACGAAGTCTTTTACGTATTCTGTTTTTGGCGTCAATACGATCTCTTCAGGCTTACCGTGTTGAATCAGCTTTCCTGACTCCATGATCGCGATGTTGTTACCAATCTTCAGTGCTTCATCTAGGTCGTGACTCACGAACAAAATCGTTTTGTTGAGTTTGCTTTGCAGTGTGATCAGTTCATCTTGCAACTGAGCACGAATCAGTGGATCAAGCGCCGAAAACGGTTCATCCATCAACAGAATGTCGGTGTCCATTGCAAACGCGCGCGCCAAACCAACACGTTGCTGCATGCCGCCAGAAAGCTCATGTGGAAATTTGGTTTCCCATTCCGCCAGGCCGACCATTTCTAATTGCTCACGCGCTTTTGCACGACGAACATCTTTCGCTACACCCTGCATTTCAAGACCAAACGCTACGTTGTCTAATACATTAAGCCATGGCATCAAAGCAAACTTTTGGAAAACCATGGATACACGGTGAGTACGAAGATGACGCAGAGTCGCTTCATCACACTGTGCTAAATCGACTTGTTGGTCACCGTCTTTGATTGTCAGTGAACCACGGCTGATCTCGTTCAAGCCGTTAACTGCGCGAAGCAAAGATGATTTACCAGAACCAGACAAACCCATCAATACACAGATCTCGCCTTCTTCAACGGTCAGCGACACATTATCTACGCCAACCACTTGGCCAGTCTCATCAATGATCTCTTGGCGAGTTTTACCTTGGTCGAGTAGCTCAAGCGCTTGTTTCGATTTATTACCAAACACAACATCGAGATTCTTAATGGTAATCGCGTCCATTGTCTTTTTTCCCTGAGAGTTAGACATGATTAAGCTTCCTTCTGGTTTGGTGTTTTGCACAAGCGATCAAGAATGATAGCGACTAATACAATCGCCAACCCGGCTTCAAAACCTTGTGAGATGTTCACTGTGTTCAATGCACGAACAACAGGTTTACCAAGTCCGTCAGCTCCGACAAGGGCGGCGATAACCACCATCGAAAGCGACAACATAATACATTGAGTTACACCCGCCATGATGCTTGGTAGAGCCGCCGGTAATTCGACCTTCATCAGCAATTTCATGCGGCTTGCACCAAACGCTTTACCCGCTTCAATCAACTCTTCAGGCACTTTGGTTACACCTAAGTAGGTCAAACGAATTGGCGCGGCAATGGCAAATATGATGGTCGAGATTAAGCCAGGAACGATGCCCAAGCCGAATAAAACCAAAGTCGGAATCAGATACACAAACGTTGGAACCGTCTGCATTAAATCAAGAATGGGTCTAAGCACCGTATACAACCAAGGGCGATGCGCGGCCATAATGCCAACTGGTACGCCAATTAATACGGAAATCGTTGTCGCTGCAAACACGAGGACAAAGGTTTCCAGCATTTCTTGCCAGTAGCCAAGGTTTAAAATAGTCAGCAAAGCTGCAACCACGAAAATCACAAGCGAGGGTTTACGGTGTAAATACCATGCAATCGCCGCGGTCATCACGATTGGTAAAGCCGGTGGCATCCACTTAAATACATCGACTAAAAACATAATGACGGTTTCTAGAAAAATCGAAATAGCGTCAAAGAGTCCTGCTGCATTGATTGTTAGCCAATCAACACCCGCTTCCATCCATTGACCAACAGGGATTTTGTTTTCCGTAATAAAATTCACAATATTGCCTTTTATTATGGGTGGGCTACTTCAAACCAATAGACAATTGGCAAGCCCACCTTTTTTATTTATAGAGCTTTGATAAATAGAACGATAGGTAGGTAAAACTAAGCTTTAACTTGTTTTAGGTATTCAGTAACCGCTTGAGTCGCTGATTCACCTTTATGCGTTTTTACGTTGTCTAACCAAGCTTCAACTTGTTGAGGGTTATTGTTCAACCATTGTTGAGCCGCTTTTTCTGGCTTCACTTTTTGGTTAAGAATCTCTTCCATCAACTGGTTTTCCATCTCTAGTGTGAACTCTAGGTTTTGCAGAAGTTGACCGACGTTTGCACATTCAGACAGGTAGTTTGAACGAACATTGGTGTAAACATTCGCGCCGCCGTAGTTAGGGCCGAAGAAGTCGTCACCACCTGATAGGTATTCCATCTCAACATTGCTGTTCATTGGGTGCGGCGCCCAACCTAGATAAACGATCCACTGGCTACGACGAGCAGCGCGAGATACTTGCGACACCATGCCCGCTTCGCTTGATTCCACTAGGCTGAAATCTTTCAAGCCAAACGCGTCTGAATCAATCATTGATTGTATTAGGCGGTTACCGTCGTTACCCGGCTCGATGCCATAGATGCGGTCTTTAAATTTGTCGGCATGTTTTGCTAGGTCGGCGAAGCTTTTTACACCTGAGTCGTACACGTATTTTGGTACGGCTAGCGTGTATTTTGCGCCTTCAAGGTTGGCACGAACGGTTTCAACCGTGCCCTCTTCACGGTACTTAGCAATATCGCCTTCCATGGTTGGCATCCAGTTGCCTAGGAATACGTCAATATCGCCGTTCGCCATTGAAGAGTATGTCACCGGTACTGAAAGTAGGTCGGTTTTGGTTTTGTAACCAAGGCCTTTTAATAGTTCAGAAGTAACGGCGGTTGTTGCGGTAATGTCAGTCCAGCCTACATCAGCGAAGCGGACGTTTTCACATTGCTGTGGTTCAATAGAAGCGTTAGCACCAAATGCAAATGAACTGATGGCTAATGTTGCTAATACCTTTTTTGTAGCGGTTTGTTTATGTTGAGTCGTCATAATGATTCCTTTTTATCTTTCCTTTTTCTGCCCTAACTCATACTAATCAGGGCAGTTTTGCTGACTTTTGACTAATTTTGGTTGTTACTTTTTATTATTTTTATCTCAATAACAGAGGCTTACGCTTCTCTTACTGGTTTATTGATTCTTTGCTTCTCTTGCCATTCAGGTGCAATCCACACTGGAACGTCCTGCTCTTTGAGCATTGGCTTACCCAAAATCAAATCGGAAGCACGCTCAGCCACCATAATGGTCGGGGCGTTAAGGTTGCCGTTTGGAATAACAGGGAAAACAGACGAATCGACAACGCGTAAATTATCAATGCCGCGAACGCGACACTCTTCATCAAGCACTGCCATTGGATCATCATCAGCGCCCATTTTGCAGCCACATGAAGGGTGGTACGCACTTTCCACGTTCTGTTTAACCCATTCGTCGATTGCTTCATCGGAAGTCACACTTAGACCCGGCTGAATCTCTTCACCTCGGTAAGCATCCATTGCTGGTTGAGACAAAATCTCACGCGTTAGACGAATACAATCGCGCCAATCTTGGCGGTCTTGCTCAGTCGAGATGTAGTTGAAAATGATCTCTGGCTTGGCATGCGGATCAGCAGAAGTGATCGCAACCGTACCGAGACTTTCTGGCTTATTAGGCCCAACGTGTACTTGGAAACCGTGACCATCAAAGGCCGCTTGTCCGTCGTAACGCATCGCTGCTGGCAGGAAGTGATATTGAATGTTTGGCCACTTCAATCCTTTACGAGAGCGAATGAACGCACACGATTCAAAGTGGTTAGTAGCACCCAGACCTTTGCGAGTCAGAATCCATTCCGCGCCAATCATGCCTTTGCTCACCAAGCCAAGCTTGCTGTTGAGTGTGATCGGTTCGTTGCAGTGATATTGGAAGTACACTTCTAGGTGATCTTGAAGGTTTTCACCGACACCGCTTAGTTCGTGTTTAACTTCAACGCCGGCCTTTTCAAGCACGGCTTTCGGGCCGATACCAGAAAGCTGCAGCAGTTGAACCGAGCCAATAGAACCCGCAGAAGAGATCACTTCTTTGTTCGCCACAGCCACCTGGGTATTGCCTGACTTTTCAAACTCGACACCAACCGCTTTCAAGCCTGATTGACCTTCTAAGTCTTGTGCTTCAAGTAAGAAACGACGCGCCACGATACCTTTCTTCAAGGTCAGGTTTGAACGCTTCAATGCTCGACGTAAATAAGCGTTAGAGGTTGAGGCTCTAACACCCTTGTCTACCGTCATATGCATAGTGCCGAAGCCTTCTTGCTGGTAGCCGTTGTAATCGTTGGTTTCTGGGTAACCAGCGTCTTTACCTGCATCGATGAATGCTTGGTAAAGCGGGTTAAGCTCCATATCGTTACCATTACAAGTGCCGACAGGGCCATTGTCACCACGGTATTCATCACCGCCTTTGTTCCATGATTCAGCGCGGCGGAAGTAAGGCAAGCATGCTTGATAGTTCCAACCCGCTGCACCCTCTTCTTCCCATTGGTCAAAATCACACGCGTGGCCACGAACATAAACCATGCCGTTGATCGATGAGCTGCCGCCTAACACTTTGCCACGTGGGCAGTGCAGTTCACGTCCATCAAGGCCCGGTTCTTTCTCTGTTTCAAATTGCCAAGCGTACTTTTCAGTATTCATTGGGTAAGAAAGCGCGGTTGGCATTTGGATAAAAATACTCTTATCCGTGCCACCAGCTTCCAGTAATAAAACGCTATGTTCACCGCTTTCCGTTAGCCTATCCGCTAACACACAGCCGGCCGAACCCGCGCCGACGATAATATAATCGTAGCGTTGTTCCATGTTTTGATTTCCCTGAGATGAGTCAGTAGGGCTAGCTCTGTTAAGCTAACCCATAAAATTGAGTGTTACGCGTTAGGCATAAGGGCTGGCGTAGTCGCCAAGTTCAATAAGAATGCTCTTAGTCTGCGTATAGTGAAGTAGAGTTTCTGGTCCATTTTCACGGCCAATACCCGAAAGCTTGTAACCCCCAACTGGCATTTCTGCTGGTGAGTCACCCCACGTATTAACCCAACAAATACCCGCCTGCATTTGGTGAATAACACGGTGCGCACGAGAAAGGTTTTGCGTGAACACACCAGCCGCAAGGCCGTATTTGGTGTCGTTTGCACGGCGAATCACATCGTCTTCGTCCGAAAACTTCAACACTGACATCACAGGGCCGAAGATCTCTTGTTGAACGTGAGGCATGTTGTCTTCGCAATCCACAAACACGGTTGGGATAACAAAATTACCGTTTTCGAGGCCGTTGTCTGTCACTTGATAGCCGCCCGTCAGCAGGGTTGCGCCCGACTGTTTAGCTAGCTCAATGGCTTCAAGGACTTTTGAAAGGTGTTCTTTAGAAATCAACGCGCCGATCTGAGTCTCCATGTCCATTGGGTTACCAATGATGAGCTTTTCAGTGCGTGTTTTAAGTTGGTCGATGAAATCGTTGTAGATATTTTCATGAACGTAAACGCGAGTACCGTTAGTACACACTTCGCCTTGGGTGTAGAAGTTAGCCACCATCGAAGCTGAAACTGCATCATCCAATTTCGCATCATCAAACACGATCATCGGTGACTTGCCGCCAAGTTCCATGGTGACTGATTTCAGCGTCTTAGCGCTGTCTGCCATTACCGCTTTACCGGTACCGGTTTCGCCCGTGAACGATACTTTCGCGATATCTGGGTGCGCCGTTAGCATCTGACCAACACGGTAATCGCCCTGAACCACGTTGAACACGCCATCAGGAAGACCAGCTTCGGTAAAGATCTCTGCAAGCTTTAGAGCTGTGAGCGGAGTCTCTTCTGAAGGTTTGAAAATCATCGCGTTACCCGCAGCCAATGCCGGAGCCGATTTCCACATCGCGATTTGGATAGGGTAGTTCCACGCACCAATGCCCGCACAGATGCCTAGCGGCTCGCGGCGAGTGTAGAAAAATTGAGATTCGCTCAGCGGTTGTTGGTCGCCTTGTAGCGTTGGTGCCAAGCCAGCAAAGTATTCAATAACATCAGCACCAGACGCCACATCCACTTCAATTGCTTCTTGCAGCGGCTTGCCCGTATCAACAACCTCAAGGTTTGCAAGGTCATTATTTCGAGCTCTAAGTATTTCCACTGCCTTCAAAAGAATGCGGCTGCGTTCCACAGCGGTCATTGCAGACCATACCGCAAATCCGCGTTTCGCAGATTCAATAGCACTGTCGACATCCGCTGAAGATGCTTGGCCTAACGTCGCGATAGGTTCACCGTTTGCAGGGTTAATGCTATCAAAGGTTTCACCAGAGGTTGCTTTAACCGCTGCGCCATCGATGTATAACGAGTTCATTTCCATTTGAGATTCTGACTTAATTATTGTTATTAGACTCTACTGGTCTATATGTGAGTATTGGGTGCGAATAGTGGTCGTTCTAGCTCTTGCTCTAGGTCTAGCTCAAGGTCTAACGCTACCACTGCGATCTATTTGCTGTGACACGAGTAGAACGTAAGTTGTTTATCTAGATAATCATTGATGATGGCTCGCGCCTTTTGAGCATCGATACCATCTGGGTTTAGTGTGCCTCTCAGCCACAAACCATCAATCAGAGACGCAATCCCGTGAGCAACGAGATCCGCTTGTTCATGATTCAAAATACCTTTCAACTCAAGACGTAAGTGTGAAATCAAACGTTTTTCATTCACACGTTGCAGTCTTTTCAGCTGCTCGTCATGCATTGAATATGACCAAAATGCCAACCACGCCTTCGCGACCTTATTTTCAGCTTGGTAACCTTCGAAGTTACCATCGATGATCGCGTTAATTCTCTGTTGGTGAGCATCAACAGGAAGTGCTTTTAGTGACGTGGTGATGGTATTGGAAAGTTGACGAAGGATTTCACGCATGGTCTCTTCGAGCAGCCCATGCTTTCCACCAAAATAGTGATTAATAATGCCAGTGGAGACTCCCGCTTCTTTGCTGATCAACGCAATACTCGCGGCATGCAAACCCACTCGATCAATCACCGTCATGGTGGCTTGAACAAGCTGTGGTTTACGTATATCAGGCATCCCAACCTTCGGCATTTCTTAGTCCTTTTAGTTTATATTGAACGTTCAGTTAAATATAAAATGACAGAAATTTAGTTAGGGTTCAAATGATTATTTAAAACAAACTCGTAACAATACAGCATTCAAATCAACAAAAACCATTATAAAACAATAAATTAAATATCATTTAGAGAACTAACGAAAACAATTAAAGATTTGAGGTGTGATAGTTATTGGTCAAATGTTTTTGCTTAGAAAGTTCAAGAATCAATCAGTGAGAGTCCTTGTAGAAACTTTTTGGGGAGGGAGTGGAAAGGAAGTATCAAGGAATTTTCATACTGAAATTTAAGACAAGGAAATCCACAATCAACACAGGTAACGAATCAAAAAATGAACAAAAAAGGTTGGCGACAACAGCGTCATCACCAACCTTCTCAGTCGTTTCTAATGTTATTGCAAGCCTAAGCTACTCAATGCGTGTGATGAAACCGTATTTATCTGACTCAGCCTTAGTCACCCAGTGTTCGCCAGAAGCCGGAGCAGAATCCAACGTGAAGATATAGAAGTCGATTCCTTTGTCTCCCATTACCTTTTTAAAGTAGGTCGCTTGCTTGCGATGGCTTTCGTTCGTGTATGGGAAGTCTTTGGCTGTTTTATCATCCTCAGCCCAACTGTGCACACCAACCTGCTTATTAAGCTCAATGGCTTTAGTGGTATCTGCTCGTTGCAAAACTCGTGGGTTACCCGCAGCGAAAAGATCCGTGCCGCCAGAGAACACCGCCCCCGTAGGCGTTACGATCGTCGTCATGTTGTTACTGTGGATCATGCGCCCGGTGTACATATTGATATCATCGTCAGCGCTGCCACCAATATGGTTGGTAAACTTCAACGTCATCTCACTGCCTTGATACAATTTCACGATATCAAAAAGCTGAGAATAGGTTGATGCGCCTAGAGTGGAAGTAATGCGATCAACAGCGCCAGTCTCGTTGAGCACATCACGGTAAAAAGCGTTGAAAGCAAACGAGGTGGTTATCGTTACCTTGTTCCCACTTTTAGTGTTACTCAGAATGGTAGACCCAAGGCTAGTCACGTATTGAACCAGTTCATTGTGATACTCAAGCTCGACGGGTTTATGAGTATTCGTCGTCGTGTTAATTAACGTGGTGTCATTGCCGATTGAACGTTGAGCAACACCACAAGCAAATGAATCAAAAAGCTTACCCTCACTGTAAATCGCACAATCGTCAGCCCCTGCATCAGGGAGGTACAGATCCACACTCTGACCTAAACTATCCGCAAGCCTAACCACTTTTTGCTTATCACTAATATCTTCCGCAAACAGAACGATTTCATACTGCACACCGTTGTAATCAAGTTTTATGGATTCTTGGACCTCTTGTCGCTCTTTATACAACTCACCCAGTTTCGCTGATGAAAATACGTAATCCGCTTGAGGTTTTGCTTGCACTTTGGTGGCAGCTTTACCTGAGTTAGAGCTTGAATTACAGCCCGCTAACAGAATCAAAGGCAACGCCAGTAATGCATTTCTATAGTCGTTCATACCGTTATTCCCAAAATGTTTGATGAGAAAATTCTATTGTTTAGCGCTGAATTTATCTGTCGTGGAAATGTATGAGAATGTCGAGCCTATTTGAACGATGTTTTTTATTTTCCTATAAATGCCAATTCATCATTGAACTAACTTATAAAGTGTTTAATCATTCGCTTTAGGTATTTGGCGAAGCATCTGAACTTATATGCAATAGCGTATAATCGTAATGGTTTATCACGACGAAGACTCGCTCACCTAATCTCAATAAGTGAAACGCACGACAAGGCTGATAATGGAATGACAAAACCTAAAATGATCATCGTGGAAGACGATTTGAAACTTCAGAAAATGTTGCAGGACTACTTCGTCGCGCAAGATTTTGATGTCACGGTGTTGGACGATGGCAGTGATGCCGCACACACCATCCTCACGGAGCAACCTGACATCGTACTGCTGGATTTGATGCTTCCTGTAACTGATGGACTTACAATCTGCCGACAGACGCGTACGCACTATAAAGGTAAAATCTTGATGCTCACTGCTAGCGATGACGACTTTGACCACGTCGCTGGTTTAGAGACAGGGGCTGATGACTATGTCACCAAGCCAATCAAACCAAGAGTTCTGCTGGCCAGAGTTCGTTCGCTATTACGCCGCCAAGACACCAATACCGCTTCAGTCGATGACTCAGACACCCTTCAGTTCGATCAACTCGTTCTGAAAAACACTTATAAGAAGTGTGAACTTTCAGGTGCGGTTTTATCACTCACTGACAGCGAGTTTGACCTACTTTGGTTATTGGCAAGCAACCCAGACACGCCGTTATCTCGTGACTACTTGACGCAAACATTGCGCGGGATTGAGTACGACGGAATAGACCGGACGATTGACAACAAGGTTGTACGTCTAAGAAAGATTTTGGGCGACGACCACACACCAGCAGAGAAAATTCAGACCATTCGCGGGAAGGGTTACTTATTTGTTTCGACCGCCTGGCGTTAACCTCGCTCAATACGAGCGTAATAAAAGAGAGCGATTATGCGACGTATCTTTTTAGAGTCCTTAATAGGGCTGTTAGTTTGCTTTATGGCCGGCCTTGTCGCCTACGAGATTAGCGTCTATCAGCTCAATACCGACTACGAATACGTACTGGAAGATTACGAAGCGGCTGCCCACCAGCAATTGATCGAGAACATCGCTAAAAATCAAGGCCTTGAAGCGGCTCATCAAGCGATAAACCAGTTTGTAGAAACCACACGAAATAAATTGGTTACATTCAGCCCAGACGATGAAATACCCAGCCCCGTTTCAGAGTTCTTCAGCACGAATCCGAATACCTTTGTTTTTCACGATGATGAACGGGACCTATGGTTTCGCTTAGCAAGCAGTGACAATACCTATCACTACCTCCCCAACAGTGAAGCGTTCGTTAGGCAAAAAATAGAGTTGGAGGATGACCTCATTTGGTTGTTCTTTTTAGCGAGCTTTATCTTATATGGGTTATGTCATCTATTTATTATCTTCCGCCGAGTTAAAAAGCTTGAGGCTGCCACTCTGCGTTTTGCGGAGGGCGATCTCTCGACACGAGCCGAGACTTCAAGTGGTATTGCGATTGGTTCACTGAACAAATCCTTCAACCTAATGGCCGACCGAATTCATCGCTTGGTAGAAAGTAATCGCTCACTCACTAATGCTGTCGCTCATGAACTGCGTACGCCAATATTCCGTATTCAGTGGCAAGCTGAAATGTTGAAAGACACCCAGCTAAACGCAGAGCAAGAAAGCACGATTGAGAGTATTGTCGAAGACACGGAAGAGATGGAAAAGATGGTCGATGAACTATTGTATTACGCCAAACTCGATAGCACTGACCTAGAAAACTTAAAAAAGCCATTAGAGATTCGAGACTTTCTCGACCACGCAATGACGCGTTGGAGTAAAGACACTCAACTCAACATCGACCTTTCACTACCAGCGCAACCTAGCTCAATAATGGCGGATGAAACACTACTCAACCGAGCACTAGATAACCTAGTGCGTAACGCAATGAAATTCGCACGCTCACAAGTGTCGATTGCAGCGACCGTGCATCAAGATCAGCTACAGATTGCGGTACACGATGACGGTGATGGTGTGGCTCAAGAACATCAAGCTCGCCTGTTCGAACCCTTTTACGTTGGCGACAAAGCGCGTAACAAAGCCAAGAGCGGCCATGGTTTAGGGCTGTCTATCGTCGAGAAGATCTGTGCTCAACACGGCGCTACCGTGGAGGTAGGTCAGAGCCAAGCCTTAAAGGGTGCGGTATTCACCATTACCATTCAGCTGTGTAATGATTCAGCTGACAAACCCATACAGTAACTACAAAACACCTCTGGAATAATGTTCAACATCGGTCGGGAGATGCTGTCTCCCATGAACTTATTGAATCTTGATAATCACGACACTGCTTTTGTGCCTTGCCATCTCGGTTCCAATCATTCTTAAGGTATTTTTATGAAAAAGTTATTAGTTGTTTTAGGCATTGTTTCTCTAGCAGGTTGTTCAGGTATTAACCACAATGAAGAAGTTTACACAGCGCACGCTGAGAGCTTCAACATTGTAGGCTTCCAAGTTCCGGGCAACACTCAAGATCGTGCAATGGAATTGGTTCCTGAAGGCGCAACCGTCGATACCGTTACATCAACAAATTCTGATACGACCTCTGTTTTGGGTGTTATCAACCGTATTATTGGTATTGAATATGTTCAAGTTGGCGGTAAAAAGCAGTAATTCGCTATAGTGACGTTAGCCACGTACCATAATTAAGTGTCGCAGTTGCCTACCTATATTCAGTAGCCTGCACAAACTAAGTTAATCTAAGCCAGTGACCCGTCGCTGGCTTTTTTCATCCAGCAGATTTTGTGCTCTGTGCCAAACAAGTGCCCGATTCCCCTTCCCTCTTTTAACTAACAATTCGAAAAATAAGCCGAAAAGTCTTCGATTTCTTATCAAAATTGCCCCTAAATTCGCTAAATGGCCTTCTGTTTAAAGTGACACTTTCAAATCGTTGATCCTTCTATCAACCCAGAATCCGTTAATTGAGGCACAGATCAATTTACTCGAAAATCTTAATTTCCAAGAGAAATAAACACTTAATAAAAGTGTCACGATTTTATAAATAAACATATAGGTGCGTTCAAAAATAAACAGAAATGATAACTATCTGTAAATACGAGAAATATAAGTTTCATGAATAAAAGAGATCATTGCCATGCTACTAATTAATCAGATCGAATGATGTAAATTCGCTGTGATTAATTTGTTACGTTTTCTTGGATTTTACATGGAAAGAGAAAACAACAATGAAAATAAGAAAACGTTTAGTTGCCGTTGCTATAGCCAGTGCTATGTCTTTGTCAGTGCATGCAAGTGAATCCGTTCAAATCGATCAACCGATCAACTTTACTAGCTTCTCTGGGTTAAACGCTCAGTTAGGAGTCAGTAACGCCTCTAGCTTCAAGATGGTGAAAGAAGTAAACCTGAAAAAGCGTGGTATCTATAAAGTTAAGATCCAGCAGAACATCTGGGGAACACCGGTATGGGGACATTACCTAAATGCCACCCAAAGTGTCCAAGGTGGCGCACTTAAGTCCGTTCAAGGTCGCTACCTTAAAACAACGACCTTAGAGCGATCTTTTGTTAAGCCATCAATCAACAGCGCTCAAGCGGTTGAACTCGCAAGTAAAGATCTCAAAGTTCAGGGCTTAACCAGCAAATCTTTAGACAACATACAACATCAGCTGTTTATTTATCAGGGCGCATCTAAGCAAGGAGCCGATAAACAAGGCATTGGCGCACAAGGTGCAGATAAAACACGCCTAGTCTACGTTGTCTCTTATCTTGTCGAAGGCAGCGAACAGCCGACTCGACCATTCACCATGCTAGACGCGCACACCGGCGAAGTTATCGACCGTTGGGAAGGTATTGCTCACGCACAGATCGGTACAGGCCCCGGTGGCAACGAAAAAACAGGCATGTACGAATACGGCACCGACTACCACTACCTTGATGTGGTAGAAAATGGCACAGAGTGTGTGATGGAGTCTGAAAATGTCGTTACCGTTGACCTAAATGGTGCGACAGACGGCGACACTACTTACAGCTACGAATGTCCTCGTAACGAACATAAAGAAGTGAACGGAGCATTCTCACCACTCAACGATGCGCACTACTTCGGTAACATCGTATTCGACATGTATAAGAACTGGTTCGACACTGCGCCACTCTCTTTCAAACTCATGATGCGTGTTCACTACGGAAATAACTACGAGAACGCATTCTGGGATGGCAAGGCAATGACCTTTGGCGATGGTGAAAGCTTCTTCTATCCACTTGTTAGCCTAGATGTGTCAGCACACGAAGTGAGCCACGGTTTCACTGAGCAAAACTCAGGTTTGGTTTACGCAAACCAATCCGGTGGTATGAACGAAGCTTTCTCTGATATGGCAGGTGAAGCCGCAGAATACTATATGAAAGGCACCAACGACTGGATGGTCGGCCGTAATATCTTTAAAGGCGACGGAGCTCTACGTTACATGGACGATCCATCACGAGATGGTTCTTCAATCAATAATGCATCCGAGTACTACGATGGCTTGAATGTGCACTACAGTTCGGGCGTGTTCAACAAGGCCTTCTACCACCTTGCAACCACGCAAGGCTGGGATACTAAAAAAGCGTTCGAGCTTTTCGTGCTATCCAACCAAATCTACTGGTCAGAAAACAGTGACTTCTGGCTGGGTGCTTGTGGCGTGAAAAACTCGGCAACAGACCTTGGCTACAATGCCGATGACGTTGTTTCTGCGTTCGGTCTTGTGGGTGTTACCCCATGTGCAGAGCCACCACTTCCACCAGAACCGGAATACCAACGCCTTGAAAACGGTGTTGAAGCCGCAGTTGCTGGTGAAACAGGCTCAAAAACTTACTTCGATATCGAAGTACCAGAAGGCCAAGACAAGCTAACGATTGATCTTGCTGTGTCTACTGGTGATCCGGATATGTATGTTGGTCTAGATTATGCGCCAAGCTCTCAAGAGAATATCTGTAAGAGTGAAAGCGTAACCGATGAAGTATGTGTAATTGAAAACCCAACAGCTGGTCGCTACACGGTGAACATTCTGGGTTACTCAGATTACGCAGGTGCAAATCTGAAAGCATCGTACGAATCAGGCAATGCTAACGTACCGCCCGTTTCTTCTTTCGAACACACGGTCGTAGGCAAAGAAGTAGAGCTGCGTAGCACAAGTTCGGACAGCGATGGCCAGATCGTCTCTTACCAATGGAACCTAGGCGATGGCAACACGCAAACAGGTGAAGTGACTCGTTATACCTACGCTGAAGCTGGTGACTACGTGGTAACGCTAACCGTGACTGACGATGCAGGCGTTACAACATCGACAAGCAAGTCGATCACGATTGAAGGTGATTCAGCGGAAGGCTTCCCACTAAAACTGAAGTTTGGTAACAAAAACCCGAACGGCAAAGCTCGCGTTAAGCTGGCATGGGATTACGACACCAACGACTACTTCGTGATTAAGCGCAATGGCAAGAATGTTGGTGCAACAGACTTCAACTCATACGTCGACAAGTTCCGTCATAACGGAACAGTAGATGTGGAGTACCAAGTGTGTACCTCAAGCGATATCTGTTCAGAAACCAAGCATTACCGTTTCATTAAAACTCAATAATCGAAAGTAGATGCAGGGCTCCTTATAGGAGCCCTTTTCGCTATTTGGCTAATGAGCTATTTAGCGAATGAAACGTATACATGAAAAACCTACGCATTACACAAAAATCGAACCCATCAACATAACAATACTCACCATAAAAAGGACGACAAATGGCTATTCAAAAAAGCATGCTAGCTTTAGCTGTGCTCGGGGGATCGTTAACCCTAATCAACAGTACTGCGGCTTACGCATCCCTAGGTATCACACCACCAGCGAACGAAGAGGTTTGGATCACCACCGATGCTGACGCACAGCATATAATGGCTCAGCATGGCGCAACGGTTTATCCAAGCGTGACCGGAAACAAGCATTCCATCGTCGCGAAAATCAACCAGAAAGAGCTGGCGAAACTATCCAGCCACATGCACGAAGAAACTCACCGTTGTGGCGGCTACATGGTGCACGAAGACAAAGCAAGCGCACTCAAAGCCGCAGCGATGCCATTGACAATGAGCAGCTTCGAAAAGCCAGTTATCAGCCATCAAGACACAGTGAACGATCTACTCTCTCAGGTCGAGCCGAACAACATGGTCACGACCATTGAAAATCTAACCAACTTCACCAACCGTTTTTATACTACTTCTACTGGTGTCGCTTCTTCAGATTGGCTTTTAGAGCGTTGGGAAACCGAGATTAAAGATGTACCGTACGCATCTGCACGCCAGATCACGCATGCCGAATATCCACAAAAATCCGTTGAAGTGACACTGCTTGGCGCTAAATATCCGGAAGAGATCGTCGTTGTTGGTGGACACCTTGATTCGACCGTTGGATCTTGGACAAGCGAAGGCACCATCTCTCCGGGAGCCGATGATGATGCGTCTGGCATTGCAACGGTAACAGAGTCGCTTCGCCTGATGATAGCGAGCGGTATTCAGCCAGACAAAACCATTAAGTTCTATGGCTATGCTGCAGAAGAAGTAGGGCTACGCGGCTCACAAGATGTCGCCAACGCTTTAAGAGATGAGCAAGCAAACGTTGTATCGGTACTGCAATTAGACATGACCAACTACAACGGTTCAGCGCACGATATTACCTTCATCACAGACTATACCGACAGTAACTTAACCGCCTACTTGAGCGAGCTGATCGACACTTACGCTAGTGAGATCAGTTACGGTTTCGATGATTGTGGCTATGCCTGTTCTGACCACGCCTCTTGGCACAATGTTGGCTACCCAGCCGCCATGCCATTCGAGAGCATGTTCAACGACTACAACCCAAGTATTCATACCCAGCACGACACGCTTGAGAATTCCGATCCAACGGCGACACACGCGACCAAGTTCGCCAAACTGGCCATTGCTTACCTTGTCGAAACAAGCCTTGATTCGCCCGTTGCAGGCCCTAAAGAGCTGCAAAATGACGTGCCTGTTGAAGGACTTACTGCAGGATATGGTGAAGAGCAGTTCTTCACATTTACGACTCAAAGTGCAGGTCAGTTAACAGTAACGTTAACCGGCCCTCGAAGTGGCGATGCCGACCTTTACGTGAAACACAACGGCAACGTATCGAAAGCGAGCTACGATTGCCGTCCATACCAGAACAGCAGCAACGAACAGTGTGTATTAGACATGCCTGCGGGGGAATTCAACATCATGGTGCGCGGCTACCGTAACTTTAACGATGTCACCATCGTCGCTAATTTCGTGCCGGATTGGCTGTAAGGTTGGTTATTTACTAACAATTAATCCGAGCAAACACGGCAAAAACTAAAAATCCGCGAGTTCGATCCTAAATAGAATTGAGCGCGCGGATTTTTTATTATCTTAGGAGAAATATTCGATCAATGATCTTCCGTTATCATCAAGCCGTCTTTTTCATCACCTTAGTACAAATGTACTCACCAATCGGCATTGCTGATGTCGCAGCTGGCGATGGCGCATTGCACACATGCAAGCTTCTTGGGCTTTCGGCAAACAGAAAATCATGAACCAAGGTGCCATCTTTGAGGACCGCTTGAGCACGAATGCCTGCTGGATAAGGTTTGAAATCTGACACCGTAATACTCGGGCAATATTTGTTCACTAGCTTTAGATAACCCGGCTTCCACCACGAATTCTTAAACTCGACCAAACCGGTCTTTAGATTATCCGCTGTCACTTTCCAAAAGCCCGCAAAGCTCAGCATCTGCCAAGTGTCCTTGAAACTAAAGTTAAACTTGCCATAACCTTCTCGCTTCCAGCCTTGAACTGCATTTGGCCCTACTGTTACAGAGCCATCAATCATGCGTGTTAAATGCACGCCCAAGAAAGGCAGTTCTGGGTCAGGGATCGGATAGATAAGGTGATTCACCACTTGGTTGTGTTTGGCGTCCAACTGATAATACTCACCGCGATAAGGCACGATTTGGAAGTCGGTTTCGATGTCTAACATCTTGGTCATTCTATCGGCCATCAAGCCAGAACACGTGATCAAGAATCGACTGTTCAGTTGAAGAGTCTGACCATCGACTTTGCACGTTAACTGCACCTCATCTTCTTGCTCTTCCGCCATAATCACTTCCGTGCCTAGACTGAGCTTACCACCAGCTTCAACAAACTCTTGAGCCATCACTTCGGTCACTTTTTTGTAGTCGACGATACTGGTGGTTTTGACATAAATCGCGCCCAAGCCCGTGATGTTCGGCTCTGCAAGTTTCAGCTGTGCTTGATCTAAGAGATCGACATCAATGTCGTTATCATGACAACGTTGATAGAGCGCGTTCATGCGCTCCACTTCCTGCTCATTGGTCGCAACCAACAGCTTGCCACAGTTTTCGACAGGGATATCGTGTTGGCTACAAAAGGCGATGGTGCGCTCTACGCCACGCTTACAAAAATCCGCCTTTAAACTGCCCGGAGCATAGTAAACGCCAGCGTGAATCACCCCGCTATTATGGCCAGTTTGGTGCTGCGCGAAACCACGTTCCTTCTCGACTAAAAGGATACTTTTATCAGGGTGAGCTTGCTGTAATTGCCAAGCCGTCGACACGCCAACAATGCCGCCACCAACGATAATATAGTCGTATATTGAGTTCATAATATTCCTACATTCAATCCTTTTAATTATAGGGAAGACGCGACAGTGTTAGACCCGGTTTGAGGTAACTTTTTTTCCTCACTTTCTGATTCCATTTTCACTTGATTAGCATCGTATTTACGACCGCTGTAGATAAAGATGCCAACAAAAATGGCAACACATACCAAACGGATCACGACTGAAACATCAGGCCATACTAGAGCTATACCTACCGCAACCAACGCTACTCGAGTAATAATATTAACTTCGCTCTCTAGATAACCTTCAATCGCCGCGATAAACGCGTAAGTACCAATAACAGCAAAGCCACCCGTGACTAACACGGAGGTCACATCCCAACTTACCAAGTTAGTGTAGGCAATCAACAATGGTACTAAATACAAGCCTTTGGCTATCTTCCATGCCATTAATCCCGTTCTCATCGGGGGTGTTTTAGCAATGGTTGCAGCCGCAAATGCAGTTAAACAAACAGGCGGAGTCACGTTGCTGTCTTGCGATAGCCAGAAAATGATCAAGTGGGCAGAAAGCAGTGCAAGGCTGATCGCTTCTAAGCCAAGGCTCTGTTCAAGCAGAGTTTCCACAAAATCAGCAGGGACTAACGCAATCATCTCTTTGGCTGTTTCAAGTGCCATTGGCGCGTTCAGCAAATCAAGCTTATCTGGCGCAGCCAACATGAAGATAGCTTTCGCCTGTTCCGGTAACTGTCCCGAAACCAACAGGTCGAGCAACTGACTTTCAGCAATCAGTTTATACAAAGCTGGTGCAGACAGAGTACCCAACACGATATAAGCCGCGGTTACTGGTAACCCCATGCCCAGAATCAAAGACGCCAGTGCAATTAAGGCGATCATCACCAACAAATCGCCGTTCGCCCAGCTATTGATCATCAACGAGAAGGTGTTACCAATACCAGTCGTGCTGATCACGTTGATCACCAGACCAATGCCCACTAGCAACACAGCCGTGGTCGCCATGTTTTTTGCGCCTTGAGAAAGCGCTTCGATGATCGCCTTTGGACCCATTTTGTGATTTTTAGAGAACCATGAAGCCACCACGACAGACAGAATCGAGATGCCCGCAGCGTAAGTCGGCGTAAAGCCCTTCACCAACAGAGTCACTAACACCGCTAATGGGATCAGGTTGTGCCAACCCGACAGCAATACTTTCAATAGAGGCTCACAGCCAGAAGTCACCTTTTGCACACCACTGCGTTTTGCTTCGATGCGCACGAAGAATGCCACAGACAAAAAGTAGATAAGCGCAGGAACGAAGGAAACCGCAATAATATCGACATAAGGAATTTGCGTGTAAGAGGCCATGATGAACGCGCCCGCACCCATCACAGGTGGCATCAGCTGCCCGCCAGTAGATGCAGCCGCTTCAACACCTGCCGCGAAGCGCGAAGGGAAACCTGCCTTTTGCATCAAGGGAATACTGATCACGCCCGTCGATACTGTGTTTGCTACGCTCGACCCGGAGACTGAGCCCATCAAGCCGGAGCCAATAACGGCAATGAAACCAGGGCCACCAATCACTTTGCCCGCCGCGGCACGAGATACATCAATAATGTAGTCGCCGACACCAGATCGAACTAAAAATGCGCCAAATAAGATGAACATGAACACGAAGGTCCAACTGATTCTTGAGATCGAACCAAACATCCCTTCTGATGAATAAAAGCTTCGATAAAGTAACGTCTCAAGGCTTAAACCCGGAAAATGAAAAATACCGCTGGTCCATTGTCCCCAAAGCACTACATAGCTTAAACACACTAAGATAAGCACTGGAATGAACCAGCCCATAGTGCGTCTAATCAGCTCGATGACGATGGCAATCGCCAAGATAGAGAAAAACCAATCACTGGCGATAAATTTTACGCCTCGGTCATAAAGGGCGTCTTCTGCGAAGGGGATATAGATAAGACAAGCCAGAGCCGCCAAGGCAATTCCGATGTCGACAGCCAGCGCTATCTTGCTATTTTTCAGCGAGATATGAGCGGGATACCAGAGTGCACAAATGATCGCAAAGCCAGCGAAGTGGGTCGCCGAGATCCAAAGCTCAGGCAAGGTAGATAAGGTGTTAAACCAAATGTGTAACAACGAGAGGAGCACTCCCATTGTCGTTATTGCTTTGCCCACCCACGGAAAATCCGTTCGGGTCGGCAGTTCAAATTTTTTCAGTTCCTGCTGCAGCGAATCGCTCATAGAAAACTCCTGCTCTCCGCAGCAAACACGAAGAGAAAATCCATAAAGTGAGGAGGTGCACGAACACATTCTTGAGCGAACGTGCACCAAGCAATTAAGTCACGAAGGGGTTAGTTGATGACAAACAGCTAGTTCGCGACAAATCATTAGCTCACGAACCAATAGTTACCTGACAAAAGATAAGCTAGTTAACGATCAACTCAGAAGGGATCTCGATGCCCATCTCTCGATAATAACGTGCAGCGCCTGGGTGAAGAGGAACAGGCAGACCTGCGATCCCTTTCTCAAGTGCCATTGCTTTGGTTGCTTTATGGATACCTTGTAGGAAAGGTAGGTTTTCATAGATAGCTTTGGTCAGTTGATACACATCGTCTTCAGAAATGTCTTCGCGAACTGCTAGGAAGTTAGGTTGGGCAATCGTAGTAATTGGTTTGTCGACACCTGGATAAGTGTTTGCTGGGATCTCGTACTTGGTCCAGATATTGTAATCGCCATTCGCTTGTTTGATCTGCGCATCGGTAAACGACAGGATTTGAATATCTTCACCCAAGGCAGCAAAGGCTTGTGTTACCGCACCAACAGGCACACCAGCAGGCGTATTCATGCCATCAATCGTGCCGTTTTGTAGTGCACTAGCACTGCCACCGTAACCCATAAAGGCGAGTTTAAATTGTTCTGGGTTAACCGATAGGCCCTGCATGATCTGGCGTCCTGAATTCTCAGTGCCTGAGTTCTTCTTACCGATAGAGAATTTCTTACCGTTTAGGTTCTCTAGATCGCTTACCGTACCTGTTTTTGCTAGATCTGAACGCACAATAAAGTGTTCTACATTTTGCCATAACATGGAAACTGAACGCAGTTGAGTTTGTCTGCCAGATTTCTCATATGGCCCCAAACCCTGCCAAGCCCAAGCACCATACAAACCTTGTAGAATTGCGAACTGAGCTTCGTTCTCGTTCAACAACTTTACGTTCTCACCCGAGCCCGCAGAGCTGATAGCCGCTAAAGAAAAATGCTGCTTAGGCGCAAGCTTAACTTTACTCAATGTCGCTAAGGCCACACCCACTGGATAATAGGTACCACCCGTTGAAGCCGTCGCTAAAATATAGCTGCGATCTTCTTCAGCTGACGCATTACTGATAAGGCCAAGAGAAGCCATTGCTAGCGCTAAAGTTTTAACCAGCTTGTTGTATTTCATTGTTACTCTCCATGTAGGGTTATTCACGTTATATTTTTGTTAACAACAATAGATAGCAAGCGTAATGCCAGTTTTTAACTATTTGTTTTAATTTACTTTTATTTTAAAACCTATTCAAAATAAGCCGTTTTTTGCTTATTCCCCTGTTATTAAGTAAGCCATTTTTGGCTTATCGGCTACCGGAATTAACACCTGTAGATCGGGAAGCAAGTCACACCATGTTGCAGTTGTGTGATCAATGTATGTAAATTGATAAATATGCAATGAGCCATTTATTGCTCATTAAAAATCAACAAGCACTGCGATGAAGCCGCTCTCTAAGGGTCAACATAGTCACTTCGATTTAACCCATAACGCACCATCTTTTGGTTCAATGTTCGACGAGGTAAATCCAAATCTTGCATCACGTCATTGATACGCCCTTTATAACGAACTAAGGCATCATGAATCACTTTCCTTTCAAAGCTCTGTACTTGAACCGCCAAAGGGATGCCCGCCGTTGTGGACTCTGTGACAGAATTGGGACGACACGCCAAAATATCCCCAACGGT
Source organism: Vibrio sp. 10N.286.51.B11 (assembly GCF_041469245.1). Taxonomy (NCBI): domain Bacteria; kingdom Pseudomonadati; phylum Pseudomonadota; class Gammaproteobacteria; order Vibrionales; family Vibrionaceae; genus Vibrio; species Vibrio sp. 10N.286.51.B11. The sequence goes on along the minus strand of NZ_JBFRKI010000017.1, from coordinate 36,215 downwards.
CAAGCTTTCATCCAATGCAAAACGAATCGCAACATTACGCAGTTCACGCACATTGCCCGGCCACGCATACGAGAGCAGTGCATAGCGATCAGCCTCACTGGCTATACGTGTTTCGGAATTGGCTTCTTGGGTGAAGTGTTCAAACAAAAGTAAGGCATCTTCTTCACGCTCACTGAGTGGAGGCAAATGCAGCTGGGCAACATTCAAACGATAGAATAGATCTTGGCGAAAGTCGGGGTGATTCAGTAGATCGCTTTTCGAGGCAGAGACCACTCGTAGATCAACATGTTGTTGCTGATTCCCCCCCACGCGTTCGACGACATTATCTTGCAAGGTGCGCAGCACTTTTACCTGCATCGACAGCGGCATACTCTCTATTTCATCAAGGAACACTGTGCCTTTGTCGGCAAATTCCAGCTTACCAATGCGTCGTTTGGCCGCACCAGTAAACGCTCCGGCTTCGTGTCCAAACAGCTCGCTTTCAAAGAGATTTTCTGGGATTGCGCCACAGTTGAGCGGAACAAACGGATGGGTTTTACGTTGGCTGAATTCATGTAAGCAAGAGGCGACCAGCTCTTTACCACAACCCGTTTCACCATAGATGATCACGTTGGTGTCTATGGAAGCGACTTTCTGGATTTGCTCGCGCAGTTCACACATCACTTTACTGCGACCGATCAGCACCTGTTCAATGCCCTTAAGGTTATCCAGATAGTTCTGACGACTGTTTCTGTCTTGGCCACTTTGATGTTTATCTACCGCTTCCGATACCGTTTGAGACAGACGCTCTGGGTCGAATGGCTTCTCAATGAAGTCATAGGCACCTTGCTGTAAGGCTTTCACCGCCATATCGACATCACCATGCCCAGTAATCAAAATAACAGGCACATCTGGCACAAGACCTTTGAAACGCCCTAGCAGATCAACACCATCAATATCAGGTAAACGAACATCGGTGATAATGGTTTGAAAATCACCCTGCTCTACGGCGTTTAACGCATCTTGTCCTACTTCAAATGCGGTGACATCGAAGCCCGCCAGCTGCAACCATTGGCTGGTTGCTTGACGCACAATCGCGTCATCTTCAATTAAAGCAATACGCTGCATAGTTTGGTTCCGCCACTCTACATCTGATTAATATCGTCCACGGTATGTAAAAAAACCTCAGACGAAAAGGAGCTAGCTCCCACTTTGAATAACACTCCTTTAACAGTTTAATAATGTTTGTTAGCTTCGATTTGTCTCACTCTCCATTCGCTTAAAAAGCAAACATAAAACCTTGTCAAACCACTAGCTCAAAGAGGCAAGCCACTAATTTTAAAGGGATTTGATCAGAAATGATGAATAACAATCGATATTGGTTATTCCTGTGTACCTGTTTATTGATTGGTTTGGTGCAGGTCACCACCAAGAATGGCATCAGCCAGTGGAAGCTTGAACAAGCCCAACGCTATGCCGAACAGCGCTTCCTTGGCTACATTGCCGAAGCAAGGCGAACCCTTAAGCGTTTCTATTATCTGCCCTACCTAGTAACCAATGATGAAACCAGTGTGCGCTTCATTGATGGTGAAGCCCGCCTAGAAAAACGCATTAAGAAGCAGCTGATTCAATTGGATAAAGCCGCCAACACCAAGGGCTGGTATCTGCTTTCTGGCGAAGGGGACTTGTTGGTATCGAGTGTTGAAAGAAGCAAACTGAGCAATAAGAACGCCAGTACAATTGTTTCGAAGATCCACCAACAAGGTGGTGCGATTTCAGTGGTGACAAAAAACAAAGGCGTGACACCCGATTACTTCATAGCGGCACCCGTATATCGAGCCTCTGATGTGGTTGGCATTGTCGCGGTGCAAATCGATTTGTCATTGTTAACCGATCAATGGTTTGCCGATGGTGAGGCGATACTGTTTCAGAACCCTCGCGATCAGTTCTTTCTCTCCAGTGACAACAGGTTGAGTGCCGATTGGTTCAATGACACCTTCAATTCTCAGCCCACAGCGACAAAACGTGAGCTGTATGACCAAACCCATATTCGCGTGTGGCGATTGCAAGATAAAGATTACCTAATTCAGTCCATCAAGTTAGACGATCTGAATTGGCGTTTAACCTACCTAACGCCATTAACCAGCCTCAACCAGACCACGAACTGGATCAGCTGGAGTGTGGCGGTTGGCTGTCTTTTCATTCTGTTACTGTTGGTTATTCTTTACCAAAGACGCCAGAAAAAGCTCAGCAATCTGAGAATCCAAAAGCTTATCGAAGAGTCTGAGAAACGACTGTCTGGGATGATCAATAAAACCCATGTTGGGTTAATACTGATCGATAAACACGGACGCATTCACGATATCAACCTGATGGCGAAGAACTACTTTTCACTATCTGATTCAATGATCAATAACATCAAGGCGTGGCAGTTATTTGAGGCAGGTAACCCGAATTCAACCACCTTGCAACTGCTCAAAAACTTAGAGCAGCATCAAGAGCTGGCCGAGATAACTAGCGTCGAAACCATGGCAAGACGCAGCGATGGCAGCTACTTCCCTGTTTTATTCTCTATTAGCGCCTTTCCTTGGCATGCGACGACTTACTACCTGTGTACCGTAATCGATATCAGCAAACGTAAGAAAGCCGAAATTGCGGTGCAAAACGCCAATAAAACGCTACAACTGCGGGTCGAAGAGCGAACTCAAGATCTAAAAGATGCGCAGCAAGAACTTGTCGAATCTAGCAAACTGGCTGCACTAGGGCGGATGTCGAGTGCGATTACTCATGAACTCAATCAGCCGCTTACTGGCCTAAAAACCCTACTTTCGAGTAACCAGTTGCTGATGGAAAGAGGCGAGACTAAGATGCTGAAAGCGAACATGGATCTGGTGATGAGCCTAATCGACCGAATGGCTAACATGACTAGCCAGCTGAAGTCATTCGCCTTTCAAAGGCTTGAGAAACCTTATCCTGTTTCCCTAACAGACGCACTGCAAGAAACCCTGCGTATTCATCAAACCGAGCTAGACAGCGTCGATATTCGTGTGCGTATCGCTTCCAATATTTCGATGGTAATGGGAGAAGAAGCACGACTTCGCCAAGTGCTTGGTAACCTGCTTAGAAACGCCATCGATGCTACTCAGAATCAAACACCCGCGACCATTGTTATCAGTGCACATACCGATCAACAACGCGTGATCATCAAGGTTCAAGATAACGGTTGTGGTGTGTCTGAAGATCAACTCGAAACCATTTTCGAACCGTTTCATACCAACAAAAAGATGGGCGAAGGCTTGGGGCTCGGGTTGGCTATCACAGCGAACAACGTGCGCGATATGCAAGGCACATTAATAGCGAAGAACAATTCAGACCAAGGCATGACATTTACGTTAACACTAAACAATAGCGATAGTGAGTAGTTACTTACACAGACCTTGAACTCCACATTCTATTGAAGCGCTAGAACTAAAAAACCGCCCACAGAGGGCGATTTTGATTCACTTATTGGCGTGTGACTTATTCACTAATCCGTTAACGACTTACTCAGCTAACTGCTTCAACAACAGTTCTGTTGGGCGCACAATCGCGATGATCGATTCATCGTAGATTTTCGCTGAATCAGACAGTATCGCTTGGTAGGCATTCACGTCAGCTTCTCTTACCTTCTCGCCAGCTTGCGCTTTAGCAATCAAAGTTAATGCTAAATCTGCAACTTCAACGGTTTTCTCTGCAACCACCACAGTCTCTACCGAAGACACGTTACCAGCGAAGACAGTTTCCGCCGCTAGTGCAGCTGATTTTGCTTGCTGATAATGCTCTGCAAGTTGCTCTAGCGCCTGCTGATTGCCTGTCGCCACTTCATTGACCAAGTCTTGCATCTCATACACCGCGTAGCTTTCTACTGGCAAAGCATCCACGAAGCGATTTAGGCGCTCGTATTGGCTGTACAAGGTGCCCTTAGGTTCAGTGGAGTTCCACTTTTCCCAGTTGCGAGCATAGTATTGAGCCGGCTCGGTGTATTTCGCTAGCACGCGCAGGTCGTGAATATCTTGGTCTTTGGCAATGCGCTTCAACAACATATCAGCATCGGCGTGGTGACGTAACCCAACCGACACTTCCGACCATGTATCCATTGCTTTCATGCGCTTATACATACTGCGTTCGTCTGTCAGTTCTGCATCCGACCAGAAACGTTCTGCAATTGCATAACTGCGAGGCCATAGGTAGTTTTCGACCGTGAGGCTGTCTTTGTTTTCTAGCCACATGGTGATCTCGCCGCCTAAAATCAGCTCTTTTTCTTTGTCGGTTAGCTCCGCGGGGTAGCCTCCGTTTGGCTCAGGGATCACGCTGCCTTCTACATCGCTGCTCGCAATCACTTCGCCTGTGGTTGGCCAGCGCACGTTACCAATTAACTGATAGCTGCCTTCCGCAAACCCATTTGGATTCAAGTTCAGGTTGAATTCGGTATACGACATGAAGTTATCGAAGTGGCCGACAAAGGTTTTACCTGGCACATAATCAAGGATGAAGATCTCTTCGCGAGACTTGCCGTTGTAATCACTGAATGCGCGGAAAGTCCCGTCTTTCGCTTCAATGATAGTCAGTGTTCCCTTACGTGGGCCGCCTTTTGAACGTGGCTTCTCCCATTGATACGTGACGAACTTTTCGCCACTGTGCAGCTTATCGTCAACAGTAATGCCACTTGGCATTGGGTCATTGCGATAGTGGTAGCTCGTCGGCTGAGGTTGATCTAGGTAATAACCCGTAGAAAGAATACCTGGGTAGCCCTCTTTCGCCGCACGGCCAATGCTGTCGTGCCCTTGCCAGCTTTGAATCACGATCGAAGTCGGCAGATCTTTATGCCAAATCTCATCCCAACCCGTCATCTTCTTACCGCGCTCTTCGAGCATCTTCTCAACTTTTACATTGAGGTAAGACTGCAGACCACGCTCGCCATCGATATTGTTCTCTTCAATGAACTGTTGATGCTTTTCGCTGTTTTTCCACTGTGCATAATTCGGCTCATCGCCACCAATGTGGAAGTACTCATCAGGAAACAGCTCGGTCACTTCATCAAACACATCACCAAGCATCTCATAGACTTCTGGGTTCAGTGGGTCCATGAGCGGCTCAAACACGCCCCACCCTCTTTCTTGCTCGTAGTTTTTCCCTTCACCGCCCGACATCAAACGCGGGTAAGCGTGAGCAACCGCAGAAGAGTGACCCGGAAGAGACACCTCTGGAATCACACGAATACCAAGATTACGCGCGTATTCAACTAAGTAGCGAACTTGGTCTTTGGTGTAGTAATTACCATCAGCGGTTTCAGACCACAAACGCGGCCATGATTCGGTTTGAATGCGAATGCCTTGGTCGTCCCAAAAATGCCAATGGAACACGTTCATCTTCGCCGACGCCATCGCATCTAACTGACGAATCAGCACATCGAATTCAATGAAGTGACGTGAAGTATCGTAAGAAACACCACGCCAGCGGAAACGAGGCTCATCGACAATGGTTACGGCAGGGATATGGTAGCCAGTCGCCGTGGTTTTAACGAGCTGTAAAAGGGTTTCGATGCCGTGAATAGTGCCGTATGGGCTTGGAGAACTCAGCGCGATTTGTTCACCCTGAGTGGTAATTTTGTAGGACTCTACAGAGTCGATGTTCTGTACTTCAGACTTTGGCGCCACGTCGATATCAATGATCAGGTTCGCTTGGTCTGCACTATCCACCTGCCAATTTAGAATCGGTACACCCGTCTGACGCTCAAGGCGATCAATAAAACGTTTCGCCGTGTATTCAACACGGTCAGAGTTAAAGCCTTTGATGTAAACCTTGAAGTTACCGTCGACCTTAACCTGTCCAGCTTTCAGCTCGACTGTTTGCGGGTACGGCATTAAATTTAGATCGGTATTTGGAGCCATTGCTAACGCCATTGGGGACACTACTGAACCTGAAATCAATAGGGATAATATAGTTTTTTCATTATTAGTTTTCCTATATAAATATGGTTCTGTTTTGTTTATCGGAGGCGATTCACAAAACAGAACCATCAGCCACTGCTGTTGCTCGTTATCTCTAATTCGAAAGCTTGCTATAACTAGTTCAAAAATTGTTGCTAGTTCAAAGCTTATCGCCTGTTAAAAAACGAATGAGGTCAAAAACTTATTGCTCATTGACAAGAGCGACCGCTTCACGAACCAATACCGCAATCTCATCCCATTGCTCGTTCTCGATCATTTTTGGCGACACCATCCAAGTACCACCGCAGCACACCACGCGATCGACGGCTAGGTAGTCATTGACGTTGTGTTTACCGATACCGCCTGTTGGCATCAAAGACACATCAACGTATGGCGCTAGCAGAGACTTCACCATGTTGATGCCACCAGACGCTTCTGCTGGGAAGAACTTCAAAAAGTTAAGACCTAGCTCCAACGCTTGCTCTACTTGGCTTGGGTTGTTTACGCCAGGAACGATTGGCATACCGATCTCTTGGCAACGTTTTACTGTGTTGGGATTCAAGCCCGGTGCTACGATGAATTCGCTACCCGACTCTTTCGCAAGGTCGATCTGCGCAGGTGTGAGTACTGTACCTGCACCGATACACATCTCTGGGTACGCATCGCGCATCGCACGAATCGCGTCAGCTGCCGCTTCAGTACGAAATGTTACTTCAGCAACTGGCAGGCCGTTTTCTACCAACACTTTTGCCAGTGGAATTGCTTGTTCAACCTTGTTGATTTGGATAACAGGGATAACTTTGAATTGCTTAAGTTTGTTGATCATTTCTTGAGACATAATAATTCCGCTTTTTATTTTACTTTTTAATCAGTTGGCTCATAGCGCTCATAGGGATTATTGCGCCAGAGTATTGAATAACGATGGAAGCCAGTTGGTGGCCAAATTCGGCTGCGTCGGTGGCGCTCTCGCCAGTAAGACGCGCAGCTAAATAACCCGCAGCGAATGAATCGCCCGCAGCGCAGGTGTCGACCACGTTAGAAACACGAGTCGCGGATACATAACTCTCAACAACATCGCCTTGTTCAACTTGAACAATCTTGCATGGCTCACAGCCACGTTTGATGACGATCTCTTGGCAGCCTAAGCGAAGGCAGCGTTGTTGAACGCTCTCGCCATTGCCCCAAACCAGCAGGTCGTCGTCTTCGGTAATCAGTGCAATGTCGACCAATGGTAGTAACTTGGCGTACCAATGCTGAGCTTGTTCAGTCGTCCAAAGTTGCGGGCGATAGTTGTTATCAAAAATCAGCTTGCCGCCTTGATTTGAGAACACGCTAATAGCTTTGAATAAGCGCTCACGATAGGCGTCATCTAAAATCGCGATACTGATACCGCTGATGTAAACCGCATCGACTTGTTTCTCGGTCAGGGCGATTTCAAGCTTATTCAGATCACTAGCTTGAAAGTAAGATTTGACTGCCGCGTCGTTGCGCCAGTAATGAAAGTGTCGCTCGCCTGTCTCGTCGGTTTCAACCATGTAGAGTCCAGGAAGCTTGTTCGCAATGCGTTCGACGAAATTGGTTTGAATGCCTTCTAGTTGCCAGCTATCAATCATATTTTGAGACAGCTCATCACTGCCAAGCCCTGTCGCATAGTGCACAGAGAGGTTTTGATGTTGAGTTAAGCGAGAAAGGTAAAGTGCGGTATTAAGTGTGTCACCGCCAAACTTTTTGGTTAATGGAGAGCCGCTGATTTCGACCATACATTCGCCAAAGAAAGCAATATTGAAATGAGAAGATGCAGGCATAGCCGATCCTAAAATAGAGAGATATATGTGGGAGAAGGCCCTGCCACTAAGCAGGGCCTGAATTAAGCAAACCAGTTGTGGAGACTAGGTTTAGCTTGTTTGATTTGCAGGACGTTGAGGTGCCGCTTCTTCTTCAAGTACGCCAGTCTCAGACATTTCCATCTCCATCAGAGCACGCTCGTCATCAAGAATCGCTTTTGCCATTTCAGGTGTTACTTGGTTAGCCGGAGTCACTAGGCTCACAACCACACCTGCCGTTAGAGCAAACAGACATGATGGGATAACTGGGTTGCCCCAGAAGGCTGTGTAGTCAGCGTTTAACATTACTACGAATGAAGCTACAGAAGCACCCGCTAGTGTTGCAAGCGCACCTTGCCAGTTGTAGCGTTTCCAGAATTTACCCAACATACCGCACACAAACATGCCCGACATAACCGTTGAAATCATCTTAGTGATGTAGCCAATGATGTCGTTTGACGTCAGTGCGAACAGTAGTGCGAAGCCAATCACCACAACCAAAGCTAGACGAGAGTAGTTCAACATTGATTCTTTGTTTGGTACGCGGCCTGTGAACATCACGTACACGTCACGCAGTAGGATAGATACACCGGCAATCGCATCTGAGCTTGCACTCGACATGGTTGCAGATAGACCTGCGATAAGAACAATCATGCCTACGCCAACTGGAAGAACCGTTGCAGCTACGTATGGGAACGAGTAGTTCGGGTTATCCAATGATGGGTCGATTGCGTGTGCCGCCATACCTATGATTGCTGGAATAATAGAGAAGAAAAGGTACAACACACCAGAAGCGACAAATGAGCGACGGATAGTTGAAACATCTTTACCAGAGTAGATACGCTGACGGAATGAAGGTGTTGCAAGTACGCCCACACCGATAACCACAGCCAGAGAAACAGCAGGCAGAATGCCCAGTTTATCGATTGCTAAAAAGCTTGTAGCAGCAGGGTCCATCGCAGCGTAAAGGTTATCCATGCCACCAATGTGATCAACAGACATTACCGCCATTAGGATGAAGCCAGCAAAAAGGATGATTGCTTGAATCGTATCGGTCCATACAACTGCTGTGTAACCACCGATAACAACGTAGATAGTGAAAGCTGCAGCAATAATAATTTTCGCAAGGTTAAGGTCGATGTCTGCAATCCACGCTAGGTACATGCCGCCACCTAGAATGTGCGCACCTAACCAACCGATTGACGCGATAAAGATAAGTAGGCCAACCACGTTTTTTACGATTCGGTTAGCGCCAACGTAATAAGCCAGCTCTTCACTCATGGTCATGAAGTTCAGTTTACGAACCGGAGCAAACCAAAGTGCAAGCAATAGGATGCCGACAGCACCGCCTATTCCGTACAGAGCACCCGCCCAACCATTTGCGTAGCCAAAGCCAACCGCGCCCATACTTGAACCCGTGCCGACCATAGTCGCAACTGTTGTACCAAGTACTAAGAATAATGGCAGGCCACGGCCACCTAATAAGAAATCTTCGCCAGATTTTTGATTACGCGAGACAAACCAGCCTAACCAAATTAAAAAACATACGTACACGCCGAAGCCTGTAAGAAAAAGTGTGCTGTTCATTTGACACCTCTCAGTGAAATATTGAGTTCATTCTTGAACTTTATTTATGATTCATTCATTTTTATATTTCATATAATTACTTTATTGATTTTATCTATTTTAATTAAAGTAATTTTTATAAATGTAGGGTGAGAGTATTAAAGGATAATAACAGGGATGACTAACCCCTAATACTCTCTAAGTAGGTAATTGTGATTAGGTTATTACTAAACGCGATCCGCGCGGTAGCAAGTCACATCTACTTCAACCTTCACGTCTACAACTAGGTCGCAAACCATGCAGATACGAGCCGGTGGGTTAGCACCGAAGAACTCTTTGAATACCTTATTAAAAGATTGGAAGTAACGAGAATCCGTTAGCACAACCTTTACGTGCATTACGTCTTCTAGGCCGTAGCCCGCTTCAGTCATGATATCGACACAGTTTTGGATCGCTAGGCGAGACTGGTCAACAATGCCACCCTCTACCACTTCACCATCTGTCATCGGTGTCTGGCCAGAAACGTATAGGAAACCACCCGCTTCAGTTGCGCGTGCAAATGGTAAATGTTGTCCGCCTGTACCTGTACCGCCTTCAACACCGTAACGTTTAATAGTCATTTTTTAACTCCACTTCTTTATAGATAATATTGGTTCTGTTCCAATATATTTAAATTAATTCGTCGTTTTCTTATTACTGTATATCTAATAAAATAATTAAATTCTAATTACGGTAAATAAAAACGCCTGAACGATTATTTTTCACTTTTCCTTTTTGGTAAGTTAACTCACCATTTACAAATACACTTTCGATTCCCTCAGCAACTGACATAGGATTTTCAAATGTTGCTGTGTCTTTAATATTCTTTGGGTCAAATAAAACTAAATCGGCAAATGCGTCTTGGCGAATCTCACCTCTTCCCGCGAGGTTATAGCGCTTCGCAGACATTCCGGTCATTTTGTGAATCGCTTCTGGTAGCGCAAACAGTTTTTCATCTCGGCAGTAATGACCTAAGACTTTCGGGAAGGTGCCCCACAATCTTGGATGTGGATGCGGGTCATTGGGTAAACCATCAGAACCAACCATGGTCAGCTTGTATTTCAATACGCGCTTTACGTCGTTCTCATCCATGCAGTGGTAAACCGCACCGGCTGGTTGAAGCGCTTTTGCTGCGTCCATCAGTGGTAGGTTCATCTCATCAGCAATCTGCTTAAGCGTTTTGCCTGCATGTTCTGGCTTTGCTTTAGACCAAGTAATGAAGATATCGAAATCGTCCGTCACCTGTTTCAAATCTAATGTCGAAGAGCTCGCTGAGTATGGGTAGCAGTCGCAAGACACATCTTGGTGCTCAGAAACCTTGTCCATCAAATCAAGTACTTCAACGGTTCTGCCCCAGTTACCTGCACCTGCACATTTAAGGTGAGAGATAACAACCGGTACTTTCGCGTATTGCCCAGTCTCAAACGCTTCTTCCATCGCGCTTAAGATCTCTTCAAATTCGGTACGCATATGCGTGGTATAGATGCCGCCATGGCTAGAAAGCACTTTCGCTAACTGCATCACTTCGTTGGCATTAGCTTGTTTCGCGCTGGCGTAAGCCAAACCTGAACTCAAACCCAGTGCACCCTGCTCCATCGCTAAATCAAGGTTGGTTTGCATTACCGCGATTTCTTCTTCGCTTGCGGTGCGTTGTAGGTCGTCCATCACTTGGTTACGCAGTGTGGTGTGGCCAACTAACGCTGCTACGTTCACCGCTGGTTGCGCTTGCTCTACGGCTTGTGCATACGCGGCAAAGGTTGGGTATTTGAAATCAGCCTGCGCGCCTAATAGGTTCATTGGGTCTGGTGGATCGCCCGCCAAAACCGTTGGCGATGCGCTGATGCCACAGTTGCCAACAATTACGGTTGTCACGCCTTGGCTGATCTTTGGTAGGCAGTCTGGGTAACGAATTACATTGGTATCGTCGTGTGTGTGTACATCGATGAATCCAGGAGCCAATGCTAAGCCAGCTCCCTCAACCAACTGGCTACAATCTTCATGATCGACTTTGCCAATTTCGGCGATTTTTCCATCTCGGATTGCTACATCGGCACAAAACGATTGTTCGCCGGTGCCATCAAACACCTCTACATTTTTAATTATCGTATCGAACAACATTTCTCACTCTCTCAATCCACTTTGTTGATGGAGCTATATTAGAAATCCAGCCGATTATTTTCAGTGACAAAACACACATAATATTTTAATTTGTGTGATAGTTTCTATCACAAAATACATTACAGATATATTTAAACATTAAATAACAACCACTTAAATCATGTTAGGAATCAGCAATGAAACATAACCCTGCACAAAAAGATGTTATAAAGTATCAAAAAGATAGTTTCATCTTGACTGAAAAAGGCCAAAAAGGGAGAGCAGTATCACAATCTGAGAACGGTGTTTATCGACTGGTTGATGAAGACATTTCGCTTCCGGTAGCAATTATCAAACAATCAGCGTTGACCAATAACCTGAATTGGATGCAATCATTCGCCGATCATCATCAGGTTAAATTGTCACCACATGGCAAAACATCGATGACGCCTGATTTCTTCCGTCAACAGCTAGAAAATGGCGCTTGGGGAATTACCGTTGCGACACCTGCACAAGCAGAAATTGCAGCAATGGCAGGCGCAAAAAGAATCATCATGGCTAACCAATTGGTAGGTAAAACCAACATGGCGATCATCGAACAGCTTATTAGTGAGTTCGACGTTGATTTCTATTGCTGTGTGGATTCATCGGTAAACGTGCAGCAACTCAACCAATACTTCGCCAACAAAAAGCAGACGCTAAAAGCTCTAATCGAGTTTGGTGTTCCGGGTGGCCGTTGTGGTTGTCGTTCACCTCAAGAAGTTTTAGAACTGGCTCAAACCATTCAAGATACGCCTGCACTTTCGCTAGCGGGTATTGAGGTGTATGAGGGCGTGATTCATGGCGACAATGCCGAGCAAGACATTCGTACCTTCTTAAACCAAGCGCTGACCTCGGTCGAAAGCCTCGCATCAGACGGTTTAATTACCGGTCAACCTATCATCACTGGTGCAGGTTCGGCTTGGTATGACGTGGTTGCAGAATGTTTAGCGAACCTAACCGATTACTTGGCGATCATCCGCCCGGGCTGTTACGCGATTCACGACACAGGTATCTACCTAGACGCTCAAAGCAAAGTGTTGCAGCGTGCCCAAGTAAACCAAGGTTACGCGTGCGAATTGGGTGGAGATCTGGAATCGGCACTTGAGGTATGGGCGTATGTAATCTCTCGCCCAGAACCGACCAAACTAGTTGTTGGGCTAGGCAAGCGTGATGTGGCCTTTGATGCGGGGTTACCTATTGCCGAACGCGGCTATCGCAATGGCGAAGCTATCTCTGTGAAAGGGCTGACTGCGACCGCCGTGATGGATCAGCATACCTTTGTTGAAACGGACGGCTCTTCTGAAATTGAAGTGGGCGACATGATTGCATTCTCAACCTCACACCCGTGTTTAACCTTCGATAAGTGGCGCTACATTGCCATCAGCGATGACGACCATCAGGTAACAAACTGGGTGGAAACCTGCTTCTAGTTCGATTTTTCAATAAGCTAGAATCAGCGAAACAATAAGATATACTAACGGGGCTAACGCTTAGTTTTAAACGGCTAAATGGCTAAAAAGCTAAAGAGCTTACTTCTTACGAGCTAGGTTCTTAATAACTAGGTGATAACGATTAGCCCCATCAACAAAGGATCAGGATTCTTGAGTTTAGAAGTAGATATCATTTCACAGATAACGGAGCGTTTTCCCGCTCTTCGTGATGCAGAGAAAAAAGTCGCTAAGCTGATCATGGACGACATTGATTTTGCTGCCAATGCCAGCATCACAGAGCTTGCTGAAAGCGCTCAAGTCAGTGAAGCCACCATTACACGTTTTGCTAAGGCTATCGGCTGCAGCAACGTACGTGATATGAAGATCAAGCTTGCTCAAACACTGACAGTTGGCCAGCGTTTTATTCTCGAACCGGTTGACCAAACGGGTTATCAAGGTATCTACGAATCGATCAAGCAGAGCCTAGACATCAACCGCACCTTGTTCAAAGAGCAAGACGTTGAAACCGCAGTCAGCTGGCTGCATAACGCCAGACAAATCATTGCTATTGGCATGGGTGGTGGCTCGACCATCGCTTCTCAAGAACTGCAACACCGACTGTTTCGTTTGGGCTATCCCGTGGTGTCGTACAACGATGGCTTAATGTCACGTATGGTTGCCGCGACAGCAGACGCCAATGATGTGATGGTGATGATCTCCGCGACCGGTTTCACGCCTGTGATCACCGAAACTGCAGAGCTGGCGAAACAGTACGGGCTTAAGATCATAGCGATTACCCCAAAAGATACACCACTGGCAAAGATTGCCGATATCTTGTTACCCATCAAGCATATGGAAACTGACTTCATCTACAAACCGTCGGCTTCTCGCTACGCCATGTTGGCGTTAGTGGATGTGCTTTCTATGGGAATCGCGGTCAATCATAAGAATCGCTCGCGCGACAAGCTGCGTCGCTTGAAGGTTGCGTTAGATTCCTACCGAGGTGGGGGCGACAGACAGCCTCTCGGTGATTAACGAATCAAGGATAGAATGAGCTTAAATTCTGGTGCGCGGCAATCTTTCACTAGCTCGTATAAGCTCATTTCTAATCCCGTAATTTGGACACCAGCGTCCTGTAATCGGCTGATAGCCAACTTCTTATTCAATGCTGTCCGTGAACCAATACAGTCGCCAACTACCTGAACCCTGTACCCAAGCTCCAACAAACCCAATGCGGTTTGATAAACACAAATATGAGCCTCAATCCCACACCAACCAAGTCTCTACATCCTTGGTTTGAACCGCCTCAACAAACTTGGGCTCATCACACGCGTTAAACGTGAATTTAGGTATTGGTTTAGCATCACTCAAAAGGTCATTGAGTTCATCAACCGTCGCACCTAGCTTCTCTGGATTCTGCTCCAAACGAATAATTGGCAGACCCAAAACCTGTGCGCCCTTAATCAACTTTCCACAGTTAGAAATAAGTGTCTCACTCTCATCAACAAGGCGTGCAAGCTTACCTTGCACGTCCACAACCACCAAACATGTATTTTATTTCATTAGCATGTGTATTCCTTGTTTTTGGCAGCCTAACTCACTAAGCAACCGGATGAGCATTTTATCTACTATGTAACGATTTAGCTTACAAAGCCATACAGTAATACGTATAAGACTACGGAATAATGCTCACCAACGGTCGAAAGGTCGCAAAACAAAAATAATTGATACTGGCATGACATTTAAGAGTGAGTAACAAAAATGAACAAGATAACAAAATCAGCATTAGCACTGGGTTTAATCAGCGCAGTTTCTCTTCCAGCTTTAGCTGCAGGTACTGACGGCGGTGCGTACATCGGTGGCGGCCTTGGTGTGTACCAAGATTCTGATACAGACGGTCAAGGCAACCTAGACTCAGACGGCATGGGTTACAACCTATATGGTGGCTACCAGTTCAACCGTATCGTTGGTGTTGAACTTGGCTACAACGATTACGCAGACTACAAAAAAGGTGCTGCAAAACTGTCGCCAACTTCTATTTCGTTATCAGCAAACCTAGGTTATACGTTCGACAACACGATTCGTCCATTCGTGCTTGCAGGTTTAAGCTCTGTTGACCTAAACGCAAATAACGCAGCTCTATATGATGACGATAGCGGTACCGGTTTCCACTTTGGTGTTGGTGTTGAATACACGCCAATCGAACATCTAACACTACGCCTAATCTCACAAGCAGACGCAGTGAGTGTTGAGAACGACTACGGCTTTAAGAAAGAAGACAAAACACTTGCCTTCAACAGCATTAGCTTCGGTGGTTCTTACAACTTCTAATGTGATTGAACCACATAGAATAAGCTGAACATACTAATTCACTTTGCTGTTCCACCTTGTCATGAAGGTCACTCAGTAAAGTGAATTTTTTGTTTCTACACGCACTATCGCGTCATTTCACTTTAGCCGGTTTATCGCTCACCATTACTTACTGAGCTTTATGCGTTGATATTAGAGCTTTCTTGGTAGCGAGACTAAAATAAAGGGATAAGAGACGCAGGAAAACAAGACCTATGAATCTACCAAGCTTTAACATGTCGATAAACAAGCTGCCTTTTGTGTTGGCCGTGTATTATCTGCTTGTCGTCAATCTACCTCTCTCCCAAGAACTGTTTAGTATTGTTCAGGCATCGAAGTCTGAAAGCGTTGCGTTTCTTATCTCCATTCCTATCTTCTTCCTTGCTGCCTTTAATTTCATCTTCCAAGTCTTCAACTGGCCTATTTTCTCTAAGCCGTTTTTCATCTTATTGCTGATCACCTCAACCTTAGTCAGCTACAGCATGTTCAATTACGGCATATTCGTCGACTACGGCATGATAGAGAATGTGTTTGAGACCAATAGCGGTGAAGCAGCCAGCTATATCAGTGGTCACTCGATCTTATGGCTACTGGCTATGGGTGGTATTCCATCTCTCATCCTGTTGTTTACCAAACTTGAAAAAGAGTCTTGGAAGGATTTCTTTGTCTGGAAATCGATTGGCTTGCTCTCTTCCTTGATCGTCATTGCGATTATTGCCGGGCTTTTCTACAAAGATTATGTGTCGATTGGTCGTAATAACTCTCATCTTAAAAAGATGATCATTCCGACCGAATACGTAGCATCAACAGTCAAATACATCAATAACACCTACATCAAACAGCCCATCCCCTATCAAGAATTGGGATTAGATGCTCAACTCAAGCCACAAGCAAAAGCGGCAACCAAACCGACCTTATTGGTGTTTGTTCTTGGTGAAACAGCACGTGTATATAACTACCAATATTATGGCTATGAGAAAGAAACCAATGCTCATACCAAACCCTATAATCCGATCTTTTTCTCTGATGTTCAGTCATGCGGAACAGCCACTGCGGTTTCTGTGCCGTGTATGTTTTCTAACATGAGCCGAAGCAACTACGATCGCGACAAAGCCTACAACCAAGATAACGTAGTCGACATTATGAACCGCGCGGGCATTCACTCTATCTGGCGAGAGCACGATGGTGGAGACAAGGCGGTCGCACATCGAATCAAAGAGATGACTCTCGTCGCCAAAGACAGCGACCCGCTGTGTAATAAAGATGTGTGCTATGACACAGCCATGCTAGAGAACTTCGAACAAGATACTCAAGTTCTTAAACAAGATAGCATCATTTTCTATCATATCTCCGGATCTCACGGCCCAACTTACTTCGAGCGATACCCAGAAGATCATAAGAAGTTTGTGCCAGACTGCCCACGTTCTGATATCGAAAACTGCACCAAAGAGCAAGTGGTCAACACCTACGACAACACCATCTTGTACACAGATTTCTTTCTATCACAGGCTATTCAGAAGCTAGAGAAACTCACCGATAAGTACAATGTTGCGCTGATGTACATTTCCGATCACGGAGAATCATTGGGAGAAAATGGCGTCTACTTACACGGCATGCCTTATTCATTGGCACCGAAAGAGCAAACCCATGTGCCTATGATAATGTGGATGTCTGATGGTTTCGCCGAGCAGAAAGGGATAAACCAGACCTGCTTAAGAAAGGCAGGCAAAGAACAGAGCTTCTCCCAAGATAACCTGTTCGACTCTTTACTCGGCCTAATGGATGTACAAACCAAAGAATACCGAGAAAACCAAGACATTTTTGCTGCGTGTCGGTAGTGCTTTTACTTATGTAAACCATCGGAAAACTCGAGTTGCCTGAACAAGCTCTCCTCAACTTCCCCTAAAAAGAAAAGACCTCGGTCTTTTCTTTTTTTCGTCGCTAACATGGAGCCAGAGTGCTAATTTATAACGACGAAACAATGAGCTACATTTAATAGAGACAATAATGGAAGAGTCCGTCGTACTCCAAAGACCAACATGTCTTATTAGACTTCATCTCACTCACATCGCTCATTGAACTTACCACGATTAAGCTCAGTTCAATACCGCGCCTGAATGGCGCATAATATCAATGTTTACGTCATATCATTAAGGACAAATGAATGGACGCTTTCATAATTTCAAGCTGGCAATTTTCTGAGGGGGTGGCACATGAACACACCACCAGCCCAGCCTCATTCGAGCAATCAACTTGGTATCACTGCCAAAGAGATGCTGACGGTTTGAGAGAATGGCTCCACAGTAATACGGTTCCAAATGCCATCATCGATTCATTACTCACCGATGACACCCGTCCTCGGTTCGAACAGTTTGGCCACGACTGTTTTTTGATGATTCTGCGAGGGATTAATCTAAACGAAGGTGCTAACCCTGACGACATGCTTAGCCTACGCATCTTATGGTACAAAGGCACTTTAATATCGACACGCAAAGTTCCTTCAAAAGCGGTCAGTAATCTGATATCTGATCTCAAACAAAACCAAGGCCCGACATCATTACCTGATGTATTACTGGGCATGATACGTGGAATCAACCACAGTATTTCAACCTTCCTAGTACCCGTCGAACTCTTGATTGACGAGTTAGAATCTAAATCCAATATCGACATAAGATCCATTAACGCTCTGCATTCAAGGCTACTTAGACTAAGGCGCTATTTGAAGCCACAGAAATACGTTTTTGAGGACTTAATGAGTGACCTGCCTGCACCATTGAGTAAGCACAACAGTCATATAAAGAACAGCCTTGATACCATCCTGAGAATTAATGAGTCTGTTGAGTTTTACATCGAACAAATTAATGTATTTTTAGCGAGCCTAAGTCAGCAACAAGCTGAAAAAATGAATAGAAATACGTACCTATTTTCTATCATTGCGGGTATTTTCCTCCCTGCTGGGTTTTTCACCGGTTTGCTGGGTGTCAATATTGCAGGAATACCCGGAACAGATAACCCAATAGCATTCCCACTATTTTGCGTTGGGCTGCTCGTGGTCATAGCGGCAGAGGTCGTTATTTTGAAAAAATTGAGGTTTATTTAATGGTTGAGTTTTTGCAATCCAATATGTGGCTTAGACAAGTAGTTTTAGGTTTACTTCTTATCACTGTGTATTGGGTGATCAAACGCTTAGGTAAGAACTGGATAGAAACATTAGCGGAAAATAAACGTGTCGAATTGAAGCGAAAGCAGTTCGTGATTAAGTGTTTCAATATTGTTCTGTTTCTACTCTTCATCGCTGTGTTTACGATTGTTCTTAACTTGGGTTTTGGTGATATTTCTCTGTTCTTGTCTTCGATATTTGCGGTGCTGGGTGTCGCTTTATTCGCGCAATGGTCGATTCTAAGTAACCTCACAGCCAGCGTACTAATATTTTTCGTCTTCCCTTATCGCATTGGCGACAGAGTAAGAGTCGCGGAGAAAGACGAAGACATCAGCGGTGTGATCATCGATATCACCATGTTCCACGTTATTCTTCGACACAGTTCGGGCAACATCATCACCTACCCTAATAACCTGATCCTACAAAAAGGCGTGATAAAGGTATTAGTTGATCCTGAGTTAAAGAGTGAAACTGTCGATACAAAACTCATCAAAGCTGAAGACTCAGATAAGTAATGCGCCCTCTGTTGAACTTCCACATCAATAAGTTCAACAGAGGGTAAGATATCTTGCCCTCTTTCAATTAACATAAGCTCTCCTGTTAATACTTACACGCCTTTCAAAACTGTCGTTTTTATTCAATATCAATCTAGAGTACTCACCTACAATTGCTGCTATTGAAACGTGGCTTGGCTAATCAATTTATCTCATCGTCCGTTGACGCACCTGAGAACAAGATGACAACCACGCACTCTACCGAATCGAAACAACAGGAATTAACGCGATGTTAGACATCAAAAAAATCTCAGTACTTAGCGACTTAAGCGAACTTAAAACGGCTTACTTTGCTGAATCTACAGCTCCACTCGATGGCATGTGGCATTTTGGCTTTGTACCTATGTCTGACCATTACGGCTTTTACGAAGATGACAAACTTGTGGGGTATTGCGTATTGAACGGAGAAGGTTACTTACTTCAATTCTACCTAGCACCAACAGCCAACACCAATATAGAAGACTTGTTTACCTTAATCGTAGAAAACAACAGCTCTGTGATTGGTGAAGTGAAAGGCGCATTCGTAAGCACGGCAGAACCACAATACTTGTCACTATGCATGGATAACACCCATTCATTTAAGGTGAACTCCTTGATGTATTGCCAAGACCAAGAAGCTAACTCTAGTCGTAATTCAGGTCGTATTGAAGACGTCGAGATGACTCTCGCGACGCAAGAACAACTCGATCAATTAGTCGAATTTGCTTCATCAACGATTGGTGCGCCAAAAGAGTGGTTAACCGGCTACTACGGCAATTTGATTGCCCGCCAAGAGTTATGGGGCTACTGGGAAAATGGCAGCGTTCTCGCAGCCGGTGAGTGCCGTAAGTTCGATGAGCATCAAACACAGTTTGCCGACCTGGGTATGATTGTCGCTCAACAAGAGCGCGGAAAAGGGTTAGCAACGCGTGTTCTTAACTTTCTAAAGCAGCACGCTAACCAGCAAGATTTGGAAGTTATCTGTTCAACAGAAAATAGCAATATTGGCGCGCAAAAAGCTATCACACGCGCTGGGTTGTCATCAAAGCATCGCATCTTACAGTTTGATTTTCGCTAGTTGAAAACTCAGCTTTACCTCGCACTGAGCATGCGCACTCAGTGTGAAGTGAAGCTAAGATGCCAAGCGCAAGCACTTAGTATGGATAAAACTGTCACAGACAACGATATCCACATATAGTGGTAAAGTACTCATCAGAAATAGAAGTTCGAATGATCAATTGGTTACAGTCGCCAAAATCCCCTGAAATCGCTCAGTTCATTGATTGCTACTGGCTTATCGAGAAAACGCCCGATGCCCAAACTCATCAGTTTCCGATACTCAATCCCGATCCATCGGCGCACCTCATCTTATCGCCAAGCGAGCAGGCATATCACTACACGATTGAGCAACAGGTCGATCAAGGCGTTGGTTGCCATCTGCTGTTACCACACCATAAAGCCATCGAATTGGATCACTCAAAGCCCTTTGTTCACCTAGGTATTAAATTCCATGTCGGAGCCTTGTACACGTTAGATATTCCAGACTGTCCACACCCCAGCCTAGACAGTGTTAACCCTATCGATCTCGCGAGTTTGTTAGATAATCCTAATGCCGAAGTAATGTCGCTGATCAAGCTCGCTCAAACCGATGTTGAGGCCTGCTGTCAGCAGTTAGATGATTTAATGCTGCCTTGGCTATCGACAGCTAAAACGGATAGGCACAGCGAACTCACACGCAAGGTGTTGGGTGTGCTTGGTTCGACACCGATTGCAGAGCTTGGAGACAAGCTGTTTTGCTCGCAAAGAACATTGGAAAGAAGCTTCAACAAGGTAACAGGGCTGACATTAAAACAGTGCCAATCGATGAACAAACTCGAAGCGATGTTGGAATACTTGTATAAGCGAAATTTGGATGACATCGACTGGATGGACGTCGCCTTTCAATTTGGGTTTAGCGACCAACCGCACCTGATTCGTTACCTAAAGAAAACCATCGGTCTAACACCCAATACTTACGCCAAACAAGGCGGATTAACCATAGATGTGTATGGTGGAGTGAGATCTGACTAACCCACCTTTTCTCTATGACGAACGCACTGTTTATAACGTACACCTCTGTCTTTTGTGCCCCATTCGTAGCAAGTTTTATTGAGTTTAGATTTGCGACTAAATATACTGGGGACATCATCAGACGGAGGACAAAAATGAATAATAAAAACAAACATATAGTTTTAATTCATGGCCTATATATGCCTGCGTTGATCATGCTATATCTGGATAGAAACTTCAAAAAACGCGGCTTTACAACGCACAAGTTTGCCTACAACTCGCTGCGTTTCCCTTCTGCAGCCAAACGCCTCAATCGCTTCGTAAATGCTCGCTTTAATGAGTACGATGAGGTCTATTTCTTTGGTCACTCACTCGGTGGCTTGCTGATTCGCCACTACTTTAAGTTCTACCAACCCGACTTTGCAGACACCTGCATTATTACCGCAGGTACGCCGCACAATGGGGCAACCATAGCCAAAACGCTTTCGAATCATGGTCTTGGATTTATATTTGGTTCGAGCAAAATGATCTTAAGTGATGGCTTGGGTGACTACGATATTGATGTGCCGATTGGCGTGATTACAGGTACCTACGACGCCGGAGTCGGACGTATTGTTCTGGGAAGAAACCCGGGCGATGGCACAGTCACACTCGAAGACGCCAACCTGAGAGGAGCAACGGATACTTACGCCCTCAAACTCAACCACACGGCGCTCGTCTACTCCAAAGAAGTCGTAACACTGTCGGCTCAGTTCATCGAACACAGAGCTTTTAAGGACGCTTCATAGCTTATTTCCATTAGCTTTTGCGCGTTGACTCCTGTATCGAGCTCTGTTCTCTTATATGTGAAAGACAAAAACAAAAATACCACTCTGCGATAAGAGTGGTATTCAAAGATTCATTACTGAAAGTGAGTGCTTGTTACAGACGATTTACTCGCGTTGGTAAAAACACCTCACCCAACATGCATCGCACCGAACCACCGCCAATGTCTTCAATCGTTTTCACGTTAAATGGCAGCAGTTTTCCATGCGTCGAAAGCTGAGCTAACTGGGCTGGAGAAAACGCATCGTAAGCCGATTGAGACATCGCGATTACCTTATCGCCATTCACGGTTTCCAATTGCAGAATGTTGCCGCAGAATCGGTTCATCTGATCGATCGAGATCGAGATAACTTGCTTGTCTTTTGCAAGAGATTTCACCACAAAGCGGCGTTCAAACTCAGGAATCACTTCATCACAGATCACGCAGAAGTTATCACCAACCGCCATCATCACATTGGTGTGATAAATCGGCTGACCAGACGGTAATGCCGTTTGGAACGAAACCACGCGAGAATAACCAATACGCTTCGCATAATCTTCTAATACTTCACGGTCGCAACGCTGAGAAAGCGCCGCATAAATCGTCTTATTGATGTGATCGATAACCATCACACCGGTGCTCTCTAGATAAGAACCTTGAGCAACGTATGACTCCATAGACTCACTGTGGTTAACAATGCGACCAGACGCTTCCAGCACTTCAATAAGAGCAGTAGGCTTAACTTCATGCTGACGGTTTTCACAGGCCATAGGGAAAGTGAATAAACTTCCATCACTACAAGTACTGAACCAGTTGTTTGGGAACACTGCGTCAGGGGTTTCGACACCCAATTCTGGGTAATCAAACTCTACAACTTGCACACCTTCTTTACGCAACGAAGCCACCATAGCCTTAAATTCGGCCATCGTTTCTAGCTTCACCTCAGCTTCGGTCAGATTGACTCTGTGCTGAAACTCGTTGTCACGTGCTGTTTCTTCGTTAAATCGAAACTCTTTTGGCGGAACCATAACAACGCAATTGGCATTTTGAACATTAGTAATATGAAGTGATTTTTTGTGTAGGTTTAACATCTCAACCGTCCCTATCTTTTATTTACCTCAGAATTGTAAACAACTTGTTACGACAAGATTCACTGAAAATAATAATGATTTGAATATTTATCCCAAACAATTACTGCAGATCTTAGATTAATCGGTAATTTTTACTGCAAGATAACAGCACATCAGAAAGAACCAACTGTATGCATATTCGTTAAGTCACTTTATGGATAAATATTCTGATTCCATTTTCTCGCCCATCACGAGTTTTGATTACAATTCAATCCATTTAACGTTAGGATTATCACCGTTGCATAACAATCAATTACGTTTGAAATAAGCTTAACTTTTCCTGTCTAATTCAATCTAAAATAAGCGTCATGAAAGACACTCTTTGGACCTTTCCTGTATCGCTTAGACAAAGTTTTAGTGTTTTAAAGCCAAGTGCCTAAATAGGCGCTAGAACAAAATCCATCGAATGACTTAATACTGATAAGAACCCATGGGCGCTTATATAATTTCAAACTAAGACAGTTAAATTTCGAATCAAGACCATAAAAACAAAGCTGCACCAACGATGCAGTCGCTTATAGATGCACTAGTTTATAAAGGGAAATCTATGTACAAGAAATTTGAAGGCTTTACTGAAGCCTTTCCAAAGGGAGAGCCGATACAACCTCCTACTGGAATACTGGCATTCTGCCGCCATTACACTCGAGGTTTTGAAAAACCGTTAATCTTGCTCGGCCTAATGAGCATGACCATCGCGATCATCGAAGTCGCGTTGTTCGGTTACATGGGCCAACTGGTTGATTGGCTATCAACCAGCAACCCAGACACTTTCTTAGCAGATAACCAATCCACACTCATGGGGCTGGGTGTTCTGTTATTGGTCGTGATGCCGATCTTGATCAGTGTTTACTCGCTTTTGCTTCACCAAACCTTGCTGGGCAACTACCCGATGTCTATTCGTTGGTTGGCGCACCGCTATCTTTTGAAGCAGAGCTTGTCGTTCTATCAAGATGATTTTGCCGGACGTGTTGCCACTAAAGTAATGCAAACATCGCTCGCAGTACGTGAAACCGTGACCAAAATGGTTGATGTGTTTGTTTACGTAACGGTTTACTTCACGGCAATGCTGTTCATGCTAGCCGAATCAGATTGGCGTTTGATGGCTCCGATGCTGATTTGGCTGTTCGTTTACATCGGTATTCAACTGCACTTCGTGCCAAAGCTAAAAGACGTGTCTTCAGAGCAAGCGGATGCTCGTTCACTGATGACAGGTCGTATTGTTGATAGCTACACCAACATCGCGACGGTGAAATTGTTCTCACACAGTAAAAGAGAAACCGAATACGCCGAAGAAGGCATGGAAGGCTTCCTAGATACTGTGCACCGCCAAATGCGCTTGGTAACCGGCTTCAACATCTGCGTGGAATTCGCTAACTATCTATTGGTGTTCAGCATTGCGGGTATCTCTATCTACCTATGGCTAGATAGCGCAATCACCGTGGGTGCAATCGCGATTGCGGTCAGCTTGGCTCTGCGTATTAACGGCATGTCGAAATGGATCATGTGGGAAATTGGTGGTCTGTTTGAGAACCTTGGTACCGTGATTGACGGCATTAAAACTCTGTCTAAGCCTATTGCTATTGAAGACAAGAAAGACGCGAAGCCTCTGGAGGTTCCACAAGGCGGTATCAACTTCGACAATGTAAGCTTTAACTACGGTGAGAATAAGGGGGTGATCAACAACCTAAACCTCAACATCAAACCGGGTGAAAAAGTGGGCTTGGTTGGCCGTTCAGGTGCAGGTAAATCGACCCTAGTTAACTTACTTTTGCGTTTCCACGATGTAGAAAGTGGCCGCATCCTGATTGATGACCAAGAGATCTCGAGCGTTACTCAAGATTCTCTGCGTAGCAACATTGGTATGGTGACCCAAGATACTTCACTGCTGCACCGTTCGATCAAAGACAACATTCTTTACGGTCGACCAGAGGCATCAGACGAAGAGGTATACGCGGCGACTAAACAGGCACACGCGCATGAGTTTATCGAAACGCTAACCGACCCGTTTGGCAACGTTGGTTACGATGCTCAAGTGGGTGAACGTGGCGTTAAGCTTTCTGGTGGTCAGCGTCAACGTGTCGCTATCTCACGTGTTCTTTTGAAAAATGCACCACTATTGGTTCTCGATGAAGCAACTTCTGCACTCGATTCTGAGGTAGAGGCAGCGATTCAAGAGAGCTTGATTGAGCTAATGGAAGGCAAAACGGTTATTGCGATTGCACACCGCCTGTCGACCATCGCAGCGATGGATCGCCTGATCGTGCTTGATGCCGGCAATATCGTAGAAGAAGGCACGCACCAAGAGCTGATTAACCAGAATGGTATTTATGCGCAGCTATGGAATCACCAAACCGGTGGCTTCATTGCCGATGACCTTGAGCAAGCTACAAACGCTTAATTTTTGTGCTATTTTAAAAGTGCGATGTGATTCACAGCAATTTGTTTATTAGCGGTAAATTACACATGGCAGAATGTTATGTCGTAATTATATAATGACATTAACACCAAAGACGCCTCGCTTGCGCGTTCTGGAATAAGGCTAGACTTCGGGGGGAGGCTAGCCTTTTTTATGCCTGCTATTTGGCGCTCTTTGCTACCTGTCCAATAAACTTCATCGATCCTTTTGTTTTTTTCTTGGCGTTTTTTTCTTAAAATGCGCGCAATATTCTTTCTAGAGATCAACCATGAACAAAAGTGTCTTAACTAACGTTATTGCGTTAGCACTGCTTGCTGGCGGCTATGCGACAGCAAACCAATACTTGCTTTACGCAGGCCTATTCGCCTTTTCTGGTGCCATCACCAACTGGCTTGCGATTCACATGTTGTTCGAGAAAGTACCCGGCCTATACGGTTCAGGCGTTATTCCAGCACGCTTTGAAGAGTTCAAGGCAGCCATCAAGCAACTGATGATGGAGCAATTCTTTACAGAAAGTAACATCGACCGCTTCCTAAGCAGCGAGATGACAGGAAAGTCGCTCAATCTAGAGCCTGTGATTCAGAAGATCGACTTTAACCCTGCATTCGACTCACTGGTGCATGTTATCGAGAACTCTCAGTTTGGCGGTATGTTGGCAATGTTTGGTGGCACAGAAGCACTAGAGCCAATGAAAGCGCCGTTTGTTGAGAAGATGCAAGAATCTGTGATTGAAATCAGCAAGAGTGATTCTGTAAAAAATGCCATCAAAGACGAGCTAGAATCGCCTGCGATGATGGATGAAATCAAAGAAAACATTGAGGCGATCATCGATCAGCGCTTGAATGAACTAACACCTAAGCTGGTTAAAGAGATGGTTCAGACCATGATCAAGAAACACCTTGGCTGGCTTGTGGTTTGGGGCGGTGTATTCGGTGGTGTGATTGGCTTAATCTCTGCGGCCATTACGCTTTAAGGCGAACAAGTTTATCGGATTGCTCTTTATCTGACGCTCAACAAAAAATGGAAGCTCATTGCTTCCATTTTTTATATCTAAATCACGTTGGTAAGCGAAATTAGGCCACTATTTTAGAGTTGCCAACAACTCAGGGTTCACGCCGAAGCCCTTTTTATGCTCTTCAATCACCACTTCACTACGTGTCTGAATCACACCAGGCAAGGTGCCCAGCTTGGTGGCCATAAACGCTTGGTACGCCTTCATGTCTTTCACTCGAACCTTGATCATGGTGTCAAAGTCACCCGACAGTGAGTAGCACTCTTCCACCTCAGGCATCATTTCCACGGCTTGGGCAAATTTGTCGAAGATCGAAAAGCTAGTCTGATCGAGACGGATATGGATAAAGACTTGAACATCGAGTCCCAGCTTTTCTGAACAAAGCTCAGCATGATAGCCCGTGATGTAGCCCTCTTTCTCCAATCGCTTGAGTCTATCAGAGCAAGGTGACGTCGTAAGGTTGACCTGTTTTGCCAGTTCAACAACAGGTAAACGCCCTTTCATATGCAGAATTCTTAGTATCTCTTTATCGATACGATCGAGCTGATGCTGAGACATAACATTCCTTAAACATTCTAAATTCCGCTCAGTATATTCCATACCAAGTGCAATCGAAGAAAACCTCGCTCACACATTTAAAAACTAAATGCACGGATGATATTCACGCCAGATATAAACACATACAAATAGATAAGAACCCTTATAAATCAAACTCTGGTTATTAACAAATTATTATAGAAATGACCCGATTAACAAATAAGTTGAGCCGGAAACGAAAGAAAGGATATAGGCCAAAGTGAATAATATAATTATCAAAGAGAAAGGATGACTCTATTATGAAAACGCAAGAACTCGCATATAAACCTTACGGTATTGGTTCATGGACACACGTAACGGTATCAAAAGATGTTGCTCAGGCACTAGCAAGTGAATACTCAAACTATGGATGGGAAGTGAAGATTGATGGCAATGCCATTGAAGCTGAGCTTGCACTCAAGGCTGCTTAGAAACACAAAAACCTCCTAGCACGGAGGTTTTTTGAATCAAGTTAGTAAGCACTTACTATGAGTTAGGCTAGGCCAACTTGGGGAACAGCACTTCCAGTTTCGCAACGACAATTGCACGTGCGGCAGAAGTGCTGAGTTTCCATATCGTAGTACAGGTTTCCACTAAATAGTTTTGACGTCCATTGCATCATACGGCCAGAAGCTGTCTCGGGCTCTGATTCACAACGTTTCATTATAGACTTATGTAGTGTTGTTTTTTTACATCCTTTGCAATAGAGATCAGGCATACCTTTGTCCTATAGGTCTTTAGTGGTTACTGACAATTGACACATCATGTCCAATTCGGTTCCACAATTCACCGAGCTAATGACAAAAGTGAGCGCCAAGTTCAAAAAATAGCCATTTTTCTATTTTATTTTTTGACATCAAACGCCACCAACAAGACAGACCTTTCATTTCTCGCTCAAGATCCTTCGCTTTCGATTTACATTGTAAACCCCCATTTCAATATCAGAAAACCTCGAATAAACTTAATTTGAAATAAGACAAAGGTCGTACTCACATAAAAAAATAGAGCCACCGAAGTGACTCTATTGTTCATGTCTTTTGCTAATTCATTGGTATTTTTACAATGTAAATTAGTCTAGCTCAACAAGGTTCTTCTCGAACTCAGCGTGTTGCTTCTTAACTTCGTCTTCTGGCTCGCCAGTGATTAGGCTCACGATAACGATAGAGATAGTTGATAGGATGATTCCCGGTACGATTTCGTAAACATCGAACCAACCGCCCGTGAACTGTTTCCAAAGTACAATCGTAACACCACCAACAACGATACCCGCTAGAGCGCCGTTACGGTTCATACGAGACCAGTATAGGCTCAACACGATAGCTGGACCAAATGCAGCACCGAAACCAGCCCATGCATAAGATACAAGGCCAAGAACTGAACTGTCTGGCGTCATCGCTAGCACAAGTGCAATTAGAGAGATTAGGATTACCGCGAAGCGGCCTACACGAACGATCTCTTCAGACGTCGCATCTTTCTTAAGTAGTTGCTTGTATAGATCTTCTGCCATCGCAGATGAAGAAACAAGAAGTTGTGAATCCGCAGTACTCATGATTGCCGCTAGGATTGCAGCAAGTAAGATACCTGCGATTACTGGGTGGAACATCGCGTTCACAAGAAGCATGAAGATCTTCTCGCCATCGTCTAGCTTAGGCGCGCCAGAGTTAGTCACGTAGATTAGACCAACCAGACCTACTAGCATTGCACCAACCATAGACAGAGCAGACCATACCACCGCGATACGACGCGCTGTTGTTAGGTCTTTGTTGCTACGTGTTGCTTTGAAACGAGCAAGGATGTGTGGCTGACCGAAGTAACCTAGACCCCATGCCGCTAGCGAGATGATCGCGATAGCAGAAAGTGGCTCACCTTTCACATCATTCCATAGCGTGAGAAGCTCTGGGTTGATGTTGTGAAGATCAGTCGATAGCTGACCAAGACCACCGTTCATCGCTGCGATTGGTACAATCAATAGCGCAGCAGACATCAGCAGACCTTGAACCAAATCCGTCCAAGATACCGCAAGGAAACCACCAAATAGCGTGTAAGAAACCACACATACTGTACCGATGATTACCGCTGTTGTGTAATCTAGGCCGAATACTGTTTCAAACAATTTACCACCTGCTACCAAGCCAGAACTTGTGTAGAAAAGGAAGAATAAAAGGATAAAGAAAGCAGAAATTGTTTGGATCAGCTTAGAATTATCATTGAAACGACGAGATAGGAACTCAGGTAGCGTCAGTGACTCTGTTGTAATGCTGTAAGTACGCAGACGCTTAGCACTGATTAACCAGTTCGCCCAAGTACCAACTAGCAGGCCACCAGCAAGCCAGAATGCTTCAAAACCAGCAGCATAAGCGTAACCCGGTAGACCAAGTAGTAGCCAACCACTCATGTCTGATGCACCAGCAGAAAGTGCAGCAGGCCATGGGCCTAGCGAACGACCACCTAGGAAGTAGTCTGTCGAGCTAGAAGTACGTTTGTAAGCAATAACACCGATTGCCAGCATCATAATTAGATACGCAATGAACGTCGTCGTTATTGCAAAACTGTTTTCTATCATTTGATAGTCCTCATTTGTAAAAAGCCTTCCATGCCTAATTCAATGCAAGACACTCACCGTAAAGGCAAGCGAGTGCATTGAGTTAGGTATTGAGGCTCCAAGGCACTATGAGTTAAATCCAAAGATGGTGAAACCAACAATGGAGAAAACAAAAGTGCTTAGAGCCAATGTTACTGAAGGTTAGTGAGCTTCGCTTCCAAGTTCGAGCAAGGTCGCGTTACCGCCCACGGCTGTTATATTTATAGTTCGCGTACGCTCGGTAATGAAACGCAGCGATAAGTGTGGATCGTGAGCAACATGCATTGCTGTCAGATCCGTTTCAGCTACTAAACTGACGATGGCACCGTCACGCTTAGCAAGTTGTAAATTGATAGCTTGAGCCGTTTGTGAGTTACCTACGTAACCTGCGCTACGTACATCGCAAGACAGCAGCTGTTGAGCCGCGTCGTACGAAGCAACCTGCACCAAGTTCGTCGGTAAATTCGCTTGTTTCGCTGCATCAGCGATCAAGGAGTTGAATTGCACGTCATCACTGCACAATTGCACGCTGTTACCCGCTAATAGTGCTGCGGTAATCATCGCGGTTGCTGTTTGCAGTGCTGGCTCTTTGTCTTGGCAATCATCAACAATCACCAAAGCCACACCACGTCCTGCAGCATACAGCTCGTTTGTTTCACCAGTCGGGCCAGCCATTAGGTGCTGCTCAGAAAGCAGCGCAGAGGCTTGCTCTAGGTGATAAGTTGCCACTGCCGCCAAAGACGTAGATTGGCTTTCGATCTCTGATTTGAATGCAAGTACCTGAGCACTCTTATGATCAAAGTCGGTAAGATTCCATTGTTCCCACGCTAACAAAGCATCAGAAAAACCTGTCACTTGATGAACCATGATACTGCTCCTTATGCCTTGTCTTGTGATTGAGAAAAATGAACATCAGTAAAGCGGTATAGGTAGTGAGGACCACCCGCTTTAGGGCCAGTACCCGACAAACCTTGACCGCCGAATGGTTGAACACCAACAACAGCGCCCACTTGGTCACGGTTGATGTAGCAGTTACCCACACGAATGTGTTTCTCGATCCAACGGTAAGTTGTTTCGTTACGGCTGTGGATACCCATAGTTAGACCAAAACCGGTTTGGTTAATTTGGTCTACTACTTGTGTCAACTCACTCGCTTTGAAGCGAACGATGTGAAGCACAGGGCCAAACTGTTCTTCTTTCAAACAGCTGATGTCATCGATTTCAAATGCACTTGGTGGAACAAAGTCACCATGTTCACAATCCGCTCCTAGAGAAAGTTGAGCCACTTTCTTCTGGGTCTTAGTCATATTTTCTAGGTGCGTCATCAACTTCTGCTTCGCGTTTTGGTCGATAACTGGGCCCACATCCGTTTTATGAAGATGTGGAATACCAACGCTTAGCTCATCCATCGCACCGTGAATTAGTCCAATCACGCGATCTGCAATGTCTTCTTGAATGTAAAGCACACGTAGCGCAGAACAACGTTGACCTGCAGAAGCGAATGCCGAACGAATAACATCACGGACTACCTGTTCAGGCAGTGCGGTACTGTCGACGATCATCGCATTCTGACCACCGGTTTCCGCGATAAACGGAACAGGCTTAGCGTTACGACTTGCCAATGACACGTTGATACGTTGTGCTGTTGGTGTTGAACCCGTAAAGGCAACGCCCGCAATGGCATCATGGCTGGTAAGTGCACTGCCGATCTCAGCGCCACGACCCGGTAGTAACTGAATAGTGCCAGCAGGGAAACCCGCTTCATTCATCAGTTCAACGGCGCGAGCTGCAATTAAGCTTGTTTGCTCGGCAGGCTTAGCCACAACCGTGTTACCCGCAACCAAAGCTGCTGTAATTTGGCCAAGGAAGATAGCTAGAGGGAAGTTCCAAGGGCTAATACAAACGAACACGCCACGACCTTGTCGCGAAGCGATTCGAGTTAGACCATCAAAGCCTTTTAGCTCAAAACCTTGTAGGTTGTTCGCTTGTTTTGCGTAGTAACGACAGAAGTCTACCGCTTCACGCACTTCATCAATGCTGTCGTGAATTGTCTTACCCGCTTCTTGATGACAAATTGCCACCAGCTCAGCCAGGTTTTCTTCCATCAGATCCGCCAGCTTCTCAAGTGCAGCGGCTTTGGTTTCAACCGATGTCGCATTCCAATCAGCAAATGCGGCGTCTGCACCAGTGATCGCTGCGGAAACATGATCAAGGTTTGCAAAAGCCACCTGACCCACGCTAATACGACGATCGTAAGGTGCTGTTACTTGTTCAACATTCTGATCAGCCTTGATCATGCTTTCGGCAAGAGATTCGCCGTTGATCACAGGTCCAGCAGTCCATTGATTGTTTAAGAAGCCTTTTACTTGCTCTTCAAACTGATGCGCTTCGCTCTCGATATCAATGTTCACACCGTATGAGTTCTTACGCTCAGGGAATACCGCTGGCGGCAGAGGAATCTTAGTGTTGTTCAACGTATCGAATGCCAAAAGCATGTCGACTGGATGCTGTGTTAGCTCTGCTACAGGGCAACGAGCATCAACCAAACGGTGTACAAACGAGCTGTTTGCACCATTCTCTAACAGACGACGTACTAGGTATGGCAGTAGATCTTTATGGCTACCAACTGGCGCGTAAATACGTACCGACTGTTGGTAAGCTTCCATTGCATGGTTGTAAAGTGAATCACCCATGCCGTGTAAGCGTTGGAATTCAAAGTCTTTATGGTCTGTCATCACTGCAATAGCGGAAACCGTATGAGCATTGTGGCTAGCAAACTGCGGGAAGATATTGCCACGAACACTTGGGCTCAATAGATAACGCGCACACGCTAGGTAGGCTACATCAGTCGCTTCTTTGCGAGTGTAAACAGGGTAGTTATCGAAACCAGCTTGTTGTGACCATTTGATCTCACTATCCCAGTAAGCACCTTTAACTAGGCGAAGTGGGATTAAG
Source organism: Vibrio sp. 10N.286.51.B11 (assembly GCF_041469245.1). Lineage (NCBI taxonomy): Bacteria > Pseudomonadati > Pseudomonadota > Gammaproteobacteria > Vibrionales > Vibrionaceae > Vibrio > Vibrio sp. 10N.286.51.B11. The sequence goes on along the minus strand of NZ_JBFRKI010000017.1, from coordinate 3,704 downwards.
TCACCCTGCTCTTTTGCTAGGCGGTTTAGCCAAACTAGAACCGGTAACGCACGCTTTGAATACGCTTGAATAACCAGACCAAACTTGCCCCAGCCTTTCACTAGCTCGCTGCGATACAGTTTTTCGAATAACTTAAGCGAAAGCTCTAGGCGATCCGCTTCTTCTGCATCAATCGTGATCGCAACATCAAGCTCAATCGCACGGCGCAGTAACTGCTCTAGCGTGTCGCATAGCTCAGTCAGTACGCGGTCTTCATTCGCCACTTCATAACGTGGGTGAAGCGCAGAAAGCTTGATAGAAACAGACGGTGCTGGGCTAGATTTTGAAGAGACGTATGTGTCTCGACCTACGGCTTCAATCGCCATTAGGTAATCTTTAAAGTATTTGTTTGCGTCAGCAGTGGTCAGTGCCGCTTCACCTAGCATGTCGTATGAGTAGGTAAAACCTTTGTCACGCATAGACTTACCGTTCTTCTGCGCTTCAGCAATGCTGCGACCAAGAACGAATTGGTGACCCATCACCTTCATCGCTTGGTGCATCGCTTTACGAATCACCGGCTCAGAAAGCTTGTTCACTAAACGGTTAACCGCTTGACCTGCACTCTGCTCTTTAGATGAAAGTCCAACCACCTTGCCTGTTAGCATTAGGCCCCAAGTTGATGCGTTAACAAAAACCGAGTCAGAATTCTTCAGGTGAGATTTCCAATCCGCAACGCTAAGTTTGTCGCGAATCAACGCATCAGCGGTTGCCGAATCAGGAATACGCATCAAGGCTTCCGCCAGACACATTAGCAAGATGCCCTCTTGAGTATCTAAGCTGTATTCAAGCAACAAGGCGTCGATCATCTGAATAGATGTTTTATCCGCACGGATAGACTCAATCAACGACGTCGTTTTGTCTGTAATTTGCTGCTTTTCAGACTCAGAAGGGGTAGCTAGCGGCAGAAGTTGCTCTAGCCATTGGGTTTCATCCACCATATATAATGGTGAGATAAGCGTCCAAAGATCAGCAAGCGACTGCTCATTGAATTCTGGCTTTAACACATCAGTAGCTGTAAACATGCGTTTTCCTTAATCTCACACCCGAAAAGAGTTCGGGATCTCTACAATGGCTGCAGTGTATTTAGAGTATATAAGGATTACTTGTCAAAAACTCCGAGTTTTTTGCTAAAAACTCGCTTTATTAACAAAACAAACACAAGGTCACATATGAAACTTTAAAATAATATGCCGTTTTGTTTCACTATTTAACAGAAATTTTCTTTTTGTATTGGGATGGTGACATGCCTTGAAGGCGTGAAAAGGTGTGAGTAAAGGAAGATTGACCGGAGAAACCAGCCAGTTCAGCGACCTGACCAAGGCTTAGATTACCTTGTTCAATTAAACGACGAGAACGGTCGATGCGCTTGCCAAGAACGTACTGGTGAGGGGTAATGCCCATTTGCTCTTTGAATAACATATGGAACTGGCTTTCACCCAAGAACACACTACCCGCAAGCTGCGCGACGGAGATCTTATTTGCGAGGTGTTGCTCGATATAACGATCCAGCGCTTCAAGATCAAAACGTGAATCCTTGATTGAGGTTTCAAACGCCGAGATGTGTCTTTGCATTAAGGCGATCACCGTGTCATTGCAGGCACGGCTTAATAGCAGGTCATCAGGGCTCGCCAGCATCTCTTGTACCAGCATATGAATAAGCTTTTGAATTTGCGCATCTAATTGGAAATAGACGTTCGAAGACTCGAGCTGATTAATCTTCTCTAGCATCAGAGGGTCATCATCGGTTGGCATAGGCATGTTGAGCACGAGAATATCCGACTGACCAACCACTCCGCCGAAAGCATGATCAGAGCTCGCCGTCACCACACAACCTTGTCCTGGGCCAACAAGATTCCCCTTACCACTCACTTCAAATTCCGCCTGACCTTTTAAACCAATCACCACCTGAGAATAATGATGATCGTGGCAATCCATATGCGATGGCAAAGTGATGATCTCAGCAGGACGAGGGCCAGTAAGGCCTAGCGGAGAAAGGTCTAGGTTAGGAAAGGGTAAAGGTTTAGACATGACAGAAAAATACTCGGGTCAACATAGTAAGAATAATACTCTTAAATGCGCATAAGATGAATTTGTAAATGCTCATGAGAGTTATTTGCTCGCGAGAATGAAAAGATCATTATCGCGATCATCTTGATCATGCCTCCGGAAGGATGATCAAGAGTGTACAAACTACGGGCATTGTAAAACCAATCGTTCCGGCGAGTTTAGGGACTTCACAAGCAATCACACGAACACGAACACGAACACGAACACGAAAAACATTTTACAGGCTTCTACGACATGGTGGGTAATGTATGGGAATGGACAACCGTTCAGAAAGGCCTAGCGAAAGGTGGCGCGTGGAGCTTCTCTCCTGAAGAAGCAAAAGTGTTTAACGAACTGTACGTACCGCCTTCAACGGCAGCGAACTATCTAGGATTCCGAGTAGTACGAGAGCTGTAGGCTCCCAGTCATAGGCTCAGAACCCCAAATATTTACTCTAGGTTCTCAATTATCACATTGAGCAACATTTATAGGGGAATTCCCCCCTTATGCATAAGCACTCCTAGGAGTAGATTCGTCGATAGAGTAGTAAGTCACTCTGGGTATCAAATTGATGCCTCAGTTTAATTTACCTGACCCTCGTAAATTAGACTGAAAATCTTCTACATGTCGACAAGGCATATCTTGTCTTTAGCCAGCCCCTCTTCAGGCTGGCTTTTTTTTTTGCCTGATTATCACCCTTTATGCCCATCGATTCTCCGTGATTGACACAGTTAGTCAGCAGTCCGTTTAACTGTCAGTCCCCCCTTATTTTTCGTACTCTAATTGCCATTGCAGCGCTATAAGAAACTGATATTATTGCAACATCGCAACACACGAGATAAAACCTTGCCAGATCCACTCAACTCCATACATCGTTCTTTATTCGAACAACTTCCAGGCTGCTGGGGCTGCAAAGATACTGACTCGGTCTTCGTGTACGCCAACCTTGCTTACAACCAATTGATTGGCTTAAAACCCAATGAGACTTGTACTGGCTTGACCGACTTCGACATGCCCAGTCAAACCACCGAGTGCGCACAAGATTTCAGAGCTCAAGACAAACATGTGATGGATACACGCAGTACCCTTAAGATTCTCGATATTCACCCCTATCCAGACGGACGCTGGCACGTCCATATCTTTACTAAAACACCATGGCTTGATGACGACGACAACGTCCAAGGCACCATCTTCTATGGCCAAGAGCTTACCGATACCGCGATCTTAGAGGTCGGTCATTGGGTTTGTCAGGCCACAGGAACAAAAGGCGATCAGGCATCGCTTGCGGGGTCAGAGCCGCGCGTGTCTAAGCTGCAAAAGCGGCTGACTTCGAGAGAATCAGAGGTACTGTTCTTACTGCTTTTCGGCAAGAAACCACAGTACATCGCGTCGACGTTAAACATTTCAATCAAAACGGTCGAAGGTCATGTCGCCAGATTGAAACAGAAGTTTGATGCACGCAGTAAAAGCCAATTGATTGAGTATGCATTGGATTCAGGATTGGGCTCAGTGATCCCAGAAACTCTGCTCAAAAAACAGATCTCTGTTGTTCTTCACAGTGACTGATTGACTGTTCAGCTGAAAATGCAGACAAAAAAATGGTTCATCGCGGATTAGCG
>NZ_JBFRKI010000016.1:24592-134181 GCF_041469245.1 Vibrio sp. 10N.286.51.B11 | reverse complement strand
GAAATAATCTGTGGAATGATGGTTACCGCAACACCCAAGAATAGTAGGCTCATACCGTGTTCTTTGATGGTGTCTACCGCTTGAGGGCCAGCCTCAAGACCAACGATACCCACGAATGCTGCTAGACCGAAGTCGCGAATAAAGCTTGCTGCTGATTCTGGGAATTGCGCCACATGTGGGTTACGGCTGCGTAACCAACCAACAATCAGACCTGACACTAGACAGCCTGCACCAGAGCCGATAGTGACCGGAATACCTGCAATTTTGAAGTTGATTAGGCCAATCAAAAGACCCAATACCATACCCATGCCTAGTACAATGAAGTCAGTCATTGTTGCTGAGTTCATTGGCTTACCGATTGTACCTTGAACACGATTAATATCGCTTGGTGAGCCAGTTAATTGAATAACATCATTTTTCTTAACAACAAGGTCAGCGTGAACTGGGATTGATACACCTTCGCGAAGGTAGTCAGTCACATAAACACCACGGTAAGTGCCTTTGTTCGCTTCTGATTTGATTTGACCTAGTGTACGGCCAATCAGTTGTTTGTTGTCTGCGATAAGCTGACGGTTCTCTTCAATGACTTCGTACTCTTCTGGAAGCACAACTTCAGAGCCAACAGAGTCACCTTTCAACTGACCAATGGCTTTACGAGTACCTGTGATAACCAGAACATCGCCTTGTTGAAGCTTAGTAAATTTGTCTGCTTCAATCGCTTTGCCATCACGCTCGATAACTTCGATGCATGCGTCTATTGAATCTTGATTGATTTGGGCTAGTGTCAAACCATTCAGTTTGCTCTCTGCTTTGATTTCAAAAGCGCGAGTCTCAAGTTTTGTCATCGCATTGAATTCACCAGCACCAAGCTCTGCATTACCATCTGAGTTCGCTTCTGCCATTTTGATTGCTTCAGCGCGGATATCCCATTTCATTAGTGTTGGGAATACCCATGTCACCATTAGGATTGGACCTAATGAACCAAAGATGTATGTTACAGCGTAACCAACAGCAACGTTAGTTTGCATCAGATGTTTGGCTTCTTCAGACACACCACCCAAACGGGCGATCGCATCGCCTGCAGTACCAATGATCGCAGACTGAGTTAAACCACCGGCAGCTAGGCCCGCAGCAGTACCTCTATCTAAGTCAAACAACCACGCAGCGGCAAGTACACACAATAAGCCTGAAACCGTCATAACAACCGCAGACAACAGAATGTTGATGGTTCTAAAGTTAAGCGCTTTAAAGAATTGTGCGCCACCTTGATAACCCACAGCATAAATAAAGAGCGCAAAGAAAATACTTTTTACGCCGGGATCAATCTGAACACCAAATTGCCCAATAATTACGCCCATTAATAATGTTCCGGCCACACCGCCTAAAACAAATCGGCCGATAGTAATTTTACCAACCATATAACCCAATGAGAGTGTAATAAATAGTGCGACAAATGGTGCCATGTCAAACAGATTAGAAATAATGTCCATGACAAATTTACTCTTGTTACTAAATATAAGGAGTAAATAATCTAACGAATAACTTAATAATGATATTTGTTGGATTATTCAAAATAAATAAAGCATCTCGTTGCTTCGAACCGAATATTAAGAACAAAAGGTTTTATTATGTAATCCCATTTGATGGATCAAATCATCACTTTAACTGTTCGCATAGTTTTTGAAGTGCAATTTACACCTTAAGTGATTGGTTTAAATAGATTTATCTTAAACCGGCAAAAGTAGATGATTTTCGAAATCAATTTCAATTAAGTGTTTCCACTTCAAGAACGACAACCTACCTACCGTTGTTTTACTGGCTTACGGCTCTCAACAAAGAGGCAGTTGGCATAATCACCGAATAAAGTTGGATTTTGATGGGTACGATCCTCTATAAGCGATTATCACAATAAATCGAACTCCGTTATCGTTGCATTCATCAAACAAATAGAGAACAGAACCATGAATACCATGCCGCATGAGCTTGTGTGGGATGAAGTCTACTTCCCACCGCTGTTATTGGTTATCGCACTGGCTTACATACTGACAATGCTAACAGGGTCAATCGCGACACGGTTTGGCCTTCATAAGTACGTCGCCTTTCCTGCAATAGCAGAACTGAGCTTGATCGTGATTTTTACTGGCGCTATCGGCCATTTTATTACCATTTTTTGAGGCACTTACTGTGATCAAACGTTATCTCATCACACTTTTATTATTGGCTGCTGCGGGAACTGTGGTTTATAGCTATTACCAGTCGTACTCAAGTAACCCATGGACCAGAGACGGACAAGTCAGCGCTTATATCGTCTCGATTACACCTCGAGTCACGGGTCAAGTCATTGAAGTGCATGTCGAAGACAACTCGAAGGTAAAAAAAGGCGATCTTCTTTTTGAGATCGATCCGAGTATTTACAAGGCGACCTACAGAAAAGCACTTGCGACTCAAAAACAAGCATTTGCCCTACTCGCCAAAGCCAAAAACGAAGAGCAACGCGCGTTGAATTTAGAGAAAAGAACGCCCGGTGCCGTGCCCGTGCTGACACTAAACAACTTGAACAACGCGGTAGAAACCAGCGCCGCAAATGTCGAACTGGCAAAAGCGAACGTAGAAGAAGCACATCTCAACCTTGAGTACACCAAGGTATATGCGCCTACTAACGGCTATATCACCAATCTGAACCTACGTGTTGGCTCTCAAGTTGTCGCGAATTCACCTGTGGTTGCGCTAATTGATGAAGATAGCTTCTGGATTGAAGGTTATTTCAAAGAGACTGATTTAGTCGGTGTCGATGCTCAGGACACTGCTTATGTGACCTTAATGATGCACAACAATGTTCAGCTAGAAGGACATATCAAAAGTATTGGTTTTGGTATCGCGAAGCAAGACGGCAGCACAGGTAATGATTTATTGCCAAACGTGAATCCAAACTTCCAATGGATACGCCTAGCTCAACGCATCCCTATCAAAGTGAAGTTAGACAAAATACCAGAAGACGTACAACTGCGTGTTGGTATGACTGCCTCGATCAAAATAATCAAAAATAGCTAGGTGATTCTTATGTTCACTGCATCGACTAAAGACGCGATTAAAGTCGCACTCTCTATCGTTATCGCAATCTGCCTAGCGTTGTGGTTTGGTTGGGAAAAACCGTATTGGGCTGCGATAGCCGTCGCAGTGATGGCATTGAACGAGAGCTTCGCCCATTCAATAAACAAAGGCCATAACCGGTTAATGGGAACCTTGTTAGGGACCGGTTATGCCTTTTTCCTCATTGCGATGTTTTCACAAGATCGATTTTTGTTTCTAACATTTCTTACCGTGTTCTTAGGCACTTGTATTTTCATGTCTAGTGACGAGAAATACGGCTACATCTTTTCAATAGGATTTACCGTGTGTTCGATTGTTGCTTGTATGGGCGGGTTTGATAACCAAACCACCTTTCACTTTGCTGTACTTAGACTTCAAGAAACACTATTAGGTGTTGTTGTGTTCTCTATTGTGTATCGCATCGTGTGGCCTGTGAATACTGAACTCAACTTTGTACAACGTTTCGAAACCAGTAAACAAGCGTTGTTAGATGCGATGGAAAAAACAGACAACATCGACATTGCCGCACTTGAAAGCAACACCGCGAATATTGATAAGCTGTATCAACTTTTAGATCTGCCACTGACCGGAAGCTACCACCTTAAAGAGAACATCCAAACATGGCGCTTGCGTATCGATGAAATGGCACATATCCAAGATACATTACTCAAACAAAGTAACAGCGAATCAGACTTAGATATCCAATGGGCAGTTCTTACTCACAACTTGAAGACGTTCGATGTATTAACACCAGAACAATCTCTTGTTGAGGGTGAACTCAATGTCATAGGTGATCATAAAGACGTGTCTTGGCATCATGCACATCGCACGTTTGTTGAACATTTGAATGAAGATGGGCGCAAAGTGCTGCAAGGCGTGTCGATGTTTATCACATCGCTGTTGGTTTGGATTTATCTTCCAGTTCCAGGTGGTTTCATATTTCCTATGTTAGCCGGTGTATTCTCTTCTATGGTGCCGACCATGCCACCAAGCGTTATTAAGGACGCTTTTTATGGTGTGTTGGGTACAGGGTCGGTGGTTCTGTTGCAATACATCTTTGTGATGCCATTAATGACAGAACTATGGGAGCTGGGACTATTCTACTTCCTTAACATTATGGTGATATGGAAAGTGTTCGCGACACCTAAGCTCATGGTACACCGAATATTGGGTATTAACTTATTAGTTGTTCTCACATCTGGTGCGCTCAACCTCACACCTGTTTATGGAATTGAAACGCCACTTTTGATGCTCGTAAACATTTTGATTATTCTGATGATAGCGAAGTTGTTTACTGATCTATTTAGAGTGAGGGTAACTGCTTAGAACTAAATGCGCTTAACAACTCACAACAAAACGGTCTGCCAAGTATTTTTACTTCACAGGCCGTTTTTTTATCTATTGAAAATCATTATAAATCAATTGATTAACGCTAATTATTACTAAGTGAGGATAGCGTCCATCAAAAGCGATTAACGCGATCTGCCACCTCCTCTTAAAATCCTCTCATTGATTGACGCAATGCATTTTTAGTCGCGACATTCACACTAGCAATCCTAACGGATAAATACATAACAACTGAACACGACGTTCAGTATTACATCGACTGTTTGAGTCTCGAAGGTTTGAGGCCACTCAGCGTGGAAACCGTCATGAGTTTTTTTGAAATACGCACCAGCGCTTGTAAGACCCATACTCTTTCTGTGTTAGCGAGCGCCCTATTACTTACCACCCCCAATTTTGCGTCTGCGGCAGAAACCAATACTTACAGCGAAGTTATGGAAAAGGGTCGAGCACTATTTGACAAATATGGCATCAGTCATGATTTACCAAAGCTAGCAATCAGTTCGCTCGTACAGGGCGAACACCTAGTTGAACACGCACATCGAACCATACAAATTGGCGATGAGGTTCGTGACTCAAGCGTCTATCTGATAAAAAACACAGACAGCAAAGGCAACATCGACCTGCGCGTCAAATACAACCCGCAAGAGCTGGATGAAAACGAAAAACTGATCGATGAAATTGAAGAGTTTACGCGCACTGAGTATCGACTAAGAAATTATGCAGAAAGCTTCGATCCATCGTCAGTGAAAGTCAATGAAAAAGACAACGGCGACGTGACCATTAGCTTCAACTATTCGAAATACGGCTTACCACAAGACATCGCCTATTTCCGTTTCTTGAATGTTGATATTGAACTTGTAGGCGGCACACCAAAACGCATGGTAATCACCAACGACAAGCCATTTAATCTTGGTAAGTCAAAAGTCGATACCTATTACCAAGTGATTGATTTCCAAACGTTAGACTCTGGTAAAGTCGTTATTGAACGTAAGACAACTAACATCGAGGGTACGTCTAAAACGAAACCGATGACCATGAGCGCTGTAACTGAACCCGTCGCAATTTATGAAGACGACAACGGCGTTAATGTCCTGCATGAAGAGCGTCTAAAAGAAGTTTCAGATCCTCGTATGCAAGAAGCGAGTGTTAAGTTAGATCGAGTATTCCCTTTAATGGGTGACATGGTGCGTCGTCAAGGTATCGATTTGCCATTACCATTCGGTGTTTCAGTTGCTTATCGCAATCAAGACATGAACCTTCCTATGACCGATTACGTGATTGGCGGTGTGCGCTTGAATGACCTGTTCGACCCTGAAGATAGCGTTGCAACGGTTAAAGCAGAAAGTCTTTCAATACGTGGTGATGTGAATATTCTGCCGTTCTGGAATGTATTCGGATATGTAGGAAAGGTAAACGTTGACGCGAATGTTGATGCCTCTTACACCGGCGCTGCGGGAGAATATCTACAAGATAAACTCAATAACAAACTACCTGGTCTAGGTGACAAACTGTGCGAGGGCGTATCAGCACTGTGTAACAGTGGGCGTTTAAATGTACCACTGCATCTCGAATATGACTTACGCGGTGCGGGTACAACACTATCTGTTGGTTACAAAGAGTTCTTTGCATCACTGACCGGCACCTATTCACAAACCCGTCTGAAAGGGATGGATGATTGGGGTGACGGCATTGTCACGATTCAGCCAATGTTGGGCTACCAATTAGTTGATTATCGCGCTCAATTCTTCGTTGGTGCTGAATACCAAGGTTTAGATTCACGTATGCAAGGTACTGTAAAGACAGACGATATTGAGTTTGATTACGACGTTGGTGTCGACATTAACCAGTGGGCATTTTTAACCGGAGTCAACAAACAGATTGGCAAGCATTACAACATGACCGTGTTGTACAACAAAGGTGAAACTCGTTCGGCTGTGACATTGAACCTTGGCTATCGCTTCTAGAACGTTTGATCTTCTAGACCTAATAAGCTCTTAGCTCATTGAACTCTGATATCGGTGTAAATCTCACGTTTACTTGCGCCGACATCATACCAACGACATTGCGCCCCCTTGTTTTCAACAGAGAGCAAGTGAAATAAACAACCACGTCAAACGCACCAATGATGGAGCGAATCACCTGATGGAAGGACAGGTTTGACGGTATCGATGCGCTGTTCGTTACTTTACCAAATTTTATTGTGGACACCTTTTTTATGACTATTGCATATCGTTCTCTCATCGCGCTCGCTATTGCGGCCGCTCTTGCTGGTTGTGACACAGACGTTGAACCAACGGTTCCAATGCCAGACAAACCTGAACCTCTCGTACCTGCCCCTTCAGAAACCTTTACCACTCAAATCGGCGATGTGATGATTACTGCGACCAAAGAAGAGCTGGTTGTTACATCTAATACCGAAGACGATAAACTGGCTTCTGTTGAGTCTTTTAAAGGCATTAAGTTTGCCGATGCAGAGCGTTTTGAGCACAGTGAAATGGTTGATCTTGGGAGTGACATTGATGCCACTTCGTTTGGTGATGCATGTCCTCAATTGAAGACCGTTTCACAGACACAATCTGAAGACTGTTTGAATCTGAACATTTGGCGCCCAGTAGGCGTAGATGCTGATGCAGACCTACCGGTTTATGTATTCATTCACGGTGGTGATTTCGAATACGGTTCTGGTGCAGAGCCGCTCATCCAAGGTGATACCGTGGTTGCTCAAGGAAGCGACGATGGTAAGCCTTTCATCTACGTAAGCTTCAACTACCGTCTTGGTCAGTTAGGTACTCAATGGATTAAAGGCGAGAACGAAGATGGAAACTATGGCCTAGGTGACCAAAAGCGTGCCTTGGAGTGGGTACACAATAATATCGCTGACTTCGGTGGTAACGCTCAAAACGTAACCGTTATGGGTCAAGGCTCAGGCGCTATGTCTATTGGTTTCTTGCAGCAAGATGACGATATCGCAGGTCAATATTTCCAACGTGCCATCATGCAGAGCAACCCGTATGGTTTTGAGTATCCTAGCTATGACGTTGCAAAAGATCGCAGTAAGGGTTTTACAGCAGACACTTCGCTTGACAAGATCATGGCGTCGCAAGAAACAGCTTTGGATGGTATTGAACAGCTAAAAAATTGGTTATTGAGTTCGCTATCGGTTTCAGTTTCTTATTTGGGTCAAGAGTTAGAAGTAGGCCCCAAATCAGGAAAGACCCCTATGCAAACACTGATGCCATTTGCTCCTTATCTAGGTTGTGAGTCACTTGCTACCACTGATGAGTCAGAGGCAATATGTATAGAACCATCTAAATCACCACTAAATTCTGATCTTTCTGTACAAACGATTTTGGGAAACAATGCTCATGAAGCAAATAGTTTTGGGATGTTGTTCAGTGTGACCTTTTTGATTCCAACTATCATTGACGAATTTCTTTCAACTGAAGCAATAAAAGGTAAGCGCTCAGAGGCCATTGCCTTAGATGCGTTGAAATGGCTAGATGATGAGCACAATCAAGATCGTTTATTGGCAAGAATAAATAACATGAGTTCTAAGGACGTTGCTGCAAATGAAGGTCTTTCACTCACTGCATATACAGCTGTTAGTGAACTATTTTGGGGGATGGATTCATCTGTTGATATAGGAGTTCTTACGCCAATTTGTCTAGCTAAAGACGACCCAATAGAGGTAATCGAATGTATCGTAAAAAATGTAGATATTGAATTAAACGGCCATGAACAAACTAATAAAGTTTTAAACCTAACTGACTTTTTCCCTAATTCAGAATCTAGCTTAGGTGGCGCTTTTGACAACATGAAGCAATTTAAAACCCTGCTAAATGACACCTTGTTCAATGGCCCAGCTCGTTATATGGCAGCAAACAGCGAAGTAGAAGCAACGCTATACCACTTTGAGCACAAACCAAGCTTTAACATGTGGAACTATAAAACAGGTCTAAATGAAGAAACGGGCGAATACGACCAACTGTCAATCATTGATCTATTCAAAACGATTGGTTGCATCAGCGGTGCATGTAACGGTTCAGAACTGCCATTTATGTTCAACAAAGCTGTACGTTTTGATGGAAGCGAAGTAAATCCATCAAGCAAAGATAAAGCCCTTATGAACGAAATGTCGCGTCTTTGGTTTAGCGATGAATTGTTCCAGAGCTACCAGTACAGCGATGCTACCGACAATGTGCTTGTCATTGATGGTGCAGGATTCAGCGACAACAGCACTACCTTCGACTGGGACTATGTCACAAACCCAGGTGTTGATCCTAAGCTTCGTGAAGGTCGCTTAACGGGTCTAGCAGAGCAAGGTCTTATGCCTTGGGACTGGTACCTAAACTAAACATATTCAACACCCTTCCTACTTTAACGGCCAGCTCGCTGGCCGTTTCTATATCCAAATTTTATGTTTAAACGCAGGTTAGTTATGACACTTAGCAAACTAAAAACAGCATGCACAATAATGTTGATTGCTTTGGTCACAGGATGTGCCCAACCTTACCCCGATGTTGAACCCGACTTCGAAGCTAACTGGCAAAGCACAGAACATCAAGCTCAAATCTATTTGATCCCGAATGCACCTGAAGCCTTTGCGCGCCGCATTGATCTGGTTCGCCAAGCAAAACACTCGATTGATATGACTTACTTCTCTTGGGAAAACGACACTCTGGGTCTGATGCTGTTAAACGAGCTGAAACACGCCGCTGACCGCGATGTGGCCGTGCGCCTCACACTGGATGACTTGTTGGTATTCAATGACAAATGGCTTGCGGAGTTGGACTCACACGCCAATATTGAGATTCGACTGTTCAACCCTTTTGAGTCACGTAAAGCTGGCTGGATTGGTCGTGCGCTCAACTTCTCTACTCATCAAAAACAGTTAGATAATCGACTGCATGAGAAATACTTTAACGTTGATCACCAATCGATGATCCTCGGTGGGCGCAACATCGGTGATGACTACTTTGGCTACAGCGAAAGTGCCAACTTCTTTGATATGGATGTGCTGTTTAAAGGCGACGTGATTGCTGCTTTCGACCGAAACTACCAAGCGTTGTGGAACAGTGAGCATGTAGTGCCAATTCAAGAACGCATTAAAATCAAAGAGAAAGAGCAATACCAAGCGTTCACCAAAGCGTTGAACAAAGGTGAAAAGAATCAAGCATTGATCACGTCTGAAGTCGAAAGGCAGATAAAGAGCTTAAACCAACCGAAGTTCATTTCAGCCTCTGTCACGCCGGTATTTGACTCACTGGAGAAACTCAATGACAACAAGCCCTACTTTCGCCAACGTATTGAACACTTGATGAAGCAAAAAGTACCGACACCTTCTAAGGTTATTATTTCTACGCCTTATATGGTGCCAAGCGATAACAAGTTTGTATTCGTCGATGCACTTAGAGAGAGCGAAGCCGAAGTCACCTTACTGACGAATTCATCGGCTTCTAATGATTCGGGCTTTGTGCCTGCGTATTACGAAAAACACCGTGAGACTCTACTCGACAAGGGCGTAAGTATCTATGAGTACAAAAGCCAAGCGATCAATGATGATCACTACTTTCATGTTGATACCTACTACCACAACAAGACAGTAATTTTAGATGAGCGTGTCACCTATATTGGCTCTTCTAACTTCGATCCAAGATCAGACTTTCTCAACGTTGAGTTTGGGGTGTTGGTTGACAGTGAAGAGTTTGCGAAGCAAGTGACACACTACTTAACACGTCAGAAAGAGGAGTTGTTCTGGGCTGTGTCGCGAGAACAATCAGGTGACACCATCTGGGCTTCAGAGGAACAAATCCATACTAAGAACCCGAACTACAGTTCATGGAACAAGGTACCTGATTGGTTATTTCGAAAAATGAATGGCGAGTTCGAGCTTTAAGTGTTCAGCTTCGAATCTTAATTTTTAATTTTCTCCAGTCCAAATGTAAAAAAGCCGCGTAATTCGCGGCTTTCTCATGTTTCAAATACACGTATCTGAGCTTATAGACGGTAGGTCATCGCTCTTTGGGCTACGTAGTTCACCATATCAAGCGTTGTGAAGATCGAATTAACATCATTAATGTTGTAATCCACATGTCCACGCTCCACATATTGCTCAGCGAGACGGTAAATATCAACGACACGCTCAGATACCGCTTCCATAGGATCAATAAAAGTGACTGTTGGAAATGCCGTTTCAAGTTGCTTTCTAACCAAAGGAAGTTCCGTGCATCCCCAAATAACCGTATCAACGCCCTTCTCTACGATGGATTGAATCGCTACAGCAAGCAGTGCGGTATTACGCTCAAACTCGCCCGCTTTGATCCCGTTGGTTTCTCGGATTGCTTGTCCACACTCTGTCATCTCACCGGTTACTTCACCATAGATAGCACTATGCACGTTATGCTCTTGCTCAAAGGAATCTGGCTTAACGAACACCAGATTCGCGTCCGTTAGGTAACGATCATAGATTCCCGAATTGTATGTGCCGTTGGTACATAAAATACCAACAACAGATTCAGAGTTCTGCTCTTTGATTTGATCAACGGTGGTTTGAAGCATGTCGACGATATAAACGTTGGTGTGCTTTTGAACCTCAGGTCTAAAGTAATGAGCGGTGTTACAGGTCATTACGCCAAACTGAACATTGGCATGTTCTAAAATGCACGCTGACTCAATCAGTTCAGGCACAGGATCGGTACCGCCTTCGTTAATCACTTCAGATCGATCGGGGATATCTGAGTTTTTCACCACTATCATGGCCATGTGGTCTTAGTCTTTAAGTGCGCCGTGTTCAATTTCTTTCTTGGCGACGATATCTTGGAACAGAGCATCTGCTTCAGGGCCCATATTACCAAATACACCGAATCGTAGCTTTTTCATTGTTTTTACCTTTGTGTTTGCTAAAGCACAAAGGTTATTACGCTCTTTCGATTTACTTGAATCCTATTAGATGGTTCTCATCCTCGCGAGTGCATAAACAGCGTACAAAAATCAGAATTGAGTACCAAAGGAAAAATGAATACGAAATTCGTCGCCTTCAGGCGCATCTAAGCCGTAAGCAAAATCGAGCTTAACTGGCATTAACTGTGAGTTCCAAATCAAACTCACGCCCGTCCCACGCTTCCAATCCGCTTGTTGATCAAATGCATCACCCACATCAAGAAATGCGCCCAACCAAATTGAACGATAGACTTGATGCTGATATTCGAGCCCAGCAGTTAACATATAACGTGCCCCCGTTAGTTCACCATTCTCGTCTCTAGGGGAGATAGATTCGTAACCATAACCTCGCAGGTTTCCATCGCCACCAGCAAAATACCGCAGTGACGACGGCACATCAGATAATGATTTGGCAATGTTGATGCCTACGTTGGAGCGGAAATGGAGCTTCTGCCTGTCACTAATATCCCATGAAAGGACACTGTTTCCTTCCAACCGCAACAGCCTTGAGTCAGAGAACAGACTAGGGTCAGAATACTCGACAGAATAGATGTGTCGATGATTGAGCTCCAACTGATCATTTTTACGATCAACCTGAGAAAAACTGATGCCAGGTAACAGTAATTGCGATTGCTCTTCCTCAGACGCCTGACGGTACTGTTCGTGCAAGTATTTGACATAAATGGTGCTTTGCCAATCACTGTCTAATTGCCAGTAACGTTCGAACTTAAGATCGTTTGTAAAGCTATTGGTGTCTCGATGATCAATTCGTTTCGATTCAAACTGAATACCAAAGTAATCCGTTGTGACTTTCTCTGTGGGGATTTTGTACCCCAACTGAAGTGATTGCTCCTGTTCAGACAAATATGTCTGTGTTTCAAAGCTGTGGCCTCTCCGGTTATACCAAGGCTTTGACCAACTGAGAGAGGCGCGTAAACCGAGATCTGTAGAATAGCCGCCACCGACCTGCACGATATTTCGAGAACTTGGCTCGGCAATGATTTCAATTGGAACTTCTAGGTTGTCATCAAGTTTGTCAAAGTCACCATGTACGATGACACTTCGAAACCATTGAGTGTCTGACAAATCAGATTGCAGTTCACCTAACTTGATGGTGTCAAAGTCATCACCTTTTTTAAAGGTGGGTATTTTCTCGATACGAGTAGGGTCAACCCCATCATCAGGAATACTTATAGAACCGAACTTGTAGCGTGGACCACTTGCAAAATACAAGTGTATATTCGCGATGTTCTCGCTAGGAATAACTTCAATCTTTGACTCGATAAACCTGCCGTCAAAATAACCTTTCCGCTTTGCTAAAGAGAAAATCGCACGCTTAGTTTGGTCGTATTCTTGGTGAGACAAAGTTAAACCTGAGCCTAACTTGCTTTGATTGAGTATATTGATGAACTCCGCATCTAGGCTAGCTTCACCTGTTATTTTTACTATCGATTCTGCGATGCGCATGACAGGACCAGAATCGATGTTAATGATCACGTTATCAGAATCATTGAGGTCGATATCGAGCTGTGGGTGATAATAACCATAAGGGTTGAGTGCATCTTGAATACGTTTAGATAGCTTCGTTTTCGATAGCTGTGATGCAGGAACATCGGCTAAAGGTTCTAAATATAATTCTACATTTTCGGTGAGAGTTTTATTAACCCCTTTAACCTCAAATTCAGCAGCACTAGAAGAGTGTTGGGTAAACAGGAAAAATGAAGTGGCCAGCACTAATTGTTTAATCGAGGTCTTCACGCGGTTACCCAATTGCTCAAAACCCGAACAGGTTATGAGCAAAGCGTTAAATCGCCGAATCTCTTATGGAGGACGCTATCCTTCGAACGGCTTATCGGGTTGTTTAACACTGCAACAGTCGTTTATTAACGACTCAAATCCCAGCCCTACAGACACAAAAAAGGCGCAATTAAGCACCTTTTGAATGTCTATTACTTATTGATTTATATGGCTTGCTGACTCAAGATCAGTTGTTGTTCAGCCACACATCTTGGTTTTTTGGAGCTTTCTTCTTCTTTTTCTTCTTGCCAGTACCGGCCGGTGGCGCAACAGGTTTTAGTGCTGCGATCAGTTCAGCTGTCGCTTCTTCATCCACTTCAAAGCCTTCAATTTGCTCACGCTCAAGACGAATCTTGTTCTTCTTCTCGATGATTTTGAAGTGGTGGTAATCTTCGTGATCGATCAGAGATAACGCAAGACCAACTTCACCTGCACGACCACTTCGGCCGATACGGTGCATGTAGTCTGACGGGCTACGCGGTAAGTCAAAGTTGATTACCACTGGAAGCTTCTCAATATCCAGACCACGTGCCGCGATGTCTGTCGCGATCAGAACGTCAATCTCGCCAGATTTGAAATCTTCTAGGATACGAGTACGTGAACCTTGCCCTTTATCGCCGTGGAATACTTCTGCGATGATACCGCGCTTGTAAAGCTTGTCTGCTAGGTGCTCACAGCTGTTCTTCGCATTAACGAAGATCAGAGCTTGGCGCCATTCATGTTGTTGAATTAGGTGTGCGAGTAACGCTGTCTTGCGACCTTTTTCTACTTCGAATACACGTTGAACCAGTGTGCTCGCATTGGCACTTTGAAGTTGAACTTCAATTGGATCGCTTAGAAGTTCGTGAGTCAGCGTTTTAACTTGCTCTGGGAAAGTTGCAGAGAACAACAAGGTTTGTTTTTTGCTCGGCAAGAGCTTCAAGATTGCATCAAGTTCTTCGGTAAAACCTAGGCTTAGCATTCGGTCAGCTTCATCAAGCACTAACGTTTTCACTTTATCTAGTTTGATAGCGTTGCTCGAAATAAGGTCAAGCAGACGACCCGGTGTTGCCACCAAGATATCAGTGCCGCCACGTAGCGCCTGCATTTGAGTGTTTACCGATACACCACCAAACACACAAACCGTTTTAATCGCGCCATTGAAATGCACAGCGTAAGATTTAACGCTGTCAGCCACTTGCTTAGCAAGTTCACGAGTAGGAACCAAGATAAGGCCAGAAACAAAGTTACCTTTGCCTGAACGACGGTCCAGAGGGGCATCTTCATGAATCTTTTGTAACAGTGGAAGAGCAAATGCTGCGGTTTTACCTGAACCGGTATTTGCGCCTGCAATTAAATCGCGTCCTGCTAACACACTTGGAATAACTTGCGCTTGGATAGGCGTTGGCTGTTGGTATTCAAGCTCAGATAAACGAGCCATCAAAGGAGAGATTAAGCCAAGATCAGAGAAGTTGGTTGGTGTAGTGGTGTTAGTCATTAATTGCAGGAACTCAAAGCTAAAATAATAGCGCGCTATATTAACGTATTTCAGCAGTATTACGTAACTAAATCGCCCTTTCGCTTCTATTTCACTGATTAATATCCGTCAGACGCGAAGTTATCGATGTGAGAACCTCGATACTCGCCGTACCAACTTCGTCTAAGAGTATTCCAGCTACACAATTGTCGTGGGTTGCAGTTAGTTCAGCCAACCTGCTACCGTTTGTTCCGGTGCATACGAATTCGGCTCGGTTAACCAAACAGCGACTGCGTCTGGTGTAGCGACAAGTGGCTCAAAATTGATATTAAATTGCCATTCAGACTCACCACGCTGATAACCATCGTAAACCACAACAAAATCATGTTCGAGTTTCTTACCCCTGTTCTCGCCCGCCTTAACGCTGGTGACTTCGTTCATCGCCAGTAAAGCTATATGAGCAACATAATCCCCTTTGCCTTCGTAACTTACGCTGAACGTATCGCCTTTATGATTGACCGTTAGCTTGGGGTTATTTTGTTGTTTGAGCGAAGGCAACGTTCTGTCTAACCAGTTAAAGTAACCGCGCCATTCTTTTCCATCGACAACAAAGCCCGGCGTGTAAACCCCACTTGTTACGCCATAAGCTTTATACAGTCGTTGCTTCTGACTAAACGCCTTACTCGCGAACTTGTCGCCCCAACCTAAGTAATCCCAATAATCGACGTGATAGGCAAGCGGAATAACTTGTGTCCAAAGTTTTGGATGGTCTTCAAAAGTACTGAGGTACTGATCAGCAGGTGGACAACTTGAACAACCTTCAGAGGTGAAGAGCTCGATAACCTGTGCGGGCTGGCCTTCATTACTCCAGGTTTGTGCAAGCGACACTGAGGAATAGAAGCCGATCGGTAAGGCAAATAAACAAAGTTTAATCAATGATGAATTGCGTTTGGCGTGTGACATACCGAGATCCTTGTACAAAGCGAATTGAATGGCGCTCAAATACAGACCGTTATGCCTAGGTTTTTCTTTCAGGTGCTTAGTTTACGAAGAGATTGAGTTTATTTCAGATACAAAAACGCCAGCTTTAGAGGCTGGCGTTTTCTTAAAATTCTATATTTACATGTTAACGCTGAGATTAACGGTTAATACCGATATCGCGTTGCATGTGACCAGATAGGTCGCTTGCGTAGTAACTACGTGGAGAGTTGTCTACGAAAAGAATATCGAAAATGTGTGCAATCAATCCTTTGAAGTTAACCGAGTAGGTTTTCTTATCCATAGAGTTAGGAACAGCGATAGTATTCATTTGTACTGCTTGAGCCATGATTGCCTCTCTATAAATTTATTAATGTGTTTCGTTCTGATGACAAGAATAATAGGTGATCTTTTGCAGGTTAAAAAATGACTAAAATTAGATTTTGGGATTAGTTTTTCTAATAAAACAAACCATTAACAATACCACAAAATAGATATGCAGATTATGTGAGTACAAATTCAATATAGTGTTTAAGTCATGCATTTAGTACAAATACCCCGCAAACAACAGTGGCCAATGTCACAGAAAATTTACATAAATAAATTTTCCACTTCATCAGCCACGTGTTCATTATCGACTTTTCGATAAGTTATATTTGTTTTTAATTTACTTGTTCAATGCCTGGCTTCTTCGCATAAACCGACGCTATAACCGCAATCGTCATCGTAGAAACCAATACCGCCAATGACCAGTAAGTTGGGATAGCCCACTCGCTATCAACCAGAAGCATTTTCACACCAATGAACACCATGATGAATGAAAGCGCGGGTTTCAAATAGATGAACTTGTCCATCATACCTTGCAGTACAAAATACAACGAGCGAAGACCAAGTAACGCAAACACGTTAGCCGCAAGTACCAAGAACGGTTCTTGTGTTACCGCAAAGATCGCAGGGATAGAGTCTAATGCAAACATCACGTCCATGACTGCGATCGCACCGATGACCAACATCATTGGAGTGAATGCCCATTTAGCACCCTGTTTAACCATTAATGCAGGGCCATGGAAGTCCTCTGTTACCGGCATCACTTTACGAAGTAGCTTTTCAGGCAGAGTATTCACACTCTCCTCTTCGCCCTTGTCTAATGCCAGCTTAATACCTGTACCAATCAAGAACGCAGCGAACACGTAAAGCACCCAGTGATATTCCGCCAATAGCTGTGCGCCTAGTGCGATCATAATTGCACGAAGCACCAATGCACCAATTACGCCCCAAAGAAGCGCACGAGGTCTTAGATGCTCAGGAACTTGGTATTGAGCAAAGATCATCGCAAAAACAAACAAGTTGTCTACGCTAAGGGATTTTTCTAACAAGTAACCCGTAATGAATGACACGGTTGCTTTTTGCGCTGTGTAGTCACTGTTCGGCGCATAAATGTCCCAAAATAGGTAAATCGAGCCAGCAAACAAAAACGCAAGTACAAACCAGAAAACACTCCAGATTGCCGCTTTCTTGATAGTAACGTTACCGCCACGAGTCTGATAGATATCAATAGAGACGAGAATAACCGTTAGCAGGAAAAAGCCCGCATAAGTCGTCATGATTGGCGATGAAAAAAAGGATTCACTATTTGTAGATAATAGAGATTGAGTTGAGTTCATTATTCCTCCGGGCGGAAGAACTGTACAAAGACCTTCCGCAAACAAAGCATATCAAGCTCCATTACGGATCTTGACTGTGATTGCGTTGGTCTCGTTGAAGTGAAATATGGGATTTCACTTTTACATACCGGATAGACTCTTGGCCTAACGAGATGACGATATGTAAACTTGCGCTAACTACTCCCCAAACGCGTGGATAATAATCCTCTGGTTGTGTTTCGTCTATATAAATTTGCACGGAAAAAGCAAAAAAGGAGCAAACGCTCCTTTCTGATTGATGCCACTTTGTCAAATAAACACGCGAATTGATTCTAAGAATAAATTCGCAAGTCAAACACAATATTGCACTGCGTAATGAAGTTGCAAAAAGAGCAATTTACAGCCCTGCGGCAGGTATTAAATACACTAACGCTGACCAAACTGATACCCAACCGACAACCGCTACCGCATCTAACCAATCTTTCTTATCCATGCATATCTCCACAAGAAGGCGACCTGCAGAGATAAAGCATAAACAATGCCAATTTTATAAATAACCCAAAGTAATAGTGTTAAATATCAGTATCAGCTTTAGTTATCTAAAACACTCCATACAATTCAACGGTTCATTGAGTTGAAGCGACTCTGGGTGGTCTTGCAGAAACTCGATGAAGCAGTCTGCCATAGAGTCAGTGGTGACCGTGCCATCACCGATCATATCCAACACAGCGTTATAGCCCTCTTTGCCTTTCATTGTATAGGCTGACGACGCGCCCCGGTAAATACGGTTGCGAGAAACAGCTTGCCAACCTGAATCATCAGAGTGAATTTCTAGATGGTGAATCCTGTGTCCTATAGGCGCTTCTTTGTGGTAACAAAACCTCAAATTATGTGTATAAGGAAAGCTACCTGAACCTGTGCCCACGACACCATTATCAATCGCGTTATTGATTGCACCTTCAAGCATGCAAGCGATCGTTTCACCTTTTACTTCATACACACCAATAGGTACGGCAAACGGTAGTAGTTTTCCGGCAATATCGGCAACAGAGACATCGCCGCTGTTCAGTGAATTTCTTACACCACCGGCGTTGTGAATGGCAAAGTCAACCTGATGCCCTTTCTTGTTCATTAGATGGTGAAATGATTGAGCAACCAAGGGGGCTAGTTGACTCGGGCCTTTAGCATCTGGAATACGTACATGGCGAAGTTTAGTGTCTGCATGAGCAATCACTTGTTGCTGAAGCTTTCGAACTCGCGGCTGGTATTTATCCGTCAGAATGCTCTGCAGCTCAGGATCTTTCTTACACACTGCAATATTAGGGTGATTGTTTAAAAACTCACACGCCATATCGTGGGCATCGTCTTGCCCTACTTCACTCAGTTTCGCGTCTATAAAGAGTCGACGGCCTAATAACAGTTCGTTTTTACCATTGAAGTGCGTCACTTTGCCTTGAGAATCGAACTCGATTTCGCAGTGTCCTAAGCTCATGGCGTGGAAACCCGCTTGCACAACATAGGTATCGCCAATTTTCACACCGTATTCATCATCTTTAACTAAGCCGATATCAGAGAAATCACCTTGTAAGCGATGACTATGACCACCAACGATGACACCAATACCTGTTACGTTGGCTGCTAACTCTAAATCAGCTTCGTAACCAAGATGGCTAAGTAACACAATCTTGTTGATACCTGCTTGATGGATTTGCTCAATGGTCCCTTTTGCTGTTTCCAAAGCATTTTCAAACGGTGTATCGATATCTGGGTTAGCGATGCCTGCCATCTTGTCGATGCTTAAGCCGAATATTGCGACCTTCTCGCCATCAAACTCTTTCGTTATAAAAGAAGCACTTCGTGTTTCAGGCAGATAAGGCTTAACAATGTCGTTGTCCGCTAGCGTATGAGTTTTATTGATATCCTCATTCGATAGATTCCAGTTACCGGCCAACAGCGGGAATTTGATTCTTTTCGCGAAAATCGCGACGGGCTCATTACCCATGTCTAACTCGTGATTACCGAGCGTCATGGCATCTATATTAAGGGCATTCAACAAATCGGCATTGGCTTTTCCCTTGAATAAGGAAAAGTACAACGTGCCCTGGAAGCAGTCACCAGCGTGCAAGAACAAGGTTCCAACCTTCTGACGCTGGGCATCTTGTTCTATTTGTTTGAAGCGTGTTGAAATTCGAGCAAAGCCACCAGCACTGACATAAGGTTCAATGATGTGGTTGTTCATTTTAAGTGATAGCTGTAACGAGGTTGGTTCAAAGTATGAGTGGGTGTCGTTGATGTGTGCCAACACTATTTTTGTCGGCTTATTCTTTTTAGTCATATTTTCTTCTCTCTTTGTCCCTTCATACTAGGTCGAGAATCATGACAGAATCGTGAATTTTATGAAACTGCACTGCAAAAAAATACTCGAGATAGATCAAAAATCTCATTTTGCATCGTATTAATAAACAACGGGTTTTGTGACAGGTGAGCATACCGGATTTGGATTTTTCGATTATGATTAAAGATATCTGTTAGCTTTCAAATAATTAGCAGAGCCTTCCGTTAGGAGTAAGCCTATGCAACTAGAAAGAATCGAGATTTCTGGCTTTCGAGGTATCAAGCGCATGTCACTCGCGTTTGACGAGCTAACCACGCTTATTGGTGAAAATACTTGGGGTAAGTCTTCATTATTGGATGCCCTTTCCGTCATTCTGCCCTCAGACGGTGTGCCATATCACTTTGAAATGACCGATTTTCATGTCGATTACTCTGTTTCACACCCGCAGTCTCAACATCTTCAAATTGTTCTCGCTTTAAAAGCTAACGATAAGAGCGAACTTAACGCAGGTCGTTATCGCAAACTTAAACCTATTTGGGTTCAAGATGAATTTGGCGTATTTCGCATCTACTATCGCATCAGCGCGACGTTAGAACAGTATGAGACAACAACACACTATGCATTTCTTGGTTTGGACGGTAATCCGCTCAAGCTTCATCATTCAGAAAAGCTTGCTCAAGAATTAATGACCTTACATCCCGTTATCCGTTTGCGTGATGCAAGGCACTTTGATCGTCCTTTCAACGGCAAGTCCCTTAACCACAATGCTCACCTGCCGACTAATGTTCACGCAACTAATGCAAATTCAAACGGGAACGGGAACGGGAACCATCACACGAGCAATGGCACAACAAATGGAAACGGCGCCAATAACGGTAATGGTCGACAAGCAAGAATAGAAAAACGAATAGACAACACCTGCCGCCGTCTTATGGCGATACCCGGACATGTTAATAAAGGTGAAATGCGCAGTAGCCTAGAGTCGATGCAAAGTTTGATTGAGCACTATTTTTCTTTCAAAAGTACTTCTCGTCGTAACCCTAGAAAACAGCGAGACGGATTGCTTTATTCTGCGGGTACCAATGATCAGAGTATTCATCAACTCGTCGAAGAGACCAAGAACAAACAAACTCGCTTATTATTCATGGGGTTACTTAACGCTTATCTACAAGCTAAAGGGCCAAACGACTTAAGGCGATGTGCGCGCCCTCTGTTGATCCTTGAAGATCCAGAAGGTCGATTGCACCCAACACACTTGGCAAGGGCTTGGAGCTTGATGCAGAAATTGCCCATGCAGAAAATCCTGACCACCAACAGTGGCGACCTACTTGCGGCGGTCCCACTTCAATCGATTCGTCGCTTGGTTCGTCAGTCAGACAAAACCATCGCCAATCAACTCAACATGAACCATTTCAGTAAGGATGAACTTCGACGAATTGGTTTTCATATCCGCTTCCACCGCTCTGGGGCACTATTTGCTCGCTGTTGGCTATTAGTAGAAGGTGAAACCGAGGTTTGGTTGTTTAATGAACTTGCCAACCAATGTGGCTATAACCTAGCAGCAGAAGGTGTGCAGATTATTGAGTTCGCCCAATCAGGACTTAAGGCACTGATTAAGGTCGCGCAAGAGTTTGGCATCGATTGGCATGTGGTAACTGACGGCGATGCGGCGGGTAAAAAATACGCAGCAACGGTGCTATCGAAGCTTGGTAATGATCAGGAAAGACATCGACTCACGGAACTGCCAGATAAAGATATCGAGCATTACCTATATATGAATGGGTTTGAGAGCTTTTTCCGTGACATGGTTAAGATTCCATACGATCACCCTATCCCTCCAAAGAAAGTGGTTGCCAAAGTATTGAAGAAACATGCAAAACCCGACCTTGCACTCGCCATTGTTTCTCATTGCGAGAATCAAGGACAAGAATGCATTCCGCTTTTATTAAGGTGGACATTAAAACGCGTGATCACCATGGCGAATGGAAATACCTAAACATAATTTGTTTTATAGATGCTATCAGTTGCTCTACTGATGAAATATTTATCTAGTCGCCTCAACCAAAAAAGGCACACCAAACGGTGTGCCTGTATAAATCGATATACAAATTAATTGGGGGTTATCTTGCAAGAGTTCACAGTGACTAACTAAGGTTAGGTTAACGAATTAAGCCTTTGCCTGTTTAGCGTGTTGTTCAACAACTTCCGAAGATTGAGTCGATTTCTCGTGAAGCCATAGCCCCGTTGCTTTCATCAAGTATCCAAATACACCACCAAGCAGTAAAGATGGCACTACAAGTTGCCAATCACCACCTGCAGCAAACGTCGCACAGCAACCAATGAAGGTGCCTGGGATATAACCTAGCCACGCTTGTTTCGCTTGAATACACATAAAGAAAGCCACAATAGCAGTAATCATGTAGCCTAAAATCTCTAACCCTGCGAAGGTTGAGCTTTCGATAATCACCATTGCCCAGAATACGCCAGTCATGTTGGTCAATAAGCTACCTGCTAGTCCTTTAACGCCGCCTGTTGGCGAAGCAAAGTAACTGGTGCAACCTAAGAAACCTGCCCATGACAATAAGCCGAAAGAGATAGCAATCCATCCCCATAGACCTGACAAAATACCTGTTGTTAATGAAATCGCGACTAATGTACTCATACTATTTCTAAAGCCTAATTACGTAATTGAACGCAACCGGATTTAGCCTCACTTAAAATCAAGTAAGCATACTATGGGAAGATAGCCCTTATTTAGCCGATCACGATCACATTAATAATGTATGCAGATGTGTATTTATCACTAGATAGAGACAGAAATCGCTTATTCAACATATTTGGTTATCAGTATTTTATCAATTTATCGTTACAGAACCGATGGCTTGCCTTTCATCATGCGCTTACCTTCTCGCTTAATACACTCAGCAAGTGGGTTCTCAGACATATCTGCACGCCAAATAAAGGACAAGGTTCTTTCCATTTCAAGCTCAGGGACATTTAATGTGACCAGTTGACCAGACTCAACAAACTGTTCGACATCGAGATAAGGTAAACACGTTAAATATGGGCCGTTTGCAACCAAACTTCTTAAAACAGGAACGTGTTCATACTCTCGCCAAACATCAAGATCACCAATTAAATGGTGAATAGAGCTATCAAAAACTTTGCGAGTACCCGAACCATGTTCACGTAATACCCATTTTGCTTGTTCTAATTGCGCCAAGCTTACTCGTTCACGCTTCGCAAACGGGTGATGAGCCGATGCAACCACCGTTAAATGGTCCGTACACCACACTTCTTGGTGAACTCGGTTGTCATCACAACGACCTTCGATAACACCCAAGTCATATTGATAATCTAATACGCCATCAATAACCGCATCGGTACTTTGTACGCCGAGCGAGATTCGCATCTCAGGAAAGTCGTTATCAATAATACTGATGAGGTCAGGAACTAGGTGTTCCGCTGGTGTTTGGCTTGCACCGAGTTTGAGCTCTCCACTTAGTAAATGCTGCTCATAAAAACCCATCTCAATTTGCTGCGCATCTTGCAGTAAACGCTTCGCTTTAGGCCTTAGCCACATCCCCCAATGAGTAAGAGCCATTTGCTTGCCCTGCCTTTCAAACAAAGGCCTGCCGAGCATTTTTTCCAACTGTGCAAGAGACATACTTGTCGCCGACTGAGTCAACGCCAATTTGTCTGCTGCCTGACTAACGCTCCCGGAGTCTGCTACTGCATCAAATACCGCGAGTTGCTTTAATGAATAACGCAAAATTCATCCTTAATGCTTTTAATTATTTGTGTCCTGATGCTCGTTTTTTATAAAGCCAATGAGCAATCAATTTCATTCTACGCGTAACCCAATCTATATCAATAAATTTGATGTGGTTTCTAAAAATTATCAATTTTACCTCTACCCATCAACGCCCTAATCTGGAATGGCAGGACACAACGAGCCCTGCAAAACATTACTGATTAACCATTACGGATTAACCAAGTCATTAACACTAGGAATTACACATGACGGATTGTTCAAGGGGGGGATATGGCAACCAGCACTTCTGAAAATCATCAACTGTTCTCACCAACAGAAATGATGGCGGAAGCAGAGAAGTTTGCATTAAGTAAAGCAAATAAAACCAGCAGCATGACATTGAGTTTGGCAATCATGGCTGGCGCATTCATCGGGCTTGCTTTTTTGTTCTACATCACGGTAACCACGGGCAGCGCTGATGCTGGATGGGGATTGAGTCGCTTAGCCGGCGGTCTTGCATTCAGTATGGGTTTGATCTTGATTGTGATTTGCGGTGGTGAGCTATTTACCAGCTCAGTGTTATCCAGCATCTCATGGGCTAACAAGCAAATCACCTTCACTAAGATGCTGTCTATCTGGGGCAAAGTGTATGTCGGCAACTTTATCGGTGCCATGTTCCTATTGGCTTTGGTAAGCGCAGCAGGCTTATATCAACTGGATGGCGGCCAATGGGGCTTAAACGCTCTAAACATTGCTCAACACAAGCTGCACCACAGCCCAGTTCAAGCGTTTGCTTTGGGTGTGCTTTGTAACTTGTTGGTGTGTTTAGCGATTTGGTTAACGTTCAGCTCTGCTAACGCAATGACCAAAGCAATGATGACCGTGTTACCCGTTGCAATGTTCGTAAGCTCAGGCTTTGAACACTGTGTGGCGAATATGTTCATGGTTCCTCTAGGCATCACGATTCAAACATTCGCCCCGGAAAGCTTCTGGATGCAAATCGGTGCAACACCGGCGCAGTACGCAGACTTAAACGTCATGCAATTTGTCACAGCAAACTTAATACCAGTGACAATCGGCAACATCGTAGGTGGTTCAGTATTGGTCGGCTTAGCCAACTGGAGTATCTACCGTCGCCCACAACTTAAAGCAGCAAAAATTACCGCTATTACACAAACAACAGAAATTACGTCAGTTAAGGAAATTACTATGAACACAGCAACTACTATCAAGCAAATCATGAACACTCAACCAATTACATTGAGCGTTGAAATGCCAACATCAGTCGCGATTGATACACTTTTAGACGCGCAACTTGTTAGCGCTCCTGTTTGTGATGTTGAAGGCCGTCTAGTGGGTATCTTCTCTGTTCATGACGTAATGGTTGACCTTTGGTGCCAAGATTACATCCCAACTAAAGGCCAAAAAGTCGTAGACCTAATGAGCCGTGACGTTGTGGCAATCGATGCAAACGACAAGCTAGTAGACGTTGCTGAGTTCCTATGCATCGACAAAGAGCAACTGTACCCGACGACAAGCATGGGCTTCGCAACTCGCTTGACATCTCTTTCTCTAGAAGAGCGTGCAAAAGCGATGAAAGTAAGCCAACCACATATGCTTCCAGTGTTAGAAAATGGCGTGATGGTGGGTGTGTTGACTCGCATTGAAGTGATGCAAGCACTGCGTCCAATCTACGGTGACCGACTAAACGTGGTTCCTCAAGCTGAACTAGAAACAGCTTAACTAATCGTAAGTTGAACTATTAGGGATTAGTAGTTCAATTAGATAACTCAGTCATGGCAACGTTGACTGGCTAGAGGCAAATGGTGGCTTTTAACGTACTAAACGGTTTGACACAAAACAGACCTAAACGCGTTGCCATTTATCTCAATAAAAAAGGCGCAAAGTGAAAACTTTGCGCCTTTCTCTATTTCTAACTGCTGACCTATTTAGTATCGACCAAACTTTTGATATTTCTAAATAATGTTGATACCTGTCAGAGAGCTAGAAAGCTAGATTACTTTTTTACGCCTTCAACGTGTAGTTCCATGTCTGCATAGCTTGAAGCGCCCATTACTGGAATGTTGAAGTCAGCAAGTTCTAGACGAGTTGTACCCACGAAACCAGCACGCTCACCGCCCCAAGGGTCTTGACCAGCACCGATGAATTCAGCTTCGATAACGATTGGCTTAGTTACGCCGTGAAGCTTAAGGTCACCCATTACTTCAAGTTTGCCGTTGCCTTTATCAACCACTTTTGTGCTGTTGAAAGTAGCGTCAGAGAATTTACCTGCATCAATGAAGTCAGAGCTACGGATGTGCTTGTCACGCTCTGCGTGGTTTGAATCAAGGCTTGTTGTATCAATAGTTACGTTTACTTTTGATGCTTCAACGTTGCTTTCATCAAATGAGAAATCACCTGAGAATGTGTTAAAACGGCCTTGGATAAAGCTATAACCTAGGTGGCTAACTTTAAAGTTAACTGAAGCATGCGCACCTTTTGTATCAATCACGTAATCAGCGGCGTTCGCAGCGAAAGGCATTGCCATAGCAAATGCTAATCCTGTAGCGATAATTGACTTTTTCATTTTGAAGCTCCTATCATTTTTCGTAGCGTATCGTCTTTGTCGATAACGTGGTGTTTTATCGCCGCTAAGGCGTGCACTGATGCCATAATGATCAGTACCCATGCAGCATAGTAGTGAACCGTACCTGCGAGATCAGATTGGTTTGCAAACAGTTCGCCCATACTTGGTACAGTGAACCAATTGAATACCTCTATCCCGCGGCCATCTGATGTCGAAATCAAATAACCTGAAATAAACAAAACCGCTAAGTTGATGTACATGAAGCCGTGAGCGATCTTCGCTGCTGCAACTTCATAGCTTTTACCTTCCACTTTAGGTGACGCGGTAACTAGTTTCCAGACCAAGCGGATAACGGTAACGGCAGCCAAAAGAATGCCTACCGAGCGGTGATAGTCTGGCGCTGTTTTGTACCACTCGCTGTAGTATGAAAGATCAACCATCCACAGGCCTACACCAAATAAGCCAAATACCGCGAGAGCTGAAATCCAATGCATTGCTCTTGCTAAGGGATTGTAATTTTTAACGTTGTTGTCCATGCATCTGTTCCGAATGTTAACGAGTCGTGTAATTTTGAAAAGCGTACCCTACACTAAGTTTGTGTAACATATTATTTACCAAGCTTTACATTAGTTACATCATTTCAAATTAAACAAGTTATTCAAAATTTTTGAACAAGTTGCTTTATTGACAAATTTCTTTGTCGAACAATCGCTTGCTGTGTCTATATTTCAACGATTTGTTCAATTTCATAGAGCTCATCTGAGATATCTAACATTTTTCGTTCCATGACTTTCTGAGCATCTTCTATCCCCTTGTTGTAGTAAACCGCACCAAACTTTTTACTAATGAAGTCGACCAAGAATTCCGTGTCGAACTGACCAAGATCTACATCGAGTTCATCTTGCAGGTACTTTTGTAATGTATGAGTGAGCTCAGACTTTTGTTTCGAATCTAATTGAATGGTCATGAATGTTTCCAAATAAAGAGTAAGTAGATCAATTGTGATTTGCTGACTAGACTATAGTCGAGGTAACTAGCTAGAATTCCTCATAATTTAGAATACAGACCTGTAGAGCGCCAGTGCTATCCATAAAATCACTCAGCAATGGTTAATTTTGATAGAGAGATCAAGAACTCGCACTTTGACGATAGGTAACGGAACCGCAATTACCGTACTATTGCCCATCAATAAGATAGTAGCTGTGTATAAGGGACTTCATTGTTATTAGATCTAGTGATTAAAAGCGTTAATCAATTTCAAGACGATTGCCTAAAGCTCTGTGAACGCCACTACCCTACGGTGCACAATCAAGGGATCAGTGAGCACCATATAGGAAAGGCATTTGCTCGCCGAATGGAGCACACCTTCGTTAGCTTTAATCATGCAAGCAACATCAGCCCACTTGAAATGCTTTCTTCTGGCGAAACGCCTCGACACTTCCGAATATCTTCCGAAATTGGTACCGTTTGGATGATCAGTCATCATATGGTGAGCGCCGGGAAAACCTGTCGTAGAAAGTTAATGTTGGACATCCATAATTGGCAACAAGAGTATGGATTTTCCATTCAACCCAATGACGTTTTGATCATTGTCTCCGACCATTGGATTAGCCGAAGTAAAAACAGTGGTGAATTATTGCATTGGTGGATGGGTGAACTCCCAGACGAGATCACGGAATATAGCCAACAAGGTATCACGCTAAGAGAGAGTGATTCTCAATTCGCTACTGACTTAAATAATAATTTTAAAATCAGCCCTTGCTTCATTAAATTTGGACACCCTTTAAAGCGGTCAGGAAATCAACAACTGGTTCGTAAATACCTGCAACTTTACGCAGTACTTCAATGGCAGTAAGAATACGGGTCAACTTTTTCAATCAGTTTTGAAAGTACATTGTTAGACCTCTATCCCAATATTTTATAAAACACACATCAAGCCCTGCCCAATAATCAATCAAAGTTTATCTTCGATATAATAATAACTTATCAGATCATCATTCATATTTTGAGAAGTAGATATCATTTATATGCAAACGGAGCTGCTTGTTGATATTGCAACTTTGACATTCCCCCATAACCTGGGGCTTTGTCCTTACTTTCACCTGGTGTATTGGCGTTGAAAGCTTATATTGATTGGTGTTGATATGAGATAGATTACTCAGAGATTAAATTCACAATAGTCATTATTAATGGTGAATGATAAGTAATTTTAATGACTAATATCAATTATCATGCTGTTTTTTCGTTAATTATATTTATTTAAATATTGACTCTACAAATGAGTTTTTATTAATTGACAATTTACTTACACCTGTCAATATTGTGACAGCCGCGACATGTACGTCCGCCATTGAATAAGCCCTCTTTACTAGCGACTATGATTTTATCAGACAGAAGTGAATTTATTAGCTGTATATCCGTAGATGCTGATATGCAGTTTATTGCGAAATACCAAGACCTGACGCTTAGAAGCGTCTATCAACCTATATTCGACTCTTCTATGACTCAAATAGGTGTTGAGGCTTTGGTGCGCATTTCAAATAACAAAGGTGATATTGTTCGTCCTGATCACTTCTTCCATTCCGACGAAACCTCAAGCACAGACAAAATCAATGTAGAGAGGTTGAGTCGAGCGATTCATATCCGTAACTTCGCACAATCGACAATCCGTCATTTACATCTATTTTTGAACGTTCTTCCAAACGTTGGTGAGTTGTTTGCTGCAGAAAAGGTCAGCGATAGCTTGTTAGCTAAACGCCTTCACGAGCTTAATCTTTCATGCGAACAGATAGTGATGGAGTTGGTAGAGTTGAATGCAGAAAGTGAAGAGCGCTTGAAAGATGCCGCTCTTTCTCTTGCGGATAATGGCTTTCAAATAGCGGTCGATGATTTTGGAACACAAGCATCAACCGAACAACGCGTTCGTCACATTAACCCTCATATCATCAAGATAGACCGCTCGGTTATGTTGGACTTTGAACAAGGCGACACTCGAGGAATGGAGTTAGTGCTTGATCTTGCAAACCAAATTGGCGCAAAGACAGTGATTGAAGGCATAGAAACCCAACAACAACTCCAAGCGATGCAGAGCTTAGGCTTCAATATGTATCAAGGCTATCACTTAGCCATGCCAAAGCCGATTGAATTAGACATACGCCTAGCAATCTAGAATTGCCCTATCCTTCTCAAAGCCGCTTGACCATTGAGTAGCGGATTTTTTAATGCTTGCCTATTCGTACCCTCATACCGCTCTCACGTGTCAACACATTTCAGGACGGGACAACACGCATAAAAAACCCAGTCAAATTTGACTGGGCTGGCTTAAAAGAATCTGTTTTATATCATTCCCTAATAACCCGCAGTGGACGGTTTGATTCTATATAAAATAGCGAACATCACCGGTACTACTATTAGCGTTAGTACGGTAGCAAAGCCTAAGCCTGCCATGATGGTAATCGCCATCGAGCCGAAAAATGCATCGAATACCAAAGGAATCATACCCAAGATAGTCGTTAATGCTGCCATAGATACCGGGCGTACACGACTAATCGCACTGTCGACAACCGCTAAATATGGGTCTTTACCTGTTGATAGCTCACTGTTGATTTGGTCAAGCAGTACAATGCCGTTCTTCAAAATCATGCCGCTTAGACTCAATAAGCCAAGGAACGCTGTGAAGCTGAATGGCATATTGGTACCTAACAGACCAATTGAAACACCAATGATAGAGAGTGGAACCGTAAACCAAATCACAAGCGGCTTACGAACCGAGTTAAACAGAAGCATCGTGATGATAAACATCAGCAAGTAACCCATTGGCAGTGAGCCAAACAGAGATTCTTGCGCATCTTTAGAGCTTTCGTACTCACCACCCCAGCTAATGCTGTAGCCTTCTGGTAAATCTAATGCTTCTACCTTTGGTTTCACACGAGCAAACAGACTCGCTGGCGTTTCATCACCAAGAACATCGTGGTCAGCCAATACTGTTAGCGTACGTTTTCTGTCGCGACGCTGAATCAGTGGCTCAGACCATTGAAGCTCTACGCCATCAATCACTTGCTCAACTGGGATGTAAGTTTGTAGTGATGGGCTCCAAATCTTCACATTGTTTAGCGATTCGAAATCAAAACGCTCTTCTTCCGGTAAACGCGCCACGATAGGTAACATATGAGTACCATCACGCAGTAGGCCGATGTTGTAACCGCCAAACGCCATCTGTAATGTCTCAGACAAGTCAGTTTTTGAAATGCCTAGGCGACGAGCCTTAGATTCGTTGAACAGTGGTACAAGTTCTTTAGTGCGTTCACGCCAGTCATGACGAACATTTCGAGAGCCTGGATCGGCAAGCAAGATGTCTTCGACTTCAACTGCAATGTTACGCAGTACTTGTGGATCGGCACCGATAATACGCGCTTCAATTTTTGAAGCGGGTGACGGACCAAACTCAATCAACTTGAACTGGAACGTTGGTTGCTCAAATTCGTTCGCTAAGTCTTTGTCTAGCGCCGCTAGAGCCTTAAACATAGTGTCGCGGTCAGTGGTTCTTACTTGTAACTGGGCGTACGCTTCGTAGCTTTTCTCTGGTTGGTAAGTCAGTGCGAAACGTTGCATGCCCTGCCCAACCGTTGTCGTTACAAACTCCACGTCGTCTTGCTGGCGAATGTAGCTTTCAACTTTTTCTGTCTGCTTGATCGTTTCACGAACATCGGTGCCTTCTGGCATCCACATGTCTACGTAAAACATTGGGGTATTTGACGGCGGGAAGAACTGCTGCTTCACCATACCAAAACCGACGACAGAAACTGCTAATAGAGCAATCATGCTCACTACCGTTAACCATCTGAAGCGCAATGCAAATTTCAGAGAAGCGCCGAATACAACAAACAGAATGCCTTTGTATGGGTCTTCGTTCGCATCAACCTTGTCTTCTGCTTTCAGCATCATTTCTGCAAGGAACGGAGTCAGTGTGAGTGCCGTAACCCAGCTTAAGAACAATGAGAAACACAGTACCCAGAACAGTGAACCCATGAACTCGCCTGTTGCGTCTTTCGACAAACCGATCGGCGCAAAGGCTGTGATAGCGATGATGGTCGCGCCTAATAGTGGCCATTGTGTTTGTGTCACGATGTCTTTTGCTGCTTGAAGTTTGGTCTTACCTTTCTTCAAGCCCACCAAAATACCTTCAACGACAACAATCGCATTATCCACCAGCATACCCAGCGCGATGATCAGTGCCCCCAGAGAGATGCGGTGCAGTTCAACATCGTTGTAATCCATCAGGATGAAGGTACCGAATACCGTCAATAGAAGAACCAAACCGATGATCAAACCACTGCGTAAGCCCATTGCGAACAACAATACAATGATAACGATGGCTACCGCTTCAACTAGGCTGATTAAGAAGTCAGCCACAGATTTGTCTACTTCTTGCGCTTGGTTGTAGAAGTAATTCAGTTCTACACCCGCTGGCTTAATGCTTTCTAGGCGATCCAGTTCCGCATCCAGTGCTTTACCAATCTCAACCACGTTTACGCCTGATGAGAAAGCAATACCTAAGTTGATTGCAGGTTTACCGTTGTACGTTAATACATTACCCGGTTTTTCTTGAATACCACGAGTCACTTCAGCAACGTCTTTTAGACGAATTAGATTGCCAGTGTCACGACCATGAATGATTAGGTTTTCTAGTTCTTCAACCGTGCTTAATGTGCCGTTTGGCTTAATCGTTAGGCTTTGACCATTCAGCATCACCTCGCCTGCCGATACCACACTGTTTTGTTGTGCTAGCAATGCTGTCACCGTCGACATATCTAGGTTCAATGCGGCTAAGCGTTCCAGTGACATCTCAACAAACAGTTGTTCTTGTTGGTCACCTGCAATGCTAACTTTACCGACACCGTCAACCAGTTCGATTTCACGCGTTAGGTAATCTGCGTACTGTTTGAGCTCAACGTAATCGTAACCATCACCGGTCAGCATGATCATCACACCAAACACATCACCAAAATCATCGATGATCTGAACGGAATTTACACCACTTGGCAGTGTTGGTTGTAGATCGTTGATCTTACGGCGCATTTCATCCCAGATCTGAGGCAGCTCGTCTGGACCGTAGTCCATCTTCATACTGACCATAATTTGGGACATACCGTTCGATGATGTCGAGGTAATCTTGTCGATGTACGGAAGCTGTCTTATCTCTTTTTCTAGTGGGTAAGTCAGCTCTTCTTCAACTTCCATTGACGTAGCGCCAGGGTAAGTTGAAATAATCATTGCATCTTTAATGGTAAAAGCTGGGTCTTCTAAACGGGATAGATTACCAAAAGACGTCACACCGCCAATGGTCAAAATGACTAGAAACAGCCAGCTGATTACTTTGTTCTTTATTGAATATTCTGCGATGTTCATTCTGCTTTTCCTGACAATTGGATTCCGTCACGGAGTTTTCTTAAATTCGAATTTACGAGTAGCTCACCTTGCTCAACACCATGAGCGATGAGTGCGCCTTGGCCACTGATCTTGTCGACTTCTACTTCGCTTTTGAATGCTTGTCCGTCTTCCATTTTCCACACATAGAACTGATTCGCTTCAGAGCCCGCTTCTAGCGTTGTCATTGGTAATTGGTAGCCTTGAACATCGCTCAGGCCCGCTTTCGCCATATCTACATTGACCGTAACGCTCGTGCCTGGCAGGATTTCACTTTCAGGCTGCTGCATCTGCATCCAAAATTCGTAGGTACGGGATTGTGGGTGCAGTTCACTGGTGTGTTCTAGATACGTCAGTGGATATTGGCCTGTGTGACCGCCAAAGGTCGCCTCAGGACGATAGCTATTTGAACGCATGTCTGGGCTAATTGACGCCAAGATCGAATCTGATACTTGAATTCGCACATACACCTTGTCGTTCTGGTACACACTCAGTAGTGTTTCTCCAGGCGTCGTATTTTCGAATCGTTGCTTATCGACAGTTGAAACTGTTCCTGAGAACGGCGCTAAAAGTTCTGTGTAACTCAGCTTGCGTTTCGCCGCCGCCAAATTCGCCGATGCGAGCTTATAGTTAGCCGTCAGTTGGTCGTGTTCTGATTGCGATAACATTTCGCTGCCAAACATCTCCGTCCCACGGGCCAACTGTTTGCTTGCCAGTTTGAATTGAGATTGAGCATCAGTCAGATCTTGTACGTACGTTGCGTTATCTAAGGTGGCTAGTAACTGCCCTTTTTCGACATTGTCGCCCGCTTCTACTAATACTTGTTGAATCTCGCCTGCTAGCTTAAATGCCAAGGGAGTCAATTCAGCTGGCATCACCTGTCCATTAAAACTTCTGAACTGATTAGTAAGCGGTGCGCCAACTTCAAAGGTAGAAACCAACAAAGGTGGTTGTTCACGGTGTACAGCTTCATTGTTACAGGCTTGAAGTAACAGAACCGACGCGACAACAACTGATAATTTTGAAAGGTTCATTAAATACCGCCCTCACGAAGCCAAGCTTTTACTTGTTGTCCGTCTGATAACACATCCACACCCGCTTCAACGATAAGGTCACCAGACGACAATCCGTCGATAACCTTGCCTTGCTCATCAAGAAGGACTTGTACTTTAGAAATCAGTTGAGAGTCAGGGTTATAACGCCATAGTTCACCATGGCCTACGTCTTTGTTTAACCAAGCTGAATCCACAATACCAATGCCGTAGTCAGATTTACTTTTCTGAACTTCAACTTGCGCTGTCATACCAGAAAGTAGATTGATGCCTTCTGGCTTTTCGATAGACACAACCGCTTGGTAGCTGTTGGTATCTTCATCTGGTTGCGTTGAGATTTCTTTAAAGCGAGTCGGGATACGAATGCCGCGGTGGCTGTCCATCACAACCCACATGTTTGAGCTCGTTAGGTCTTGAATAGAACGGTCTTCAAGCTTTGATACTGGAATTGAAAACGTCACATCCATTTCACTGTGATTCAAAATATTCAGTACAGGCTGCTTTTCTGCGATCAATTGATATTGCTTTCCAAACACCATCGATACCACGCCATCGAATGGAGCAACTAAGGTAGTGTAGCCAAGGTTTGTTTTTGCTTGGTCCAACTCAACTTCAGCGGCAGTAAAGGTGTTTACGGCTTGGTCGTAGTAATCGGTACTGACCAGTTTTTTCGCATACAACTCAGAAGCTTGTTTGTATTGGCTGTTCGCCAGATCAAATTTAGCTTGGGCTGCGTCAACGGCAATACGGTAATCCGTCGCGTCTAATACGGCTAATACCTGACCTTTCTTCACTTCTTGTCCCATACGAACATCGAAGGTTTCTATATCTCCACCCACTTGGAAAGAAAGTGCCGCACGGTCGGTTGCATCAACCTTTGCAATG
The DNA here is from genome assembly GCF_041469245.1 of Vibrio sp. 10N.286.51.B11. Lineage (NCBI taxonomy): Bacteria > Pseudomonadati > Pseudomonadota > Gammaproteobacteria > Vibrionales > Vibrionaceae > Vibrio > Vibrio sp. 10N.286.51.B11. The sequence continues at coordinate 99,892 of NZ_JBFRKI010000016.1, read as the reverse complement.
AAGCTATCGAGATCAATATCAGTCTGTTGTGGGATTTCGAACAGCTTGACTGGCTTGATTACCTGCACATTTTCCTCTGACTGAACTTTGTCACATCCAGTTAGAGAGCCTGCGAGCAATAGTGCTGCAATAACAGCTCCCATGCGCTTGCTCGATATGGCATTGATAGACAAATTGAACTGCATGATGCCTCTCCGTTTAATTATTATGATTTATTACACAGGTGGGCAGTATATTTAATATTAAATAATTCTCAAGCTTTACTTTCCACTTGTGCAGTATTTTTTATTTCAGTAAAAACAGTGTAGAATGTTGTAATCAGGTAATTATGTGAAATGAAGATGACCGAAAAGAAGCAAGGTAGAAGAAGTGCAAAAGACGCCGAAGAGACGCGTTTTTTGATCATGAGCGTTGCCGCAGACATGTTCTGTGACTTTGGCTACGATCGTGTATCACTGCGAAACATCAGTGAAAAGGCAGGCGTCTCGCATAGCCTTATCCGCCACCACTTTGGTAGCAAAGAAAAGATTTGGCATGCAATAAGTGATTGTTTACACGATTATTTTCAGTCTTACATCAGTAAGATTATGGAAGAGCTGCCAAAAGATGTTGCGCCAAATATCGCTATCTACCTGTTTAGCATGCGTCTGTTCACCAACATGATTCACTCACGTAGGCCAATGCAGCTTATTTCAGACTCTGTTCGCCAAGAAGACAACCTAGTTGATTACTTCATCGACAATGTCGGCGATGTTGAAAAAGAGATTAACGGGCTTGCCGCTGAGTACAATGCAGCTAACCCAGACAAAATGATCAACATTTACGAAGTTAAATGGCAAATGATCATGTACGCAAACGGCGCTGTATGCCTCACTCCCTTTATGGAAAGCACTTGGAATGAAGGCGATATGGTCACCTCTCCTGAAGATGTTCTACTTAAGCATTGGCAGCTTTTCAACACGCAGATGGTCAGCAAGTTCAATATTGATGAAGAGTGGGTTCTAAACCCAACCTCGATTGAAGAGCTGATTTATGAAGTGCCATGTGAATGGAAGTGTAACCAGGAACATAAAGCTTAATCGGGTTCATACCCATGATGAGCTTATAAGATACAAAAACGCGCCGTTACAGAAGTCACTGTAACGGCGCATTTTTATATGTATAGATCTTTAAACTGGAGCTTTGTCCAGCTTGTTAACGACGTGCTTTACCGCGGTTTTGGTGAATCTTAAGCTTCGCTTTCATCTTACGTTTTTCTGATGAACGGCTCTTGCTGCGACCACCACGATCGGGCGCTAGATCTTTTTCAAGGCTTGGTTCAAAGCCCTCTAGCCACTCTTGAGGCAAGCGAGTATCAAGTAATCGCTCAATATCACCCAATAGGTAAGCTTCATCCTGACTCATCAAAGAGATCGCTAAGCCGCTGTTACCCGCACGGCCAGTACGTCCGATGCGGTGAACATAATCTTCTGCTTTAAATGGCATGTCATAGTTCACAACTTGTTCTAGCTGCTGAATATCAATACCACGAGCTGCCACGTCGGTTGCGATCAACGCACGAACTTTGCCTGACTTGAAATCGTCTAGGGCTTTTTGACGCGCACCTTGGCTCTTATCGCCATTGATTGATGCCGCTTTAATGCCGTCTAACTTAAGCTCTTTAACGAGAGCATCAGTGCCCTGCTTAGTCTTTGTGAACACCAACACTTGTTGCCAGTTTTTTGAACCAATCAAATACGCTAATAGCTCACTTTTACGCGACTTATCTACCGGGTAAACCATCTGTGTTACGGTTTCAGCGGTGCTGTTTTTTGGCGTAACTTGGATTTCACTTGGCTTCTGCATCATACGGTGTGCAATCGCTTTGATTTTGTTATCAAACGTTGCAGAGAAGAACAGAGTTTGACGCACTTCGTTCATGCGAGAAAGAATACGCTTGATGTCAGGCATGAAGCCCATATCTAACATACGGTCAGCTTCATCCAGTACCAGTACTTCCGTTTGGCTCAACATGATGTTTCTAGTGAACATGTGATCAATAAGACGACCAGGCGTCGCGACAAGAATATCTGCGCCACCGCGTAAGTTATCAGTTTGCACCTTCATGCTAACGCCGCCGTAAGCCACCACGACTTTAATGTCGGTGCCCTTTGCGTAGCTAGTTAAGTTATCGAAAACCTGTTGTGCCAATTCACGAGTTGGCACTAATACAAGCGCACGAACGAGCTTAGGGTTCGGAATAACGTTGTCTTTTGTCTCGATTAATCTTTGAATAATCGGTAAACCAAACGCAGCCGTTTTACCTGTACCCGTTTGAGCACCAGCCAGTACATCTTTGCCTTCTAATACCAATGGAATTGCTTGTTCTTGAACACTGGTAGGAGCCGTAAAATTAAGCTCAGACAACGTGGCAAGAAGATGCTCAGATAATCCTAGTTGGTTAAAAGATTTTGTAGATTCAGACATAGTATGATGCTCAAAGATTAAATAGGCGCGGATTGTAGCAAACCTGCATTACGCTGTTTACCTTTCCTTTTGATTTTTCTTCATTTGAAGCGCATTAAACTGCTTAGCTTCCTCTAAAACGTTGGGATAAAGCTCATTAAAGTGACACTGCAACGTATCATAGTGACGTTCGAGGTCATCGTAACATGCCTCGAGCATACCGAGCTTAGGCCTTCTCAACGCCATTCGCTGCAACACCACCTCTATAGATGACATGTCTTGATAGCTCTCTAACCATCTATGCTCAGCCATTTTCTGATGAACCATAACGAAATTTTCAGGCCAGTGTGGCTCTTGATGTTCAAAGATCTGCTCATGGCTATCTAAACAAAAACGCTCTAATGTCTGCTGTGAAAACTGATCCCAATGATTGGCTAAGCAGTGATCCCAAAATACATCGAGTGCGATAGGCGCAAAGCGTCGTGTTTGGTCTGAGAAAAGTGATTTTGCAGAACGAGATACATCATGACGATCAGTATAGCTATCAACAAATCGATGAAGCCTAATACCGTCAGAAAGGGAATCAGAATAGTGTTTATTAGGGTCGCCTTTAACAAAATCACCTAACAGGTTACCTGCTAAGTTGCTGTTACAGTGCTTGGCGATGTGAAGGTGTGCGAGAAAGTTCATTGAACCTCATTAAAGTATCGAGAACTAAGTAACATGGTAAACGTACTCGTTTATCTTCGCGAACTTTAATGAGGATAGTTTTGGAATGACGTGTGAGCGAATACGATTTGCTCAGTTTAGAATTGTTTGCTTTGAGAAGCTTTAGCTAAGAAAACTTTTAGCTTTAAAACGTTTCAGTTGAAACTGAATTAAAGATCTTAAAAGCTTAGTTCGAAGACTTGAAAAGCTCTTCTGCTAACTGTTTCACTGTCTGTTCATAGTCAGACAAATCAATGCCAATTTCCATAGCATCTAACAACTCTAGACTTTCGTCATTATAAGATTGGTCACTCATTGTGCCCCCTCTATTCCTTGATGTGGACATGATGTCCGATTAACTAGTGCACCATCTTGGACTTATATTATGTCACTTTGATGAACGCACTCTACTCTACCCATTCCATATTCATAGCTTAAAGCTACTCGCGATCATTAACGCTTTTTTGCGCTAAAGGGGTATACGCGAACGACATATGTACTGCCACCTTACACCAAGTACAACAAATTACTCTATAAATTTTGAAACCGATCATGGTCAAACGTTTGCTTTGCTCATTTGAATGCTGACACGCCCCTTTGTGTAAATATTAATTTACAGTGGATGTTTTTAATTACAATAAGAATTGCATTTGGAATTAAACTCAATCAGAATACTTCAAAATCGAGATATTCTTTGGGTTTATGCGCTTAAGCTAGAAGAATTACAATGAAAACACACCCTAACGTAAAGAATTATATACAATGAATAAATCAAAGGTTTTTGGTAGTACTTTGATCATTGCAGGCACAACCATTGGTGCTGGCATGCTCGCTCTTCCACTTGCTTCTGCAGGTATTGGCTTTTCAACTTCACTTTTCTTGATGCTGGGTTTATGGGCGTTAATGGCTTTTACTGCGCTATTAATGGTAGAGCTTCACCAATTCGCAGAATCTGACGCTACCCTACACACGTTAGCTCATACCATTTTGGGGACAAAAGGAAAGTGGATTGCGAGCTTCGCGGTGATGTTTCTTTTCTACGCTCTGTGTGCGGCATACATAGCTGGCGGCGGTGCGCAATTTAACCAACGAATTTCGGATATCGCGGGTATCGAACTTAATGCTCAAATCACCACGCTTCTATTTACCCTATTAGTTGCCGGCGTTGTTACGATTGGTACACACAGTGTTGATAAAGTTAACCGCGTTTTGTTTGGCTTAAAGCTTATCGCGATGGTTTTGGTACTCAGCTTCCTAGCGCCAAACATTACCTCTCAATACTTAATGAGCATGCCTTTACAGCAAGGCCTGATTGTTGCGGCTATTCCGGTTGTGTTTACCTCTTTTGGTTTCCACGGCAGCATCCCATCAATTGTTCGATACCTAGATGGTGACGTTCGTTCTTTACGTAAGGTAATGATTATTGGCTCGGCACTGCCTCTGGTTATCTACGTTTTCTGGCAAAGTGTTACTTTGGGCGTGATTAGCCAAGAGCAGTTGTTGTCTGACACAAGCTTGGGCGCGCTATTAGTCTCGCTATCGCAAACGGTTCATCAATCCAACCTAAGCGTGATCGTCGGTGTGTTTGCAGACCTTGCACTGCTGACATCTTTTATTGGTGTGAGCTTGGGCTTATTTGAATTCATGGGCGACTCACTGAGCAAGAAACTAGGTAACGCAAAACGTGTTAAGACAGCTGCTATCACCTTCTTACCGCCACTGGGGTTTGCCTTATTTTACCCACAAGGCTTCATCATGGCTTTAGGCTACGCAGCCATTGCACTTTCAGTGCTCGCGATTCTGTTACCAACAGTGATGGTCTACAAGGTTCGTTACACTGATTTCTCTGTCAAACCACAATCTTCAGAAGCCAGTTACCAAGTGTTAGGCGGTAGCAAAGCGTTGTTTTTAGCAGGTAGCGTTGGCGTATGTATCATTGCGATTCAAGTTCTTATTTCAGTAGGGTTACTGCCTTCTTTAGGCTAATAAACCTATACAGAACTAATTTACTTGATTCAGATCTCATAAATGACATATCACTATCATTAATTTTCACAATTAGTCGATTGAAGTCACATTTTTATTGAGGTCGGTTATTTAGAGTCCACGGTAAAGGATTTACCGTGGAGTTTTTATGAAAGAAGTACAATTTCGAACGATAGACAAACTGTTTATTAAGATGTCGATCAACGACAAGTTTTGGGTCATTTTCTTAATCTTTTTTGCCGCTCTGGCAAGCCTAGCTGGACTGAACTACGTCAACAAAATGGAACACATTGACGTAACTGCAAAACAGCAGGTCGAGTATCAACTGCAAGGCATTTTATCAGCATCAGATTCCCCGGCATCTGTTCGCTCTGTTAGCCAGCAAACTCGCGCTCAACAAACCACTATTTCAAATAATGGTTCTGTGACTGCCACAGCACTCGCACAAGATGGCAACTACTACTCACTTACCGTTTCAACTAACGATATACAGAATCAAAAGCAGCAAGCACTGTACACTTTATTACTGAGCTTCTTGTGGTGTGTGCCTTTTGGTCTTTTCTGTTACTGGGTAGCGACTTTCCTAGGCGGCGCACTTTGGGTTCTTTATTCAACGACTCAAAAGATTGGTGATGGTGACTTAACATCACGCCTTGGCTTCCACCCTGGCCGTGATGAGTTCGGCACGATTGGTTGTGCGCTTGACCGTTCAATGGACACGCTTAGTGAGTTAGTCAACAACGTAAACCACAGTGCAGCAACGCTAAGCGAAACATCGGCTTCTTTCGAAACTGAGATGAAGCGCAGCGAAACACAAATCATGAGCCAAAATGCCTCTCTAGACTCTGTAGCGACAGCAATGGATCAGATGACAGCTTCGGCAAATGAAGTCTCTAACATCTCTGCACGCTCAACTGAACAAACAGAACAAGACGCGCAGCAAATCAACGATAGCCACGCGAAGGTTCAACAGGCAATCTCGGAAATCACCACCCTTTCTTCTTTGATTGAGCAAACCTCATCTTCTGTTACTAGCTTGAATGTGAATACGAGCCAAATTAACGAGGTCATCACGACGATCAATGCTATTTCAGAGCAAACTAACTTACTTGCTTTAAATGCCGCGATTGAAGCCGCTCGTGCGGGCGAGCAAGGCCGAGGTTTCGCTGTTGTTGCTGATGAAGTAAGAACACTGGCAAGCCGCACTCAGTCGGCTACTGTAGAAATCCAAGCGATGATTGAACGCTTACAGCAAGAGAGCCAAAATATCGCGAAGATCACCGAACAGACGGTTGACCAAGCGCAAACCAGTAGCCAGTTGATTTCAAACATTGGTCACGACGTAAACTCGATTGCAGATTCAGCTCAAGCACTAATGGACATGAGTATCCAAATCGCAACATCAGCCGATGAGCAAAGTAACGTTGCCAATACGATTGCAGCAGAGCTTAACGATATTCGAAGCCAATCCGATGTGATTAAAGACGTGGCTCAGAATTCTTCAAATGGCGTATCTAGGCTAACAGAAGCGTCGGTTTCTCTATCTCAGACATTGGCACGCTACCGAACTTAAGGATCAACTGGTGAACTAGCGGCGTGAATTGAAAACAAACTAATGAGGACTCGTAATGGGTCCTTTCTTTTTGGCTTTTGTTTAATAACATTACAAGAACCATGGTCAATAACGATGACATTATCAATTACCATGAAGCAAGTCGCAAAGGAGAGATTAAGAAGTGTCAGAACTGTCTAATATTCGAGCTTAGGAGTAATCTAATTGAACGGGTCTTTTTTCGCTTACCCCCTTGCTGCAGGTGACACATAATGAATAAAACAGAAACACCAAACACCGACGACATTACATGCCCTTTATGCCAACACGACGAGTACCTGCTTTCAGAAAGTGGAGAAAAGTTTACTTGTGCATCTTGCGGTTTCCACACCAAACAATTTAGTAAGGTAGTCAGCCTTCAACTAAGCTCTACCCCACCAAAGCTGCAGAATTCGATATACCACCATTTGAGCAGTGCTTGCCATTAATCCAAACTGAAATTTCTTCTAAACTGTAGATATCCTGAGCCGCGAGTTCTGCTGAGTCGGCTTCGGGATCTACGATTGCTTCATCAATACTCGGGCGTAATCGAAACGATTGGATACCCGCGCGAACACCAGCCTCAATCCCTTTCAACGTATCATCCACGTAGATGCACTCATTTGGCAGAAAGCCCATGTTCATGGCCGTGTACATGATTAGATCAGGCTCTGGCTTCCAGCTGTTAGCATCAAAAGCTGAGAACACTTTGCCTTTGAAGTCGTCTAGCATGCCTGTCATCGCCAATGAAGATTCAACCCTAGATTTCGGTGCATTGGAAGCAATACAAAACTCGATGTCTTGTTGTTTGAGGAATTCAATAAGTTCGATAGCGCCATCCATCGGTTTTAAATGACGCTGGAACAGTGCTTGTAATTCATTGCGATATAACGGCTCAAGTGTATCAATCGAGATAGATAACCCAAGACGTTCTTGTGTATCCATTAAGATGTCGGCTAGCTTCCCGCCTTGAAAGTGCGCATAGCAGTCGTTGACGTTTAGCTCCGCTCCAAAGCCAGTGAAAACGTTCACCAAAGCTTGGCAGCACAGCTTTTCACTATCGATAAGTGTTCCGTCACAATCGAAAATCACACATTTAGTCTGTTCTAACCGCATAGGTATCTCACTCAGATTGAATCCAAGTTTTATCCTATAGTGTTCTTTCAATGCGCGAGATGATTGAGGTAACAGTTTGCAGATACAGGCTTATTTCTCTTCGCGAAATATGGAGTTGATCACTTTATCGCTCGACATAAGCAACAGTTTTCATCAAATGACCCCAGATTCTACGAAATCAAAGACTGCGAGGTTTACATAAGTGACTCAATTTCAGGGGAAATATAAATCACTACTTCCTAGCCGGATCGTGGTGAATAGATAAAGAAGCCAAGACGTATAGGCCACTCAGATAAAGCAACGGTTAGCTAACAACCGACTCTTCTAAGACCTTAGCTTCAAACGAAGGTGAAGACGCATATTCTATAGTTCCAGTATCGGGATACGAATCTCGGATAGCGACAAACTCGGGTAAGTGTTTCAGTAGCAATTTAGTCAGCTGAGGATCAAACTGGTAGCCACACTCTCGCTCGAACAAATCGACCACCATCTCTAACGGCCACGGTTCTTTGTAGCAACGTGCACTAAGCAGCGCATCAAACACATCGGCTACGGCAGTGATACGAGCAAACAGGTGTATTTCATCACCCACTTTTCCATTCGGGTATCCAGCACCATCCCAACGCTCGTGATGTTCGTTAGCAATGATTGCCGCGAGGTTGGTAATATCACCCGCTCCGCTCTTTAGTAAGTTATAGCCAGCCGTAGTATGAAGCTTCATCACCTCCCACTCTTGGTCGGTTAATTTCCCAGGTTTATCCAAGATTGATTCAGGGACTGAAATCTTACCCACATCGTGCATTGGGCTGATGATCTCAATCATCTCGACCTCGCGATGGCTCAAGCCACGATACTTAGCAAGCAGTGCAGACAACTTGGCTACACGCTTAACGTGATTACCAGTTTCGCCAGAGCGGGTTTCAATTGCCTCTCCGAGAACATGAATCATATCCTTTTGGATATTCAAGGTCTGTTTCTGAAGCTTTAAGATTCGTTTGTTCTTATTCGCCAACTCTTTCTTTTGGCGCAGAGTGACAAATTGCATCAAGATGATCAGGCTCAAACCCGCAATCACCATCGACAGCCCCAATAACAACTGGAAGTTTTTGCGAATAAAGGATGAAGGCTCGTTAATGAAAACCGCTTCGTCAGGTAACGCGTTTCCACTAATCCCGTATCTCTTCATTGCAGGGTAATTGAATACAAAACGTTTGTTGTCTCCGGGAGTTAACGGTGTAGTAAAACCAAGTGGAAGGTATTTATCCAACGCATCGACGGCCTGTTCACCCATGCTTTGTGAGTGATTAACGTAACCACCGAGTACATCACCCGAAATATAGAACTGCCATAAAGCAAACACCGGAGCAGCACTCGCTTTTGACAACGTATCCGCAATCTCTTGGTAAGTGTGATAAACCCCTTGCTTTAACTCGGTGTTGTAATGACTGAGCAATACCGCATCGTCCGCAGAGATTCCTTCCAAAAATTGGCTCGTATGCTCCAGCGACAAGTCGCGAATTTCTACGAGATTGATATTTGAAAATTCAGCCATCATTTTGTTCATTTCTTTATGAATCAATTCAGACGTGACACTGTAATCATTTACAAAATAGAGATTCTTTAGATTAGGTCTTAATTTGGAGATCAGCTTAATATTAACGTCTATCTGATCGTTCTCGTAAAGCACAGTTGCTCTGTCAGACACCGCGTACATGTCGGTGCTGAAATCATTGATGCCGGCTGCAACGACAGGTGTGGAGCGATCAATCAAATTAGGCAGAGATTCAAGAAAATTGGCTGCGTTATCGTCCGTCGCAATTACGCCATCAAATTTATAACCTGCATACTTCGCACGTAAGTAGTTCGCGAGAGAGTCGTAATACTCTGGGCTGTGGACACGCTTTGAATCCAAATATTCTATTGAGAGTTTAACTTCGGTTTGAGACTGGCTGAACGCACTGTCTATCCCTTTTTGGAAGTCAGCAGTCCATTGATAAGAAGGTTCGTATGAGTGTAAAACTAGGATGCGTTTAATATCCCAGTCGTTAGCAAAACTGAGTGAAGAATAAGCGCTAACACATAATACAGCGATTGATATCAATAGCTTGTACATACAATACCCTTTAAATAAGACGGGGTATTGTACTTAGATTAACGCTTTGTCAAAGAATCTTTAGTTCTCGATCCATACTTTATCGCAAGAAGCATGATCTTGTGCCCAAAAATCGTGTAACTGCTTAGCAAAGTTGTTGATACTTTGACCATTTTCAGCAACGACATCCGAGATCAATAGGGAACCATCCGCTTCTGTGACGATAGCGCTCGCCACAACTTCACCGTTTTGAGTACCAATATATAATACATGATCGTCAGAAAGCATAATTTGGCTCAAGAACTCAAGCATGTGTGCCCTTTCGATTTCATCTTGGTAAACGCTTGCTTGGTTGAGTGAAAATAGCACGGTCAATTTATGGAAATCGACTTTATGCAGTTCATCAATTTGGGAAGGAGTTTGATCTTGTGCTAGGAGTTGGTATGTCTTGGATGGAAGTTTGCTTTGATAAAGTTCACGGCCGAGGAGGCTCTCTTTTGCGGGGTAAGCAATATCGAGCTGACTAAATAGCCATTGGTTTTTCTTGTGTGCAATTTCAGGTATTTCGTTATTCATTCTTTTAGTACCTACGGTTAGTATCCCCAAATATCGCAGTTATTTGGAAGACATACGGTCGGCTGAGGTGCCGAGCTACAAGCAGAGAGCATACAGAGCATGACCAAGGCCAACAAGTACTTTAAATGCTTCATATTTTTCATTATCCAACAACATCCTTTAAGAACTTAACGAAAAGCTCTACACTCGTATCCAAGCTTTCAATATCCTTATAGTAAACAGAACTATATAAATAAAAAGGACTTCTTATGAAAAAAGCCTTAATAGCAGCAGGTATCGTGACAATGTTAGCTGGCTGTTCGGACAACGAGGTTGGCGACGTCTCACTGGGTTTCTTCACAATGAAGGATATCAAGATGTCTTCATTAGATGACGATAAGATCGCGGGTGTTACCTGTCATATCGCATCAATCGAAGCAAACCTTAGCCTTTCTGATCCAAGTGATAGCTCTATATCTTGTCGTCAAACAGGTGAAATTACACCAGAAATGATTGCTCAAATAGACAAGAGTAAGTCTGGCGAAGTGGTATTCAAGCAATCGAAAAGTATCTTCTTTAAAACAATGAAGGTTCGTCGTATCTACGATGCAGAGAATCAGTCGCTGCTCTACTTGTCTTACACCACCAAAGAAACAGAAGGTAGCTTCAAACACAGCCTTTCAACTGTTCCACTATGGGGTACAGAGGCTTACGTTGATCCAGCGACGTTAGTACAGCCAACCGAGTAGTTTCAAACATATAGTTAGTTGAATCACCTGTACAGACATTGTGCAGGTGATTCAAAATGTAATAAAAATGAAAGAAACAGAAACAAAATGTGATATCATGCGGCAAAATTTTTTCACTGTATTTTTCATATGAAGTTTCCTGGACAGCGTAAATCTAAGCACTACTTTCCAACTCACGCACGTGATCCGTTGGTCAACCAAATTCAACAAACGCCTAAGCTTCACCGCGCAACGATTGTGGGTGTTGGCCAAACGATTGTTGATATCGAAGCCCGTGTTGACAACGAGTTCCTAGAAAAATACGAGCTGAGTAAAGGTCACTCACTGGTATTGGAAGAAAGTAAAGCAGATGCGCTGTATGAAGAGTTAGTTGAGCGCGGTTTGATCACGCATCAATATCCTGGCGATACTATCGGCAACACACTGCACAACTATTCCGTACTTGCGGACAGCAAATCTGTCCTGCTTGGCGTAATGTCTAAGAAGATTGAAGTTGGCTCATTTGGTTATCGTTACCTTTGCCGCACTTCTTCTCGTATGAATCTAAACCACCTTCAAACTGTTGATGGTCCAATTGGTCGTTGTTACACGCTGATTTCTGAAGATGGCGAACGTACGTTTGCAATCAACGAAGGCCACATGAACCAACTTCTTCCAGAAAGCATTCCTGAAAAAGTCTTCGAGAAAGCTTCTGCATTGGTTGTGTCGTCATACCTAATGCGTGGCAAACCTGAAGATCCGATGCCAAAAGCGGTACAAAAAGCGATTGAATACGCGAAAGCGCACAATGTGCCTGTTGTACTAACACTTGGTACTAAGTATGTGATCGAAGGCAACGCTGAATGGTGGCAAGAATACCTGAAAGAAAACGTAACCATCGTCGCGATGAACGAAGATGAAGGTGAAGCGCTAACGGGTGAAAAAGATCCTCTATTGGCTGCTAACAAGGCACTTGAGTGGGTTGACCTAGTTCTATGTACTGCAGGTCCTATTGGTCTATACATGGCAGGTTACACTGACGAACCAGCGAAACGCGAAACCACACTGCCATTGTTACCGGGTAACATCCCTGAGTTCAATAAATACGAATTCAGCCGTGCGATGCGTAAGCAAGACTGTAAAGACCCAGTAAAAGTGTACTCTCACATTGGCCCTTACCTAGGTGGCCCACTTGAGATTAAGAATACCAATGGCGCTGGCGATGGTGCACTTTCAGCACTACTTCACGACATGGCAGCAAATAGCTACCACCACGTGAATGTACCAAACTCAGAGAAACACGAGCACACTTGTCTAACTTACTCTTCACTGTCTCAAATTTGTAAGTACGCAAACCGTGTAAGCTACGAAGTGTTGACTCAGCACTCTCCTCGCCTTTCTCGTGCATTACCTGAACGCGAAGATAGCTTAGAAGAAACATACTGGGATCGTTAATCGACCATATTAGGCAGTTACCTCTTAAAGGTTAACGCCAAGTGAGATTACCCATTCCTTGAAGGGCTGCTATATGCAGCCCTTTTTGTATTCAACACCAATATAACGGCAGCTGAAGTTAATCATATCGAATATTTTGCTCGTTTAAGATTTGATCTCGCGCAATGACTCTTTAGATCTGTTATCTTCCAGCACATAATTCGTGTGGTTTGCCTTTACTTGGCAAATTTATACAGTACTATCGCCACGCAAACGTTTACGTACCACCTTTCGGTTCTGATATAAGGATCAAATATGCTGTCTGATATTGATATTTGTCGCTCTACTCCCCTTAAAAACATCAGTGAGGTTGCCAAGCAAGCTGGCCTGCACCACAACGAACATCAGCCATTAGGGCAATTCAAATCTAAAGTGTCTCTCACATCACTTGAACGCCTCGCCAACCAACAAGATGGTAAGTTAGTCGTAGTCACGGCGATCACACCGACACCTCTTGGTGAAGGCAAAACCGTCACTACTATCGGATTAGCACAAGGCCTCGCAAAGATTAACCAATCTGCAATGGCCTGCATTCGTCAGCCTTCAATGGGCCCGGTATTTGGTGTAAAAGGCGGCGCAGCGGGCGGTGGTTACTCTCAAGTTGCCCCTATGGAACAATTAAACCTGCATCTCACGGGCGATATTCATGCTGTTACGGCCGCTCACAACCTCGCCTCCGCCGCCATTGATGCACGTTTGTATCATGAACAGCGTGAAGGGTTAGACGCCTTTGAAACGCGCTCAGGCTTAAAAGCACTGAATATCGACCCAAGTAGAATCGTTTGGCGACGTGTACTTGACCATAATGATCGCGCATTACGCATGATCACGGTTGGCAAGAACGAAGCAGACAAAACAATTAACGGCTTTGAGCGAGAAGATGGATTTGATATCTCAGCCGCTTCTGAACTAATGGCCATTCTTGCTCTAGCCAATGACCTTCAAGATTTGAGAAAGCGCATCGGACGAGTGGTACTTGCTTACAACAAACAAGGCTTGCCGCTAACCGCAGATGACTTCAACGTTGCAGGCGCAATGACCGTAACCATGAAGGATTCTATTGAACCAACATTGATGCAAACCCTTGAAGGCGTTCCTACCCTAATTCACGCTGGACCTTTCGCGAACATCGCACATGGTAACTCTTCAATTATTGCCGATAAGATAGCGTTAAAACTGAGTGACTTTGTTGTGACCGAAGGTGGTTTCGGCTCAGACATGGGTTTTGAGAAAGCGTGTAACATAAAAGCGAAAGCGTCGAACAAGAAGCCCGATTGCGCTGTGGTTGTCGCTACATTACGTGGATTAAAGGCAAACTCTGGTTTATACGATTTGAGACCGGGCACTCCGTTACCTGATTCAATCTTTAATGATGACCAAGACGCACTTATTGCAGGCTTTGAGAACCTTAAATGGCACATCAACAACGTTAAGCAATACCAAGTGCCTACAGTTGTTGCGATTAACCGATTCCCACAAGACTCAACTCAAGAGCTCGATGCTTTGAAACAGATGATCACCGACTTCGACTCAAGCGTTAGCGTTGAAGTAAGCGAAGCATTTGGTCAAGGTGGCGAAGGCGCGACTCAACTGGCTCACGCCGTGCTAAAAGCTTGCCAAAAACAGAGTGAATTTAAGCCTTTGTATCACTCAGAGCAAAGCCTAGAAGAAAAGCTGATGGCGGTTGCTGAAGTTGGTTATGGCGCGGCAAGGATTTCGCTATCTCCACTGGCTAAAAAGCAACTGGCTGAATTCAAACTGCATGGCTATAGCGACCTATCGGTTTGTTTGGCAAAAACACCACTATCGATCTCGACAGAAGCACACGTAAAAGGTGCACCAACCCAATTTGACGTGCCCGTTAGAGAACTAAAACTGTGTGCTGGTGCTGGCTTTATTTACGCGTTGTGCGGCAATGTGATGACCATGCCAGGCTTGCCTGACAAACCGGCGTTCATGTCGTTAGATATTGATAGTAATGGAAATATCGTAGGCCTAAGCTAGCTGTCCTTAGTTAGATAAGCGGCAATTAATCGCGATTAATTTGGATAATATTTCGGAACATCGTTCTATATTGAGCAATCAAGCTTAAGTGCAAGAAGTTGCACTTAAATCGTAGTTATATGCGAATCTTGTCTTAACTTCTCGGTCAAGATCACATTAAAAACCCTATAAAATATATAGTATTGCGCTGATTCTTTGAGGACAGTGATGAATACAAGTATAAAAAAACTAGTCAGCCAATTTCTATGTACCATCTTTGCCCTAGGACTAGTCCCTGCCCTCTACATCAATTCTGAACTTGACAGAATTGATGCTCAGCACACTCTAAATATTAAGCAGTCTAGCCAAAATCAAATCGAATACAGCTTTCATGAACTCGCTGTTATTGTTGAGCAAATCTCTAACTCTGTTCCTTCAATCGCCGACTCTCAAACACTACTCCGAGCGATTCGAGAACCTTCTATTATCCATAAAGAAACCCTGCAAGATCTTTGGGTGATGTTAGCTCGTGGCCAAAAATACTATTCCCAGCTTCGTTACCTCGATCTAGCTGGCAACGAAGTGTTTCGCGTTAATTATAAAGACAATCAAGCAATCGTGGTTCCAGATAGTGAACTGCAGAACAAGTCTTCGCGTGATTACTATGAGGTACTACAGCAATTAAAGATTGGTGAGATTAGCTCTCGCGGTATTGATCTTGAAGTCGAAAACGGAGAGATCGTTCGCCCTTTGATTCCAGCGCTACGCATTATGACGCCAGTCGCTGAAAACAACCGCATTATTGGTTACTTCATCGCAAACCTGAACATGCTTGAGATTTATAAGCGCCTTCACTATCAAATTGGTGCATCTTCTGCTGTTCCTATTATTCTCAACAAAACCGGACACATAATCATGGGGCCGGATCCTACGGAATCTTTCGGACATGTAATTGAATCACGTTCAGAGCAGACTTACGCAAAGTTATACCCTGAGCTTTGGACTGCGATTCAAGACAAGACATCTTCGAGCTATTTCGATGGTGAGAACTGGTATTTTCATTCCGACATCAGCCCTAAAATCAAACAGTTTGAAGGCCCTATTTACATGGTTCTTCACATTGAAAATCAGCAGTTCAGCAGTCAATACCGACAAGAAAAACAAGCGATCGTCGTTCAGATCATCACCTTGTCTTTCTTGATTTCGATGATCTCCGCTGGCTTCGTATTGTGGAACAGCAACCACAAGAAGAACAGTATCGAGAGCCAACTTGCTAAGGCCGCAATGAATGGCATGTCTGCCTTGGTGATTACCGACAGAAACAACCGAATCATCAAAGTAAACCAAGAGTTCACCCGTGTGAGTGGCTACGAGTTAGAAGACGTAAAAGGCCGCCAACCGTCCATGTTTGCCTCTGGTCGCTACAACGAAGAGTTCTACATCAAGATGTGGAGCATCATCAAAGAGAAAGGCATGTGGGAAGGCGAAGTGGTTAATCGTCGTAAAGACGGGTCTTTGATCACGGAAATATTGCGAATCCAAACCATTAAAGACTCGAAAGACGTGATTCAGTTTTATGTCGCTTCATTTGTGGATATAAGTAAACACAAAGAGCTAGAAAACAAACTGAGAAACCTGAGTGAAAAAGATGCCTTAGCTGGGTGTTGGAACCGCCGTAAATTCGATCTTGAGCTGCGAGATGAGTGCTCTCGTGTTAATCGTTACCCTACTCGCGAACAGTCTTGTTTAGCGATTTTGGACATAGACCACTTCAAACGCATCAACGACAGATTTGGTCACGATTATGGAGATCGCGTCATTCAAACCGTTGCTCAAGTATTACAACGAGAGTGCCGAGAAACTGATTTTGTGGCTCGTATTGGTGGCGAAGAGTTTGGCGTTATTCTGCCTCATACCACAACAGAAGAAGCTGAGTATGTACTTAACAGATTGAGAATCGCAGTCAGTATTGAGCTCGATAACGTGGTGACGGTCAGTGGTGGAATTACCAACCTGACCAACGACCCTGCTCTTAACTACAAGTGCGCCGATTTAGCACTTTATGAAGCCAAAGCAGCAGGTCGAAACAGTGTGTGCCTGTTCCTAGACAGCGAAATGAGCGAAATCGCCTAACAGAAAATCAGTATTGTTCCGCTAGGCTATTAGTTTGGCGGTTTAACAACCCAATCCTTGCAATCAGCTTGGTGCAGGATAGAACTCTAGTTTGTTCCCCTCTACCACTAGAATACAATCCATGTTCGCAGCATGAGCAGCCTGCTTACCTAGGTTCGTATCTTCAAACACAACACACTGCTTTGGCTGCAAACCCATACCAAAACACGCATCTAAGAAAGTATCCGGATTTGGTTTGTGATTCTTAACGTCTGTTGCTGTCACGAGAATATCGAGCTTACTCAAGATCTCTGTCTTATCCAGTAACTGTTCGGCACTTTTACGTTGACTGCCCGTTCCGACTGCAATCTTCTTGTTACCCAGATGCTCTAACAACAGAGAGTGAGTACAAGGGATAACGTCTCCTTTGTCTTCGATAGCCGCAAACGACGCCATTTTAAACGTAGAAACCGCTTGTGGGTCGAGCGATAAACCGTATTTGCTGTTCACCTCACCGGCTATCTTATAACTCGGCATGCCACCTAAGCTATGCAGCCAAGACGCTTCAAAATGAAAGCCAAACTCTTCAGCCGTTCGCTCCCACGCCTTTACATGTGCAGGCATTGTATCGATCAACGTACCGTCCATATCAAAGATTAATCCTTCATATGCCGTTAAATCTATTTTCATCACTACTACCACTCTTAAATAAAGTTACTGATACCATAACCAATATTCAGTATCATGGCGCCATATTACCGTTCAAAATGGATGTTTATGTTACAAATATCTAACTCTGTTTCGATTCAAGACTGGGAACTCCAGTTAACAGCGATCAGAGCACAAGGAGCCGGCGGTCAGAACGTCAATAAAGTATCGAGCGCGATACATTTACGTTTTGATATCAAGCACTCTACCCTACCTGACTTCTATAAAGAAAAGCTCCTCGCACACAAAGATAGCCGCATCACCAAAGACGGTGTGATTATCATTAAAGCGCAACAGTATAGAACTCAGGAACAAAACCGAGATGATGCTTTAGTGCGCTTGAAAGAATTGATCTTGGAAGCGACAAAGGTTCAAAAAGTAAGACGAGCAACTAAGCCGACGCGTGGCTCTCAGAAAAGACGTTTAGAAAGCAAAAAACAAAGAAGCACCACCAAACAGCTGCGTGGAAGAGTGAGCTGATGGCTTCATGCCCTCAGAGAACACATTACCCTAGAAGTATCTGTCAATTTGACTAACGAATCGATCTATTACGCTGTTTATTTGAAAGAAAGACTACTGCTTCTTTTTGACCGACAAAATCAGCTTGATCAACAACAGGCGCTCTTCGCTGGTCAGCAGACGACTGACCGCAGCTACATCTTCCGCTGTTACTTGTGATGCGCCAACAATATCAAGCACCACATCCAAATCCGTCACTTTTAAGGTTCTAGTGATTGAACGATACTGAGACATCTTGATGTCCGCCTCTCCGCGTTCAATCCTTTGATAGGTTTTTAAGCTCATTCCTGCACTCGAGGCTAACTTTTCTTGAGACAAGTTGGCTTGTTTCCTACGCTCAATCAGCGCCAATATTATGGGTTCTTGTGACATAAGCTCATCCTCAAAAGACAGTTATGACCTAAATTCAGCAAGAAGCAGACCATATTGACTTGTGATGGTTTACATAAGCCATCAAAGGCATATTATTCGCTTGATAAAACCGTTACGTTTCATAAACCTTCACACTGATATCAGTTGTGAACGTACAGGCTAGGTAACTTGAGTATTCAAGTGTTGGGAAATAATAAAAATTGCATATTGCGAATAAGAAAGACGTCAAATTGGAAATTGCGAATCGCTATACATTGGCATTTCCTTGCATTAGTCACGCATTAGAATCAGACAATCCCCGCCCAGAAATTATTGCAATACAACATAAGCTACTCACGTACAAAGAGGTGTTGCTGCACGGGAACATGTTGGAAGGTAAGGAATTAAAGCAAGCTTTTTCTGCATTGAACGAAAATGAAAAAGGTGTGGCTCAAGGTGGGATTAAAAGCATCAATGCTGCGATAAAAGAGATGGATGAGATTCTAGAAAGATACAGCCGTAAAGCGGTTATCGAGCTGAGTAACTAGTTCTACAAGCAACTAACCAACTGCACACCTGCAAAAGTAAAAACTAAAAAGTCGACGCTATCTTTAAATAAAGCGTCGACTTGTTCAAAACATTGAAGATCTAACGTTTAACTGCTTTTCTAACACCAGCAATCAACATCAGCATCCCTAGCAAACCAAATGAAATACCTCCGCCACTGCTACCAGAGCCAGTTGACGCACTTGTCCCAGCAACAGCAACTCGTTTTGCCTCTGTCGCGGTAAACTGGACAGTTTCCGTGCTATCATTTACCCCTTTAGTTACATCCGTAATCCAATCTTTATAATCATATACCTCTGTAAATACAGATGTTACGCCGATGTCATCACCGCAAGTAGTCGGCCCAAAACTCGTTATACCGACCTGTTCATATGTAGAGCCATTTTTCCAAAACACCGGACCACCAGAATCGCCTTGGCATGTACCCCCGTATAAGCCATTATTCGGTCCGTTACCGTTGAAACAAATTTGTTTATCAGTGACTAACGGACCGAAAACAGCTTTACAATTAAGAGTATCAACATATGTCAGGTCAACTTGTTGTAGCAATGTCGTACCATCAACATCAGTCTCGATGTCACCATGGCCAACTGCAACGAAATCATTCGCAGCATTAAGGTATGTATCAAATTGAGGGATAACAGTTTCAGCTGAGGATTGAAGGTTAAGAGAAGCTTCTAACTTTAAAATCGCAATATCATTTCTTAATAGTTGATTGATACTGTTTGAATAATCCGTTCGATAATACACCTCAGATACTCGTACTTTCTGGATGCTACCGTTAGGGAATAGAGAAGTATCTTCCAATTGAGGAACAACTACCGTGAAAAGTTGAGCATTCTCATCACCATAAATACAGTGTGCAGCAGTCAGTACATGATAGTTATCTAAAATTGTCGCACCACAGTAAGGGCCTGTTGAGTAAACACCGTCATAATCAATACGATCAATGAACAAGCTTGCCATCGAAGGAAATTCCGTGACTGAAGCGTCGCTACCATTCACAATATAGGGTGTTACACCCAAATCAGGAGTACTTTCGTCCGTGTTTTCCGTTGCCATAACACTTGATGTGTAAATTAATGGCGCTAAAAGCCCTAAAACGGCTTTACGAACCGGACTCATTGTATGGTTTACGTTCATAGTTAACTCCTTGTAACCCCTACTACTTATTTACAAAAATGATGAATCGCCACCATAACACGTCACAATCGTGATTATAGTAAGTATTTGTAACGATATCGCCACATATCTCATTTTATAAACGAATTTTAAGTAACCGTTGTTAGTGGGTAACGTTAAAAGCAATACGTTACCAAAGACATACGCTACCAAAATCAAAAAAGCCTACCGTTAGGCTTCCCAATAAAGAGAAGCAAACAATAGGCTTTCATTTAGCTTAGTGGTTTCTCTTAAAAGAGATTAGCCACGATAGTAACGCTGAGGTACGAATGGCATTTTTTCTACTGTCATTGGTAGCTTCTTGCCACGAACTTCAGCGAATACTTCAGTGCCAATAACCGCTAGGTCAGTACGAACGTAAGCCATAGAAACAGGCTTGCCCGCGTTAGGACCCGCAGTACCACTTGTTACAACGCCAATCTTGTTGTCTTCAGCATCGAACAGCTCAGCGCCTTCACGTACTGGTGCTTTAGTCTGACCAACAAGACCAACACGCTTGCGTTGAACGTCTTTAGTCGCGATTTGCTCAAGGATGATATCAGCGCCAGGGAAACCGCCTGCACGTTCACCGTCAGTACGACGCACTTTTTGGATACCCCATAAAAGGCTAGCTTCTACCGGCGTTGTTGTTGTATCTAGATCGTGACCGTACAGACATAGACCACACTCAAGACGAAGTGAGTCACGAGCACCAAGGCCAATCCACTCTACTTCTGCTTCTGATGTTAGTTTACGAGCAAGTGCTTCAGCGTGATCGTTCGGTACTGAGATTTCGTAGCCATCTTCACCGGTATAACCACTGCGGCTTACGATGCACTCTACGCCGTCGATATCGACTTTTTGAACATCCATGAACAGCATGTCTGCAACGCTTGGTTGGAAACGAGCCAGAACTTCAGACGCTTTCGGACCTTGAAGTGCTAATAGAGCGCGGTCATCAATCACTTCCATTTTTACGTCTGCAGGAAGGTGAGCCGTTAGGTGGTCGATATCTTGTGTTTTACACGCCGCGTTCACAACAACAAATAGGTGACCGCCAAGGTTAGCAACCATAAGATCATCCATGATGCCGCCCTGTTCATTAGTAAAGAAGGCGTAGCGCTGCTTACCAGAAGGCAGGTCGATAATATCTACTGGAACCAGAGATTCTAAAACAGCGGCTGCATTTTCACCGTGTAGACGCAGTTGCCCCATGTGAGAAACATCAAAAAGACCAGCAGCGTCACGAGTGTGTAAGTGCTCTTTCTTTACACCTAGTGGATACTGAACTGGCATGTCGTAGCCAGCAAAAGGAACCATTTTTGCGCCGACTTCAACGTGAAGTGCATGCAGAGGTGTTTTTAGTAGGTCTTGATTAGCGTGTTCTTGAGTCATTTTATTCTCCATGAAGCGTTGCAGGCTTTCCAAATCGAATCTGCCGCTTATATCTCTATTTAGAGTCGCCTCTAACGATATGGGTTAACGTTAGAAACAGTAGATAGTAAAAAGTGATGTCTTCTATATAGGCTTTTATTACTAGCGATATAAAAAGAGGCTTCTGTATAAAAGCTATACGACTCACTTTCTAAGAATTCACTTCAGTAAACTTCAATCAACATGAGTAAACCGTGTTCACTATAGTAAACAAGCCTGAGTCAGTTTTACACCCTTAACAAGATTAAAACAGCTCAAAATGTGATATTTAACAATTTAAAAACAACTTTCAGTCGCATACAAAAACGCGATATTGATGCTTTTCACACCAACATCGCGTCTTTTGGCAAACGTTAGAAACAAAAGCAAACGTTTGCATTCACTATAAGAAATTCTAACTTTGTTAACTTATTTTGCAGTCACCCACAAAATCAGTGCATCTTCTGTACTAGTAGAAATCAACATATGCCCCATGTTGGCGTCGTAATACATGCTGTCACCTTCGCTCATGGGTACCGGCTCATAGAATTCTGAGTAGAACATCACATCACCAGAGATCACCATCAAGAACTCCTCACCATCGTGGCGAACCCAATCGTTATACTCTTCAAAGGTGCGTGCTCTCACTCGGCTCTTGAACGGCATCATCTTCTTATTCGAAAGTTCTGTCGCGAGCAGTTCATGCTCGTAAGTCGGAGTTGGGTGAGGTTTGCCCTGACCTGCTTTAGTTAAGTCACGACGTCCTGTGGCAACCTTTTTTCTTGGTGGCTCAAAGAGTTGCGGCATATCAATTTGCAAACCCATAGCCAATTTCTGCATCGCTTGGAACGTCGGTGAGATTTGTTCGTTCTCGATTTTACTCAGCGTAGAGCGCGCCAAACCAGTACGTTGGCTCGCCTCTTCTAACGTAATGCCTAGCTTGCTGCGGATATCTTTAATACGCTGGCCGAGCCTAAGTGGTTCGATATTCTGATCTAACGTCTCTTTCGCCAACGTTAAAGATGGGTACTCATCATAAATGTCTTCTGACATAGGTCCCTCATTCATTTCTTACTTCCTGTCTATTGATTTCATTGTTGCATGAAGCGCTTTGTTGATTAAAGAGCACACAGGGAAATAAAGCGTGCTCCCTGTAGCAAAACGAGAAAATCTGTTTCCTATTGGAAATTTTTGTTGAAAATTGATTTTATCGGAGCTATGTTATCGACTTGTTAGATGAAGAGATGCTACTTCAGCTTGCAGCAAGTGATAGATTTAACATTTGTAAGAGCTGTTTTTTACCCGAAATTTTTGGGAACCAATTCGTGCTGCATTGACCCTACAACGATCGCTTTGACGCTATGGTCGTATAAATAAGAAGCAATGCACTATTTATACACCTATATAACGCAAACGATACCGATGCAGAAATCAACGTAAGACCTAATGGACTATAAAAACAATCACCATTAGCTTAATGAAAGGTCTCGACAATGAACGCTTATCAAAACCATAGCTTAGACAGTTTTTTCTCTACGAACCTATCTGCGACTGACGACGCAGTATTTGCTGGAATCCAAGCAGAGAACACTCGTCAAAACGAACAAATCGAACTTATTGCTTCTGAGAACATCGTTTCTAAAGCAGTAATGCAAGCTCAAGGCACTTGCCTTACCAACAAATACGCAGAAGGCTACCCAGGTCGTCGTTACTACGGTGGTTGTGAGCACGTAGATACAGTAGAAGCTATTGCGATTGAACGTGCTAAACAGCTATTCAAGTGTGAATACGCGAACGTACAACCTCACTCAGGTGCTCAAGCGAACGGCGCAGTTAAACTTGCCCTACTTCAACCTGGCGACACTATCCTAGGTATGTCTCTTGACGCTGGTGGTCACCTTACGCACGGTGCACGCCCTGCGCTTTCAGGCAAATGGTTCAACGCAGTTCAATACGGCGTAGACCGCGACACTCTTGAAATCGATTACGAAGCGGTACGCGCTCTCGCTATCGAATGCCAACCTAAAATGATTATTGCAGGTGGTAGTGCTATCCCACGCGTTATCGACTTCGCTAAATTCCGCGAAATCGCTGACGAAGTTGGCGCTATCCTTATGGTAGATATGGCACACATCGCGGGTCTTATCGCGACAGGTGCTCACCCTAGCCCACTACCACACGCACACGTTGTTACAACAACAACGCACAAAACACTTCGTGGCCCACGCGGCGGTATGATTCTGACGAACCACGAAGACATCAACAAAAAGATCAACTCTGCAGTGTTCCCTGGCCTACAAGGCGGCCCACTCATGCACGTTATCGCGGCTAAAGCAGTGGCGTTTGGCGAAGCACTTGGCCCAGAATTTAATACTTATATTGATTCAGTGATCGACAACGCAAAAGTTCTTGCTGAAGTGTTGCAAACTCGCGGTTGTGACATTGTGACTGGCGGAACAGACACGCACCTAATGCTGGTTGACCTTCGTCCTAAGGGCTTGAAAGGTAACGTAACTGAAGAGGCATTAGAGCGTGCAGGGATCACATGTAACAAAAATGGTATACCATTCGATTCAGAGAAGCCTATGATTACCTCTGGCATTCGTTTAGGTACGCCAGCTGGAACCAGTCGTGGTTTTGGCACTGAAGAATTCAAACTTATCGGTGAATGGATCGGCGATGTACTTGATGGCTTAGTTGAAAGCCCTGAAGGCAACGCTGAAGTTGAGCAACGTGTTCGCAAGCAAGTTAAAGAGCTTTGCAAGCGCTTCCCTCTTTACCGTTAGACCGTTTTTAAGATTTAAATTAAAACCTCATAAATTTTTGGAGAATAAGCAATGGACAATACACTAAAGTTTGCAGACAGCCACGAGTGGGTAAAAGACAACGGTGACGGTACTGTAACTATCGGTATTTCTGAGCACGCTCAAGAGATGCTAGGTGACGTTGTGTTTGTTGACCTGCCTGACACTGACGACGAAATCGAAGCTGGCGAAAGCTTCTCTCTAGTTGAGTCAGTGAAAGCTGCTTCTGATATCTACGCACCAATCTCTGGCGAAATCGTAGAAATCAACGAAGAACTAGAAGATAGCCCAGAGCTAATCAACGAAGAACCTTATGAAGGTGGTTGGATTGTTAAAGTGAAGATGTCTGATGCGTCTGAACTAGACAACCTTAAAGATGCGGAAGAATACCTAAGCTCTATCGAAGAAGACTAATAGGTAACCTCATTACGATAAAGCTGCTCTTTTGAGCAGCTTAATTTTAGGGGCTAGCTCACGGCTCCAGAGAGAAAGTAGAACATATCATGACTGAATTACTTCAAAGCCAATTACTGAAAGACCTGGGTACTCAAAACGAGTTTGTTGCTCGTCATAACGGCCCAAATAAAGCAGACCAGCAAAAAATGCTTGAAGCGATCAACGCGACTAGCCTAGACGCACTGATCGACGAAACGGTTCCTGCACAAATCCGTCTTGAAAAACCAATGACACTTGCTGCGCCACTAAGCGAAATGGACATGCTGGCCTCTCTTAAAGAGATCGCTAACCTAAACCAAGTGAAACGTACTTTCATTGGCCAAGGCTACTACAACACATTCACTCCAAACGTTATTCTACGTAACGTTTTAGAGAACCCAGGCTGGTACACAGCTTACACACCATACCAACCAGAGATCTCTCAAGGTCGTCTTGAAGCTCTACTAAATTACCAACAAATGGTAATGGACCTAACCGGTATGGAAATCGCGAACGCGTCTCTTCTTGACGAAGCGACAGCGGCTGGCGAAGCAATGACACTGTGTAAGCGTGCTGGTAAAAGCAAGAGCAAAGTATTCTTCGTTGCTGACGATGTTCACCCTCAAACACTAGAAGTTGTTAAAACTCGTGCTGAGTACATCGGTTTTGAAGTAATGGTTGGTGCTCTTGAAACACTTCCAGAGCAAGACGTATTTGGTGCGTTAGTTCAATACCCTGGTACTACAGGTGAAGTTCGCGATCTAACCGACATCATTGCGAAAGCTCAAGCAAACAAAACGCTTGTAACGGTTGCAACTGACCTACTTGCTTCTGCTCTACTTAAGCCTGCTGGCGAAATGGGCGCAGACGTAGTAATCGGTTCAGCACAACGTTTCGGCGTTCCTATGGGGTACGGCGGTCCACACGCTGCATTCATGGGTACTCGTGAAAAGCATAAGCGTACAATGCCAGGTCGTGTAATCGGTGTTTCTATCGATACTCACGGTAACCAAGCGCTACGTATGGCAATGCAAACTCGTGAGCAACACATCCGCCGCGAGAAAGCGACATCGAACATCTGTACAGCTCAAGCACTTCTAGCAAACATGGCGTCTTTCTACGCGGTTTACCACGGTGCAGAAGGCCTACGTACTATCGCTCGTCGTACACACCACATGACAGCTATCCTAGCGGCTGGCCTGACTAAAGCGGGTTACGAGCTAACAAACAACAGCTTCTTCGATACCATCACAATCAACTCTGAAGAGAAGACAGATGCACTGTACGCGAAAGCACAAGCAGCAGACATCAACTTGCGCCTTCTTAAAGGTAAGATCGGTATCAGCTTAGATGAAACAACCACAGTCGACGACGTGAATGCCCTATTCGCTATCTTCGACGTAAAAGAAGACGTTCAAGCGCTATCTTCTGACATTGCATCAAATGAGTTTGCGGCAATTCCAGAAAACTGTCGTCGTGAATCAGAGTTCCTAACTCACCCAGTGTTCAACACGCACCACAGCGAAACGCAAATGATGCGTTACCTAAAACAGCTTGAGAACAAAGACTTCTCACTAACGCACGGCATGATCCCACTGGGCAGCTGTACGATGAAGCTGAACGCTGCTGCTGAGATGATTCCAGTAACATGGCCTGAGTTTGGTTCAATTCACCCATTCGCACCTCTAGAGCAAGCGGCGGGTTACACAGCACTAGCAAAAGATCTTAAAGAGAAGCTATGTGAAATCACCGGTTACGACGATTTCTCACTACAGCCTAACTCTGGAGCATCTGGCGAATACGCAGGTCTAATCGCGATTCAACGCTACCACGCAAGCCGCGGTGAAGGTCACCGTAACGTTTGTCTGATTCCAAGCTCGGCGCACGGTACTAACCCTGCAACAGCATCAATGGTTTCAATGAAGGTAGTGGTTGTTAAGTGTGATGAAGATGGCAACATCGACATGACAGACCTAGCAGCGAAAATCGAGAAGCACAAAGACAACCTATCAAGCATCATGATCACTTACCCTTCTACGCACGGCGTATACGAAGAGCAAGTGAAAGAAGTGTGTGAACAAGTACACGCAGCGGGCGGTCAGGTTTACCTAGACGGCGCGAACATGAACGCTCAAGTAGGTTTAACTTCGCCTGGCTTCATTGGTTCAGACGTATCCCACTTGAACCTACACAAAACATTCTGTATCCCACACGGTGGCGGCGGTCCGGGTATGGGTCCAATCGGTGTTAAATCGCACCTAGCACCTTTCCTACCAGGCCACATCGAAAATGGTGTTCAAGGTTCTGACTACGCAGTATCAGCAGCAGATTTAGGTAGTGCGTCAATCCTACCTATCTCTTGGGCTTACATCGCAATGATGGGCGAACCTGGCCTAACAGACGCGACTAAAGTAGCGATTCTGAACGCGAACTACGTGATGGAAAAACTACGTCCTCACTACCCTGTTCTTTACCGTGGCACTAACGGCCGCGTAGCGCACGAATGTATTATCGATATTCGTCCACTTAAAGAAGACACAGGCATCAGCGAAGAAGATATTGCTAAGCGTCTAATGGACTTCGGTTTCCACGCGCCAACTATGTCTTTCCCAGTTGCTGGCACGCTAATGGTAGAGCCAACTGAATCAGAAGATTTAGAAGAGCTAGACCGTTTCTGTGAAGCGATGATCGCAATCCGTCACGAAATGGCAGCTGTGAAAGCGGGTGAATGGCCACTAGACAACAACCCTCTAGTGAACGCACCGCACACACAAGTTGATCTAGCTGGCGCAGAATGGGATCGCCCTTACTCTCGTGAACTTGGTTGCTTCCCATCGAAAGCAACGAAGAACTCGAAGTACTGGCCAACAGTTAACCGTGTAGACAACGTATACGGCGACCGTAATCTAATCTGTTCTTGCCCAAGCATCGACAACTACGAAGACTAATTTTGTAGATTTTAGATAAACAAAAGCGAACCACTTGGTTCGCTTTTTTGTTTTTGGAGAATCAATCATTTCAAGCTGAGAGGTAAAGATCGCGCCAGCTAACCAACAATCCACATATAGACTTTCTATTATCGTTGTTGAATATCTAAGTTTTGGTTCTATTTGTAACGCCAGTAATAAACTTATCTACTTCCGCATAGAACTTGGCCGGATCGTTTTGCACCCAGTGGTTTGCGCCCTCAAATGAAACGTTGTCTAACGTACTAATAAACTCTTTCGCACGCTCACAACCCTCTAGGCTGTCAGCACCCCAAAAATATACTTTAGGTATGGATAAGTTTTCGAAAATTTGTCCCCAGCCAACCACGCCACGGATATCTTGAGTCGCATGTTGTCCGTAGATTTCACTGGCGGTTTGACCAAGAACCTCTGGCTCACATCTTCTAACTGACGAAAGATACTTAACACCTGCTCCGTGTCCCCAAGCCATGGGAAAACGTTTTGAGAAACCTTCTCCTTTCACCCAGTTCGCAAACTCGTCAGTGCTTAGTTCAGAATATGTATCTGCAATAATCTGGGATAGGATGATGCTTTCTTCGTGCAGTCCGCCTTCAGCATTAATGAAACCACGCACGATGCCTCTCGTGTCGTATTCACAAATCAACGTCGATGTATCGCCTCCCCAAGAGTGCCCAAGTAGAAAGCAACCATGGATGCTCAATAAGTCGAGTGCTTTCAATATTCGATTTGCTTGAGTTTCTGTTGAGTGGGATATATTCGAAGCAGGAGAATAGCCATAACCACACAGGTCGAACATGACTAAGTTGTAATTCGGTAGCCAGTCAAACACATCGGCAAAACATAAATGCGACTCACCCAACCCATGAATCAACACCAGTGTTTCCTGAGACTCTTTGATATCAGTCGACAAGCAATAAAGCTGATCACCATCGATCTCTAACCACTTTTCTATCAACACATTATCCTCACACTTCTAATCGCAGACTTTGGATTTATCTTAACGAATCCAACACGATAAGAAAGGTTAATTTGGTTAAGTTTTATAAACTTATTGACCTTACTGTAAGGGGAAGGTTTAAGGTCAACTCACGAGCTCAATATAACTAGGAAACGATTATGGGATGTTGCAATAAAGCGCCAAAAGGTGGAGCCCCTCTTTGCTTACTTTTAAAAGTCACGCTTGGAATTGGGTTATTTGTGTTTCTGCTGGCATTGTGGCAATAGGAGAGTTATCCAGCACTAGATTTGAAGCTAAGACGTGGCGGTATATATCAGAGCAACTTGAACTCAATAAATCCAATGCTTGACCCTATACGGTAAGGTGTTTATATTGTCGCCCGCCCAACGGGGCACATCCTAAAATGCACACCGGCCATCCTGCCATCATTCGTGTATTTATATTGGTGTTGTGAACTTCCATGCTAACGAAACTTCGTCCTTTTACTCGTGAATCGGGTGCGCTTATGCATCTTTCGATTCCAATCATTTTGACTCAAATAGCGACCCAAGCGATGGGGTTTGTCGATACGACAATGGCTGGCCAAGTAAGCCCTGCCGATCTTGCCGCTATTGCTCTCGGCACTAGCCTTTGGATTCCTGTGTTGCTGCTACTGCGTGGCGTGATTATGGCGTTAACGCCTGTTGTCGCTTACCATCGTGGCGCACGTGACTTTCAAAGTATCTCTGTTGAATTCTTCCAGATGGTTTGGTTGGCATTAATCGCGAGTGTGCTGCTTATCGCTTACTTGGTGAGTGCGAAACCGATCCTAGAATGGATTGGTGTTGCCGCTGAAATCATCCCTATCGGCAGTGACTATGCGTTTGCCCTAGCCTTTGGTGTTCCGGGTATTGCCCTGTTCTACACCTTGAACGGCTTCTGTGAAGGTATGAACAACACCAAAGTGCCGATGATCATTTCGGTAATTGGTTTGCTGATTAACATTCCGGTCAACTACGTGCTTATCTACGGTAAGTTTGGTTTCCCTGAAATGGGTGCTGTTGGCTGTGGCTGGGCAACGAGCTTAGTGTATTGGCTAATGTCGGGAATGCTGTATTCCTACATTAAAGGCCATCATCATTACAAAACCATCATCAGCTTTGCAGACGCTAAGCCAAAAGCAAAAGAGATGCTTCATCTTTTAAGGTTAGGTTTACCTATCGGGATGAACATTGCAGTGTGTGGCAGTATCTTTGCGGTTATCGCATTGATGATCGGCCGTATTGGTGCTGAGAACGTAGCAGCGGCGCAAATCGCTCTCAATATATCGAGCCTAACTTATGTGATCCCGATGAGTATCTCGTTTGGCATTACGATTCGTGTTGGACACGCTTTGGGTGAAAAAGATGAACTTGGCGCGATTGAGCGCAGTAAAGTCGGTATTTTGGTGGCAGCATTAATCTCGTTGCTTTCGGTAGCGATGTTCCTACTGTTCCCTGAATTAATCATTAGGCTTTACACCACTGACCCAGTAATCAGTGCAACAGCGGCAGTGTTATTGACCTTTACCGCTATGTACCAATTCAGTGATGCTCTGCAAACCTCTGCAAATGGTGCTCTGCGTGGCTATAAAGATACCAAGATCCCGATGATCTTAGCTATCGCTTCATACTGGGGCTTAGCGTTACCACTGGGTATGGTGTTGGGCTTAACAGACCACATTGTTCCAGCAATGGGTGAAGAAGGCTTCTGGATTGGTATTCTGACGGGATTAAGCGTATCAGCTGCGTTGATGTTGCTTCGCTTGCGATACGTAATTAAGAAGCGTGACTTGCCACCAGCAAGTACTCCATTGTTAAACTAAGATAGACCTATAAGCTAATACAAAAAAGCGCGTTATTGCTACTCGGCAATAACGCGCTTTTTTATTAAATTTTTATAAACCAGATAATGTCCTTGGTTTAACACTCATCGTTCATTACCCGAACTGTACACTCACAACCATCTACTGGACATGTGTCTCCACTTGTCCTGCCGCCAAAAGAGTCATAAAGAACATAACAACCTGAAGGTAAGGCATCATCAGTTATGTTATTGCTGTTAAGGTCAGCTTGACTAAATGGCTGAGTATATCCCACTACCGTGTGTCTGTTACCTAATTCAGAGATGATGCTGTCATCATCCGAAAAAGTTAGGAAATCGAGCATATTTAACGCATCTCCTGATTCACCTTCACTTTCAGGACAAAGTGTGCCCCAGTCGACTTCAACTCTACCGATACCAAAATCGATTACGTAGTTGCTCTGATCACCTGGGTTTGTTGCGTCAGGATCAAGCCCTGCGATAATAGCTTTAGAAGTCACTTGCATGATCACGCCTTCCATCGCACCCGCAACACCTTCAAGTACCGTTTCTCTCGCTGATTCCTGAATACCAAGGAATCTTGGAGCAGCCGTTACCGCTAATACTCCGAGTATCACGATCACGATGATTAATTCCATTAAAGTAAATCCGTTTTTCTTCATGACATCCGCATCTTTTGATAACTTAAATATTCAATAACCCAATGAATTACCTATAACTATACACCTCAAATAGGACTCATAACACTCCACGGCTATCGGTTTTTATAACGCTGGTATGTGGTACTTGTTCCCTTTAGAGGCAGTAAAGATAACTGGAAGCGCTGTCTCATAAGGTGTCAGCGGGTTT
The DNA here is from genome assembly GCF_041469245.1 of Vibrio sp. 10N.286.51.B11. NCBI lineage: Bacteria > Pseudomonadati > Pseudomonadota > Gammaproteobacteria > Vibrionales > Vibrionaceae > Vibrio > Vibrio sp. 10N.286.51.B11. Next base: position 68,506 of record NZ_JBFRKI010000016.1, on the reverse strand, counting down.
AAATTCGAACAAATACGTGGGGAAACTGAAAGTATCGATGGAAGAAGGTTTAATTGATTTATTTGAACTGAGGCACGCTGCGTATAACCAAAGTTAGACCATTTTTTGAGTCGGCCTCTCTGTTTCTCCGACTAAGAAAACAAGAAACAGAATAGAACCCATAAAAAACGCGCTACTACCATGGGTAATAGCGCGTATCTATCAATCGTTGTACGACTATCGCAACATTAGTTCACTGCTTTAACGTAAGGAAGTACTCGGAATCCATCACGTACTTTTTGGCTTGGAATGTAATGACGGAAAGCTAAGTTAAACACACCAGAATCGTTTTCTGTTTTGATGTTGTTTACTGCATCATCACCACAACCAAAGCTTACGGTGTAAGTGCCGTCTGCATTTTTCTCAGCCGTGTTTGAGCTTACGTTCGCCACTTCACCAAACATGAAACCTTGCTTGTTGTAGACCGTTACCGACCAAAACGCTTGGTTCTTAGGATCATCAAAGGTTGCCTGATGACAAGTGTCTGCTGGGAAGTTACCAGAGACTTCGTAAATATTGTCATCTAACTGCGCGCCACCCCAACCGATAGCCGCGCCCACTGCGTACTTCTCTTTGGTAAACATCTCTTTTGAAGCATCTTCAGGGCTGGTAAACATACCAAACGTCGCCTGAGCACCATCGCGTTTCAGTAGTTTCGGCATTTCCATTTTAAGGTTTTTCTCTACCTCATCGAATGATTTCTCATCCACTTGCATTGCCATAAATTTGCCGTCTGCTTTTGCATCAATGCTCATCTGATCTTGGATTTTATGAACTTCATCTTTGGTGAACGTCGCATCAGTACGAACGATGACATACACGTGGTCTCCACTATGAGTAGAAAGATCAAACGTACCAGAACCGTATTGCATTGGCTGAATGCGGTGGTCTTCTGTAATCACTTCCATCGACATGTATTTGCCTTCAGGAATCTCAGGTAGCGTAATCGTCGCGCCTTGCGAAACGTTAATCACAGCCATTGAGTAGTAAGTGTCTCGGTTCATTCGAACCACAGGCTGTTTATCGGTTGGCGTGAGTTCGCGTTTGTGTAGGAATTTATTAACGCCAACAAGCTCTTGGTTTTTCAAATATTGGCGTGACGTTTCGTACACCGCGTAATTGTCGACGGTAGTCACTTCACCATCGGCATTGAAGAACTCTGTCAGAGTTGAAACTTCTTCAGCTGCGTAAGAAGAAAGAGAAACTGCGCTTAAACCTAAAACTACTAATGCTAATTTTTTCATTGTTGACCTCTAATAAATCGATAACGCTAAATCAATACATAGTCCATTTGTTTTTGTTCGAACAGTTAGTTCGTTAACCGCTCAACTTGTGAACAATGTTATCAAGGCAGCATAAATTCACAAATGACATCGCCGTATAAGAGATATGCATGAAAGTTATGTCACCACTATCGATTTATTCTTAAGATGAACGATTACCTTCAACAGGCTCACTGCTTAACAATAGACAGGTAGGGTAATTAATCCAGTTTAGGGCTGTCGTTGAAATTGGCTGAGCGCAAACCAACTGATGATTAGAAATAATAAAGCTGGAAAGGAAGACGTCATGTTATGAATCACAGGCGCTGAAGTATCTAAACCAGATCCATATGAAAACTGGAGGTCGGTTATTGCTCTAGCTGGTTATTGCTTAGGCCAGCTCTAAAGTCCGTAGCCTTAATCAACTGTCACAAACAACGTCTTCAATCACCGACACGACTAAGTTCTTGAACCATTGATGGGCTGGGCTAGTAACAGTTCTTTTATGCTCAATTAAAAACAGCTCGAACATTAACTCGGGAACATTATCTAGAGAGAATATCGGCACTATCTTGTCGCTTATTCCCTCTAGTTCCGTCAATTTGTGGGTCGCAACCAAAATTGTATTCGAACTCTGCATCACTTCCACTAACGTAAGAAGCTGTCCGCTTTTAAAAGCAATGTCTCTTTGCATTCCATTCTTAGCTAAAAAAGAGTCTACAGGGTGTTGCAGTCCGTAATTCGAGCGAATATCGAGCGTGAGATCGACAAAGCGAGATTCAAGGCACTGCTCAAGTGTGACATTTTCAGCTTTGGCTAAAGGGTGATGTTCAGAAACGTAAAATACTGGATAGATCTGCCCAAGACTCACGTATGGAAATTCGATTGGATTGCTCGGGGCTTCGATGTGAATCGTAAAATCCACATCTCGTGATAACAGCTGGCTAGTAGGCGTTTTTGCAATCGGATATTCGATAAGACTGGCGTTTGGAGCATCGTGCATGAACCGTTCAGCAAGGGGCACAGAAAGCATCCGACTCATTAATGGCGGTACAGAAACAACAAAGGTTTGAACACACTCAGCAGGATCAAACGCAGATTTCGTTACTAGGCTTCGCATCGCCAATAGCAACTCTTCTAAAGGTGCTTGCAGTTCTAACGCTTTTTGCGTGGGCACTAAGCCATTAGACTCTCGATAGAACAGTGGGTCATCAAACAACTCTCGCAAGCGACTTAAGGTACGACTCATCGCAGGCTGAGACAGATACAAGGTATTGGCAGCTCGCGTTACGTTCCTCTCTTTGATTAAAACACTTAACGACACCAATAAGTTTAGATCCAGCCGAGAAAGCTGTTGTTCGATAGTCATCATAAGACATGCATCTGAGTAATATCACTCGTTAAATAATTGCACCATTGTGACTAACAAACAAGTCTCTGTTTAAACGATGGCATTTATATCCAACTAAAAAGGCGAACCCATCGGTTCGCCTTTTTGTTTAAAGATTCGTATTTATCGATTGATCGCCAAATATGAGCCAGCAGCAATCATTATTCCACCAGCACTTTGGTTTAACCTTTTATGTGCGCGTGGCGTTTTTAACAAACCTGCCATTCTGCCCGCACCCATCGCAATCAGCATTACACCAGACATCAAAGCAACAAATGCTAAAACGGAAACCAAGACGATATCTTGTGAGCGTAAAACCGTCAAATCAATGAAAGTCGGCAAGAACGAAATATAAAACAGAATCACTTTAGGGTTTGATGCTGAAATCAAAAAGCCTTGCGCGAAACTCGCGAGTTCGGATTTCTGACTCTGTTTGGCGGCGAGTTCAGCTGAGCCTTGCACTTCAGGTAAGATCTTAAACATCTTATAGCCCAAGTAAATCAAATAAGCTGCACCAACGTAGCGAATCACCTCAAACGCAATCGACCAATTCTCGGCAATCGTTGCTAGACCGAAACAGGCAAGCGCAAGGTAAATAAGATCACTGCATATCATACCTAACGAAAGCGTGACGCACTTTCGCCATCCTTGAACCATAGCACGAGCTAAAATGGCAAAGACGCCAGGCCCCGGAGTAATACCAAATACAAACATGGCAATAAAGAATGTAATCGCACTTTCTAATGACATTGGACTGTCCTTTTCTATAACCCAACATAATTGATCATGAACGTATCATGGAGCTTCGATTCTGGTAAAGAACGTTTTTGACTAAGTTCTATTTACACAACTCATGTTTTGAATAAGTGTCGCACGTAATTTACCCACCAGACTTAATTAAACCTAAAACCTAAGTGCTTTTCGTTAGGGCATAAAAAAGGCGAACCTATTGGCTCGCCTTGATCATTTTATTCGTCAGAACCGTTTAGTCATTACGAATAGGTGATAACAGCTCAGGGTTAACCACCAAGTTTCTCACACCGTGGGCGTGATCTTCGTTAAAGTCATTGCCTTCACACCAGCTACCTACTGTCGCGATATTTACTTTCGCGACTTGTGGTCTAACGCTCCATGTTACTTGGAAAGGTGAACCTTGCTCATTGTAACCAGGGCCCGTTGTAGAGCCTGCGTATTGGATCGCTGAGCCAGTATCTTGTGGGATGTTTGGTGCTTGGTGTAAGCCGTTCACTTTTGAATGTTTAGCGAGCGCTTCAAAGTCGAGTGCTCTGTCGTCATTCACTAATACGTAAACTTGGGTTTCTACACGCAGTTGCGGGTTGGTAATTGCGTCGTTAAAACAAGCACCCAATGTTTCACCCGGTTCAACTTGCGCCGTTGAATAAACATAGTGAACTTCAATGGTGTCACCCGAATGCAAAGAACCATGCTCGCTCGGACAAACCTTGCTCTCAAATGGTTTCAGCTCAGCAGAACTCAGCTTGCCTGTGTATTTAAAGCCACTCTGGAATCCCTTACCATCACCGTTACCAGCGTATTGAGTAAACTCGCCGCCTTTATGCTCAGCATTTTTATGGAAGTGAATATTACATAAGTTCATCGCTGTTGAATCAGGGGCATCCGAGAACAGCCTGGTATTGGTTCCTTCTAATGAACCCAAATCTCGTGGGGCTTGCGGGCCAAAACCTTGTCCTTGGGTATTTTCAGAAAGCTTAGCTCTTTGTTCTGCGATAACACCATCTGATACAGACTCATGGCTCGCGTCTGATGCATTTGCATGAGCTGACAACATCACCAATGCGGCACTTAAAAACACACTCTTATTCTTCATTTTTCTTCCCTAGAATATTGATAACTAAACCCAAACCGACTTAACAGCAAACATCTTACTATGCTCGTAAGTGAATATAAGACTTGTCTTTGTAAGATTAGATTTCATTACTTACTTTGGGATGAGTATTAGAACCCTTGATACATATAACAAGTCAAACAGGGTAAATTCGGCGACTCCCTTCCAGAACTAATAATTTCCTATTTTCGTTAACCGTCGCCTGACTCAGCGCTCAGATAAGTGTGCATGATTCTTAGGAACAACGGTGGCCAGATTTAGAAGATCAAAAAAGGCGAACCATCTGGCTCGCCTTCACGTTTCATTCTATCTATTAGGTTGTGGTTCTAAGTTAACGATTTAACCGTTACCGGTGGCAAATATCCCAAACGTCATGACGTTCAATGCATCTGTCACGCCCTCTAGTGATTTAATCACCGTCTTAGTCGGTTTATTATGACGAATAAAATAGCTTCCGATGCCTTTTTCACCGCCACTCTTAGCATCGCTTTCCGTTGTTTCTGTCGCTGCTACTTGAGAAGGTCCCACTGATTCTGGCTCTGCATTGGCGTGAGCTATCGTGTCTTTATTTGAATCAAGGTTAGTGAGTGGTTGATGATTAACGATTGAATCATGGGAAGAATCAACGCTGGTCTCAGCGTTTGTATCCTTTGAAGTCTCGAGATTACTCTCTCCCTCTATACTTTTCGACATAGCGTCTTCGTTGCTCAATGTCTCGTCGTCTAGCTGATGATTACTCGTTGAAGAACAGGCTGTTAAGAAGAACAGGCTAACGATGAATATGAGTAAGTTTCTCATCATAATGATAAAGCACGAATTAATAAAACATTGTTCGATTGTATTTTATTTGGCTGACGACATCCAGTGATAAGCGGAGTAAACACGAACAGTCACGGTCTTGAAGAGTAAACAAAAGCGTACGGGTTTAGTGCTTAAGAATAATAATTCGAGAGCTCAATTAGGTTGCCCGCCGCTTGTCATCTGAAAGGTGGTGTCAGTTAGGCTTGGGGATTCACACGCTATAAGCTTAATCTTTACTGGAACACAGTTCAGAGATTCGGTCACACATGGCTTGGTTGACTGCGAAGTGGGTGTTGAGGAATGCTAGTTGGGCAAGTGCCGATTCAGCGGTGCGCTCGTAGCCTTGGGTAAAGGTTGGTAGCAATTGGGCAAACTTAGGGAAGCGTGCTTCTAGCCTTCTATCCGACATAAATTCATCAACGAATTCAGGCTCAGACTGTTCAGTTTGATCCACAAGATCGATCAAACGATCGAGTGCGTAAGATTGAACGAACCGACTGCCCGACAGCTTTTCGCCTCGGTTATAACGAGACATACCCACATAAAGATTGGTTAGAGCCTCACCAATGATCCAATCTTGGGAATTAGTGTCTGTCTCCCCTTTTATTGGTGAAACACAACACTGTGTATCAAATTCATGTTGCTGCCAAACAATACGCCCTTCAGTAAACGGAATGTGCGCTAACTCGTGGGGTTCAAACACTGCAAACTCACAAAAGATTCCGTCAGCGTACAGAACTTTATAGCCATCGACGGTATTTCTCACTGCGTAGTCGATTGAGTGAATATCAGATAGCCAATGCAAACTGTCTAAGAAATACTGCTTGTGCCCTGTTTGCACTATTGCGAAAAAATCGACATCTGAATACTGATCAAGTCGTTCTGTTTCAATACCTACTGAGCCCAATCCCAGCAAAGCATGAGCCTTACCCGATGCTTCCAAAGACTCCCCAATCGCATCTAAACGCTGGAGTAATTTTTCTGGTGTGTTTATGTGTCTTGTCTGTATCACTTTGTCCGTCTGCATTGCTCAATCCCTATCAAGTTGAATGCCACTCAACCTAACTGATAGTTAGAACATCTAAGAAGCTTAATTTATAAAATGTGTGTTTTGGATAACGATCTGTGCAAGTTATTGTTTGAATTAAGGTGGGATTTAGAGGTGAGAAAGAGTGTGTACAAGCTATAAACAACACTCTTCTATCATGACTTATCTTTTTAAATGCTTATATTTGTAACAGCTAAGTATCTACAAACAGCTAGCTTATAAACGCTTTAGGGTTAAACCGACGATTTTTCCAAGTAAGCGGCCATTTCTTCTTTCGGCACCATGCCTCCGCCAGTCGCCCACACAAGATGCGTTGCATTCGCTAGCGTCGACTCATCAATTTCTAGACGAGTAAGGTATTCACTATTTTGTTCAACATGAATCGCACCCGGCATACCTGCTACTGCAGAAGGCTCAAGTTGAATGCTCTCTGCTTGGTTCAGTTCGCCTAACAATTGGTACATGCGTTCATCGGTTAATGTGTAATAACCATCAAGTAAACGCTCCATCGCGCGCCCCACAAAACCTGAAGCCCGACCAACCGCCAAGCCATCCGCAGCTGTTAAGTTGTCGATACCAAGATCTTGTACCGCAATCTCATCATGCAACCCCGTATGAACACCGAGTAACATGCAAGGTGAATGAGTCGGTTCAGCAAAAATACAATGGACGTGGTCACCAAAGGTCATCTTCAAGCCAAATGCAACACCACCTGGGCCACCACCCACACCACAAGGCAAGTAAACAAAAAAAGGATGCTGTTTATTAACCACAATCCCCTGTTGCTCGAATTGCTTCTTGAGCCTTTCTCCAGCCACAGAGTAACCAAGGAACAGTGTTTGTGAGTTTTCATCATCTACAAAGAAACAGCGTGGGTCCTGTTCCGCTTCTTTACGTCCTTGTTCGACTGCAACACCATAATCTTGTTCGTATTCAACAACGTTGACACCATGCTCACGAAGTTTGCTTTTCTTCCAAGCTCTCGCGTCTGCCGACATATGAACAGAGACCGTAAAGCCTAATTTTGCACTCATGATACCGATCGACATACCTAGGTTACCCGTTGAACCTACCGCAATGCTGTATTGTTGGAAGAAGTTACGAAACTCAGGTTCGAGCAGCTTGCTGTAGTCATCGCTCTCACACAGTAACCCCGCTTCAATCGCAAGCTTCTCGGCATGTGTTAGTACTTCATAAATACCACCACGCGCTTTGATTGAACCTGAAATCGGCAAATGGCTGTCTTTCTTCATCATCAAACGCCCTTTTATTGGCTGCTGATAATGTGCTCCCAATGCTGATTTCATAGATGGAATGTCAACAAGCTCAGACTCGATGATGCCATTGGTCGCTTGAGTTTCAGGAAACGCCTTGGCTAGATAAGGAGCAAACCTTTGCAGCCTCATGCTCGCATCGTGAATATCTTGTTCGCCTAAACCCACATAAAGCAAACCGCGCTCCAGAGTCGTCACATTTGGGTTAAACCAAACCACTTCTTCCAATGCAATCAATTGTTGAAGCAGTGGGAAGTCCGAGATGAGCTTGTCGATATTTAATACAGTCATGGGTGACCTTTTCTGGCTAAGCGCGTACTGCGCAGGTTCAATCATTAGTAAACCTATTTAAACGGTATTTGTGTAATCATTCAATGATCTGTAGGCTAGCCTGTCTTCTCATAAGCAAACAGTAGAACAACCTATGAGCGCCTCTCTTCGTAATAGCATTTTCGTGATGTTAGGGATTCTATTCCTAGCACTTAACCTTCGTGGGCCTTTTACGAGCTTGGCTCCTGTGCTTTCTCAGGTTATGGAAGGCCTCAACCTTACGTCATCGGCTGCTGGCTTCTTAACAGCTTTGCCACTGTTAACTTTTGCCTTATTCTCACCATTAGTCACCAAGATATCCCAACGAATTGGTCTAGAGCCTAGCCTGTTATTAGGCTTAGTTTTGATCACTACGGGTATTACACTGCGCTCTGCTGGGTTAACCCCAACCTTGTATATCGGCACGGTGATGATCGGGCTTGGTATCGCGATTGGTAATGTGTTGTTGCCTGTAGTAGTGAAAATTAGCTTCCCGACACGCATCGCTACTGTGACTTCTTTATACATCTTTACGATGGGCATCGGCTCGACGTTAGGCTCAAGTTTGATGGTGCCATTTTCAGAGATCACCTTGTTCACTATGACAGGTTGGCAATTAGCGCTGTTAATGAACTTGGTATTTCCAATATTAGCTTTGATGATCTGGTTGCCTAAAATCAGAAAGCGCTCATCTTCTGCTAGCGATAACAAACAACAAGACAAACCTCTGCCGATGAAACAGATGATTAAAAGCGGCGTAGCGTGGCAAGTAACGTTAGCGCTTGGGCTTAACTCATTTACCTTCTACTCTTTGGCTGGCTGGTTGCCACAGATATTGAACGATCTTGGCTACAGCGAAATCGACGCGGGCTACATTTATGGATTTCTGCAATTTTCGACTATGGTTCCGGGGCTGCTGTTACTGCCGTTCTTAGCCAAAAGTGACAATCAACAATGGCTCATCACTCTATGTGCATCGAGTGTATTTGTTGGATTGATTGGTCTTCTGTATTTGCCTGAGTTTGCGATCTTTTGGGTGGGACTGTTTGGATTAGCCAACTGCTCGACATTTATTATCGCGCTCTCTTTTGTTGGCTTGCGTACATCGAATAGCAGCCAAGCCGCATCATTGTCGGGTATGGCTCAGGGAATCGGTTATGCGTTGGCAGCCACTGGTCCAACGCTGGTGGGTAAGCTTCATGCTCAGACAGATTCTTGGAGTGTGCCGATTCTGTTGATCGCATCTGTTGCCTTTGCGTGCACGATTTTCGCGACATTGGCAGCACGAGATAAGAAAGTGAGCGTTTAGGCAAACAGAATGATTATGGTATCGCGACTTTATTTGCTCGCGACTCTATGGCTGACGACGGTTTTGATGTATTCACTTGGCGACAAACCAAACTTCCCTTTGAAGCGCTGACTAAAACGCCCTTCCGATTGGTAACCGCAAGACTGAGCCAACATCGCCACATTCTGCTGTCCGTTTTGCATCAGATAAAGCGCGTGACTCAAGCGAACTTCAGCCAGTACCTCTCGATATTGCATGCCTTCCAGTTTGAGCTTCCGAATCAATGTCCCTCGGCTCATCGCAAATCGCTCCGCCACCGACTCTAATGGATGTTTCTCATCTGGTGAATGTGAAAGGTAATGGCTGAGCTTTTGGCTAAACGAGACGTTGGCACTGACAAACAATAGATGCAACACCCCTTTTTCAGCTAATTGCTGGTACAAGCCCTGCAACCAAAACTGTTGAGTCTCTTTGCTCATGCTCTGTGTATCAAAAGAGAACAGAGCATTGAGTGAGTCTTGTAAGTTTCGATCCGCTTTTACTGTAGGCAGTCCCAGATCATTCGACCGTTCCTCACTTAAATCAAGCATCGCCTGAGAAGGTTGGAATTGAAAGCTGAACACTCGCGACAAGAAGCGCCCTTTGTGGGGCATGTTCTCAAAACTTAGTGAAGCTGATGCCTCACACAACAACAGCTCAGAATGTGAGAGCTCTGCCGCTGAATCTTTCCAAAACAGGCGCTTACTGCCTGTAATAATCTGAATGATACTAGGGGATAGAATCCTCACATTACGCAGTTTTTGTAACTGCTCTGCACGAAAGATCGTCACTTGATATTGATGATTCATCTCATCCCCTTGTTTACTTATTATCAACGACCAGCTTTCGCATCAATAACTGGTCGCTTTATTAGCTTGTGTCAATTACTAACGTGTATAAGTTGCGGTCAGTTTAGCTTTGTCTAAAGCCATGCTGTTCAACGTGAATCCAACCACAGCCGACGGCGTATTTTCGTCGAGGTTAAGTTTGTCCGTTGGTAATGCCCAAACCGTGAACTGGTAACGGTGCATACCATCTTTTTCTGGAGGACAAACGCCACCGTAGCCAACTGTACCGTAATCAATGCGACCTTCTTTGCCACCGACTTTAGAGATGTCGACACCGCGAGGTAGCTCGTTCACAGTTGCAGGGATATCAAACGCAACCCAATGCCAGAAGCCACTTTCAGTCGGTGCATCTGGATCATAAGCTGTGATAGCAAAGCTTTTGGTACCTGCTGGTGCATCTTTCCACATCAATTGTGGTGATTGATTATCGCCGTCACAACCCCAACTAGAGTATTCAAAAGTCTTTGCCATTGGGTGACCTTCTTGAATATCGTTGCTGGTTAATTCGAACGCATGAGCAGAGCCTGTAGCCAAAATACTGATTGCCAATACTGATTTGATGATGAGTTTCATGATGGTTCCTCTTATTAGGTATGAGCCCAGTATAGTCCCCTCATTTCGCCCAATAATGACAGTAAGTACACAATTATCTATTTTATTTCAAATAAATGATACTTACTGTATTTGTACTTTATTATTTAAAAGCATGACCCACTCGACAATTTGTTGTTAAAAGAACACTTGTTGACATTCAGGTTACAAATCGCGCCCAAAACTCTTTAGACTCGCCCCACGACTTTTAACGAGAATGATTGGATGCGCAGGTTTACGTTAGCTCTTTGCTTGATCTTTTGGCTCCCAACCCTAGTCAATGCCCAAAGTTTGCAAGATAAGTGGCAAACTCTGTATCAACTGAGCTGGCAATCATCCCCACTCTTAGTATCTCAACAAGAGTTGGCTAAGTATCCGAAAGTTCTGCTCCATGAAAATAGCCGCTATCCTGATTTCAACCAATTCAGTTGGGACGACATCGCAGCGTTAGCGTCAATACAAGATCACTGCCAAGCGATTGAAAGCAGTAACCCTTCATTACATGAAGCCATCGAGTTCGAGCTCGCTCTGTGTCAGCAACAAACATTGGATTCGATTTGGTTTGCAGCACACTCCAAACGTCACCCTGCCGGTGGCAGCTTTGCTGGTCGTTATTTAGCCGCTTACCCAGATGTGACCGAGCAGATACGCCCATTTTTGAGTCTTACCAACCCTCAGCACCCTTTATATAACAAACTAGAAAGCCTAAGTGCACAAGGCAGAGAAGCACTGCTCAATGGATACCGCGCTTGGCAACAAGATGATGTGCTTTGGTTAAGTGGCGAACAAGGCTGGAAAGCTATTCCCTTAGATGTTTGGCAACCTATCGCAGAGCAACAAGAGGTATCTTTGGCAGGTGAAACCTGTACTTTTCGTTACAGTAACGTGTGCTTAAACGAGCCTAGCAATGACAATCTGATCATGAAAACCTTGATCTTTACATTGCTGCTAACGTTGCTTTCCGGGCTCGCTAGAGTCTTATACCTAAGAACAAAACAACGAAAAGAGAGGCAGTTCGTTTTACAGCTTCTTACTCATGAACTGCGCACGCCTATTACTAGCCTAGGCTTAACCGTCGAAATGTTTAGAAATCGCTACGATGACTTTTCTGATGAAACTCAAAGTGCGGTTTGGCGTTTAATATCTGACTATCAAAGGCTTTCTCAGCTCACCGAAAACAGCAAAGTGTACCTAAGTTCGGATCAGTCAGAGCCTTTGTTGAAGCAAAACGCTTCATTAGAAGAGTGGCTCGATCATGTCTGTGAAAAGCACAATATTTCTTATCAATGTGAAGCGCGTGAAGTTGAACTGAACCTTCCCTATTACTGGCTAACCATCTGCTTGGATAATCTAATCAAGAATGCCAAACAACATGGTAAAGGTGAGGTTTTGGTAAAGGTCGAACTCGGTGACAAGCTGACGATTGAGGTACAAGACGAGGGGCACTTCCCTTCACCGATACAACGGCTCATGTCTGGTGTCACGCCAAGTGAAACGCACGAACTGGATAACATGGGCATTGGCCTGACTATTGTCGAGCACTTGATGAAGCAAGCGAATGGCCGCCTCATTATTCTTCGTAACCCAACCCGATGTATTTTGGAAATTGCTTATGAACACCCTACTGCTGATTGAAGACGACCAACTGCTTGGACAAGGCCTCGTCAGCTTCTTTGAATCCAATGGTTACCAATGCCTTTGGGCGAAGGATTCAGAGAATGCCAGTAAGAAATGGTTTCGAGCCGATCTTGTGATACTGGATCGACAGCTTGAAGATGGGGACAGCTTGCAACACCTTCCAAACTGGTTGCTCCTCAAAGCGCTGCCTGTGATTGTGTTGACCGCTAAAGTAGAAGTTCAACAACGTGTTGAAGGTTTAATGGCGGGTGCCAAAGACTATGTGACTAAACCATTTTCGAACGACGAATTACTCGCTCGAGTCATTACCCAGCTACGTCCGTTAGGTGTGAGCCTCTTAACTTACGCAAATATCCAAATCAACTTGTCGGAACGGATCGCTTATCTGGATGAAAGCCCTGTAACACTAAAACCTAAAGAGTTTCAGCTATTGGTACTGTTTGTTCAGAACCAAAGTCGTGTGTTTCACCGAGATGAATTACTCAATAAGATTTGGGGATATCAGGCTTTTCCTAGTACCCGAACTATTGATAATCACATACTGCGCTTACGCCAGAAGCTGCCAACATTGAATATAGAAACACATCGTGGCGTTGATTACCGCTTGGCCGGGGAATCATAATGAAAGTTACTTCGTTAACCGCACTGATCTACACATTGCCGCTCGCAAGTCATGCGGCATGGTTTACCGACACGCCATTGCAGCACACCTATCAATCTCTACTTGATGACCAACCTCAAGTTGCGTGGCAAGAGCTGCAAATCGCACTCGATCACAAATCACTCGATAGTGAGCTTTGGCTGCCAGTCAAACAAGAGATCCTGAGCCAGACTCAATGTGGAACCTTACTCAAACAAAGTGCTGAGCCAAAACACCACATCCAAGTCAGCTTCATTCGACGCTATGGCCTGTCGTCGCACGGTTATCAAATCAAAGTCTCTGCCGAGCAACTCAGCAAAGGCTCAGAAACTCAAACTCTTTCTTTGGTATCGCCTAAAGGTAAAGTCCTTCTCGATGGACAACTCGCTTCCAATAATGAGTATCAAGAGATTGAAACCAATGAAATGTTCATCAAACCCGAATCCGGTGTTTATCAACTAAAGATAGGTTCAAATCACTACCCTATTAGTGTCGCTTTAAATAACAGTAATCGATGGCTGACGCTCGAAAGTAAACTCAGCGAACCACATATCGTGCTCTCGCCTCCAAAGGTGATCGACAACTGCCCCGACGCTAACGTGAGTTGGCAATGGTTTGATGAAAACTACAACCTGCTGGGTTACAAAGTGCCAATCAAAACAGCGCAAGCACCCGTTCCCACAGAAAGTCCACTTGGAACCAAAGCCAAGCACTTGAGTGCTTCGGTTGAAATGTTTGAATACCAAGGCGCTATTGAAGTCCAATATGTGCAGCGCGTCGCCGTGCCTTTCTAATGGAAAACCACTAAAGCCAAACAGAAAATAGAGACATATAGGTGACAAAGCACTAGCGCTACTTAGGTGTAATAACCGTAGTTACCCTTTACGGAATCTAAATATGCTCAGCGTACGTCACCCACTCAATCTTTCTAATTTTGCCATTGTGGCTTTAACAACAGCTTGTCTGTTTTCATCCAACGCACAAGCGAGCCAAATAACGCTCACCAGTAACAACAATACCGTCGCTACCTCATCGAATACTTTAGAGGTCGATTGGAACGGCTTAAGCGTTAACAGTGCTGCTCTCACCGTTGATAGCCAACCACAGAAAGCGACCAATCTGGTCATTGGCTTTTCCGATAAAGCTGACTCAGCAAAAATCGCCACTTGGACCTTAGTACCCAGTGGAATAAACGTTAAGGCAGAGCTTAATCAAGACCAGCTCACTTTTCAGTTCAGCTTACCTTCAAATATACAGGTGAAACGAAACAAACCCATCGAATTGGCGTGGTTTGATCTTGCCGAACAACAAACTCAGACACTATTTCTTCCGTTTAGTGAAGGTATGCGCGTGCCTACTGACAACAAGCTTTGGGCAAGTTATCTCGTCGGTAACCATTCTGGAAGTAACACTACTCAAGACTTGAAGATGCCTTTTTGGACAGTACAGCAAAACAATCATTTCATTAGCTATCAAATGGTTAATGCAACCAACAATCAACTGCTCTTTTCAGATGCATCCTCTAATGCTTCCTCAAATACAAAAACCAAAATTGATATGAAGGCAGCACACCAATTTACGATGCTCAATCAGTCACAACCTTTTCTTGTTCGTATCACCCTCGGAGACTCGTGGTTAGATGGTGCCAAACAATACCGAGATTGGCGCATCAATAATGACCAGTCTGAAACGCTTGTAGCAAAGCAAAAGCGCAATCCAGATGTGACTAAGTTGATCGGCGCGAGCCACGTTTACCTATTTGGCAAAGACCCATTAAGCATCCAAGATGTGAGTGACTGGTGGGGATTGAAAACATGGTATCTAGAGGGCTCTAAACTCAATGTTTCTGCGGAAGCGAAAAGAGAGCTATCGTCACTCTCCAAGGGGAAAGATTGGTTCAGTCAGTACCACAAACAACTATTGTTGGACTCTATTAGCCAGTCATTGCAGGTGTTATATCCTGTTGGTAATCCGACACTCGAAGACAACACGATTAAAGCGCAATATAAAGCAGCACAGGATAAGAAGAACTGGTTGCTAGAGCACGCTTCCCCTTACCTAAACTCGTCAGAGACTTGGGGACAAGCGCTGTCTTCAGACATGGTCGCTAATCTAAATAAGGCAGGCTTAAACAAACTGTGGCTTGGATTCGATAATTGGATGCCAGAATTCTATCAACCTAACGCTGTGGGCCTGGCAAAACAGTCCGGATATCTGGTCGGTACTTACGATTCCTACAACACCGCAATTCCTGCGAAGCTCAATGACAACTGGCTAACCGCTCAATTACCAGAGCCGATGCGTCAAAGTTGTGCGATTGAACTAGCGGATGGGAGTTTGAAAAAAGGATTTCGTGGAAACGGCTTTTACTTAAACCCGAACTGCCATTTAGAATACGTAAAACAGCGTGCTCAAGACATTATGAGATTCGGCAACTTCAACAGCTTGTTCTTAGATGTTGATGCAACCGCCATGGCACGTGAAGATTACCGCGTCTCTATAGACAGTAATGGCAATACAAACGACGAATCAGACATGCTTTCTGCGTTCAACAACCGAATGAAGTGGCTTAGCGAGCAACCTTCGTTAGTATTAGGCTCTGAAGACGGCAACAGCCTAACAACAAAAGGCATCGCGTTTGCACACGGCTTAGAAACGGTTGGTTTTGGATGGACAGACAAAGACATGAAAGAGAACCGCCAATCTCCCTATTACTTAGGTCGTTGGTACCCAGACCACAAGCCTGACTTCTTCTTTAAGCCGGCCGAGGTTAAAGAGCCCTACAAGTCGCTACTATTTTCGCCACAATATCGAATTCCACTTTACCAAGCCGTTTTCCATGATGAAGTAATCAATACGCACCATTGGCATTCAGACAGCCTTAAGTTCACTAATGTACAAACAGAACGTGACTTAACCGCCATGCTGTACAACACACCACCGATGGTTCACTTGACCAGAGATGAAGCTTTATCAAGTTCAAGCCAGAGAATCAAAGCACTCAAACACTATCAAGATGGCTTTGAACCAATGCACGAACAGTTATGGGATAAACAGTTAGTCGATTCCGAATGGTTAGATAAGAGCGGCGATGTTCAACAAACTGAGTTCAGTGACGGGAGTAAGATCATTGCTAACTTTTCTAACAAGGCATTTCGTTACAACGGTGTCGATATTGCTGCCCTATCGGTCAAAGCTATATTGGCGAATGGGCAAGTCGTCGACTAGCAGCCCGATCATAGTTAGCTTCGATACGGTTTAGACAATAACGAATAATAGGAAGCCTAAGCACTTAACCGCTAAGGTTTTCCCCGTTACTTTTGCTTCCTATTTTGAAAGGCAGTCAGTAGATAGTCGATAAAGACCTTTTTACGTTTCGGCATCAACTGCCTGTCTGCATACACTAGGCTTACTGAAACTTCTGGCATCTCATATTCAGGTAACAGACGAATCAGCTTACCTGTCTTAAAGTGTTCCCGACAAATGAATTCAGGAAGCACCGCCAAGCCGAGCCCATCCACACACGCTGTTAGGCATGCCGTGATGGTATTCACCCGCAACTGACACGGCAGATCGATCAAAATCGACTCTCCGCCTTCTAATTGTAAATGCCACTTGGGTAGACGCGCGGCCTTGTTCACCACCTCAATCATTCTGAATGGCGGTTCAAGATCATCGGGTGAAGAGACGTCATCGAACTGCTCTAAATACTCAGGGCTGGCTGCCAATACACGCTTTGATGTTGTGAGGTAGCGAGAAACCAAGCTCGAGTCCACTAGCTCACCAATTTGTGCGTAAAGATCGATACCCTCCGCAATGATGTCGACTTCTCGATTCGACAGTTCTAAGTTCAAAGTCACGTTTGGGTGCTCTTTTAGGAAGCTGTGGATGTATTTGGCTAATACTTGATGCCCCAATTCGACAGGCAACACAACATTCAACTGCCCTCGGATCAAATCCTGATTGGCTGAAACCTCTAGCTCAGCTTGGTTCATGATCTCTTGCATCTGCATGCTCGACTGATAAAAGCGCTCACCCTCTGGCGTTAAGACTAAACTTCGTGTCGAACGAGTGATCAACCTCACACCTAGATGCTGTTCCAGCTCGTCTAGCTTTCGGCTGACGGTCGACTTGGTCATGTTCAATGCTTCAGCTGCGTGCGTGAAACTCCCACAATCAACAACTTGTGTAAAAACAGTCACAGCATTTAAGTCCATCGTACTTCTCCCAAAGCGCCATTAGTTAGATTCTTGCAACAGTATTTCCCTTTTTTCCTATCTTATCAATCAATCGAATTCATTTACAATTCGTTACATCTAAATAAAAACAAAATGAGAAAGAAAAAATGACAGAGAACAACAACGCTTCGCAAACAGTAAGCACAAAAAAACGTAAAAAAGCTCCGCTTATTGCTACTGCGATCATGCTGTCATTGGGTTTAGCCGGTGCTGGATACTGGTACGGCTATGGCCAGTACTTTGAATCTACCGACAATGCCTACCTACAAGGCGACATCACGAATATTAGCCCTAAGGTCTCTGGCTATATTGTTAAGTCTTATGTGAGTGATAACCAATCGGTTAAAGAAGGTGATTTGCTGGTTCAAATCGATGACCGTGATTACCAGTCAGCACTCGCTCAAGCAAACGCCCATTTAAGCGTCGTGCAATCAGACGTCAAAAATCTAGTGGCACAACAAACGTTACAACGTAGCAAGATCAATCAAGCAGAAAGCCGCGTTGATTCTGCACAAGCTGAATACGAACGCGCGATTCAACAAGTGGTACGTTCTCGTAGCTTACTAAAGCGTAACTACGCGTCTCAAGATGAAGTCGATAGCATGGTTGCACAACAAAAAGTAACTCAGGCAGATTTAGAAGAAGCAAAAGCAAACCTCGTTGCAACCAATGACCAATTAACCGTTATCGCTAGTGAGATTGAGCAAGCAAATGCATCCGTGACCGAAGCTCAAGCCCAGAGAGATCAAGCACAGCTTAACCTTGATTACACCAAAGTTTACGCGCCAGCAGATGGCGTGATTGGTAAACGCAGCGTACGTGAAGGCTTGCTGATTCAAGCAGGCGCACCACTGATGAGCTTGGTACCAAACAACCAAGTGTGGATTGAAGCCAACTTCAAAGAGACACAGCTAAGTGGTATTCACAAAGGTCAGACGGTTGAAGTAGAGCTGGATGCGTTCCCGGGGCAGCCTCTTGAAGGTGTGGTAGACAGTTTCTCCCCTGCGACTGGCGCTAAATTTGCGCTCCTACCACCAGAAAACGCGACCGGTAACTTCACTAAAATCGTTCAACGTGTACCGGTTAAAATTACTATTCCAGATCAGCAAGAGTTGAAAGGTCGACTGCTTCCTGGTTTGTCTGTGGTAGCGACCATCGATAAACGAGGCTAGACCATGAGTAACGCTGGTGTTGTCACCCAAACAAATGATGATGACGAGGTTTCGAGACGCCATTGGATCGCCCTATTTGGCGGCTTGATTGGCGCGTTTATGGCGATCTTGGATATTCAGATCACCAACTCGTCTCTCAAAGATATTCAAGGTGCGCTATCAGCCACCTTGGATGAAAGCTCGTGGATCTCTACGTCTTACCTAGTCGCAGAGATGATCGCTATCCCACTCAGTGGTTGGCTTTCTAAAGCGCTCGGTAAACGCCGTTATATCACGTGGACGACAGCCATTTTCACCATTTCATCTTTGTTGTGTTCGTTCTCTTGGAACATGACCTCGATGATCGTGTTCCGCGCGATGCAAGGCTTCAGTGGTGGTGCTCTAATCCCGCTTGCTTTCTCGCTGGTGATTCAGTTATTGCCGGTCAACAAGCGTGCTGTGGGTATGGCACTGTTTGGTGTAACCGCGACCTTTGCTCCATCGATTGGCCCTACCTTTGGTGGCTGGCTGACGGAGAACTTCTCGTGGCACTATATTTTCTACATCAATATTCCGCCAGCTTTGCTTGTGATCACCATGATCCGATATGGCTTGGACGATGAAAAGCTCGACCTTGGCACGCTGAAAAAAGCCGATTGGTTTGGTATCGCCACCATGGCATTAGGGCTAGGTTGTTTGGAAGTGGTGTTAGAAGAAGGTAACCGTGAAGAGTGGTTCAGTTCGAGCTTTATTATTGGCTTGAGTATCGTGTCGGCGGTGAGTTTGGTTTACTTCGTGATAAACGAACTCCAACACAAGAAGCCATTGGTTAACCTGCGGCTATTGCGGGATGGGCAATTTGCGATGTCTTGTATCGCCTATTTGATTCTAGGAATGGCATTGCTCGGCTCTATCTATGTTCTACCGATGTATCTCACTCAAATTCAGCAATATAACGCGATGGAAATTGGTGAAGTGCTAATGTGGATGGGTTTCCCACAGCTTCTGATATTCCCAATTGTGCCAAAGCTAACACAGATCATTAAGCCTAAGTACTTGGTTACCTTTGGCTTCGCGATGTTCGGTTTTAGTTGTTACGTAAATACACACATGACAATCGATTTTGGCGGGCAACAGCTGATTTTATCTATGGTTCTGCGTGCTATTGGTAGTCCGTTCATCATGGTTCCGCTGTCTTTGGTTGCCATAAAGAACATCAGCAAAATGGACACGCCAGACGCATCAACGTTAACCAACGTAATGCGGAACTTAGGGGGCGCTTTCAGCATCGCGATTATCGCTACGCTATTGGATAACAAAACCCGTGAGCACTTAGCACACATCAAGGAGTCGCTACCTTCAGTGAGTCAACTTGGTTGGCAGACGCTTCAGCAACAACAAGCGTTTTTCATTCAGTCAGGAAGTGATGCCGCAACTGCGATGCAACAAGCACAAGCAAGTTTGCTCGGCACAATGCAACGTGACGCAGCCATCATGGCTTACAACGATGTGTTCTTAATGATGACGGCGTTCTTGGCTCTAGCGGCAGTATTGATTCTAAACATGCGTGATTAACGCTAGAGTTTCGGTAAATAAAACTTCAAGCAAAGAACAACATTTCGAATAAAAACTCGAACAATAAAACAGATAGGTGAGCTTATCGGCTTGCCTCTTTTTTATTTCTAAAACACGTATAACCCCACTAAAATCAGGTAAAAGTCACCTGCGTTTGAAGGCTTTCATAAATGTTATCTAATACTCTTTAATTACCAATAGTTTATTGAGTGTTTGTATGTGATATAGGCACCTTGACAATGTGCAACTTGACACCTAAATTAAAAAATAACATTTGGTATTAAGGAAAATGGATTTGACCTTACCAACAGACCTTCGAATTTTGATCGTCGACGACTCTAAAAGCGCAACAATACTTATTAAGCAGCAACTGGCTAGTTTGGGAGTTTCGCGCGACTGTATTTTTATTGCGACCGACTATCGAAAAGCCATTAAAGCGGTCGAGACACACTCTTTTCATGTACTCCTCATTGACTACCACTTAGAACAGTCTTTTACTGGCTTTGAGCTGTTGGGCATTCTGTATCGAAACCGCCTCATCGATCATACTGTGGCGACAATCTTGCTCTCTGGGGATATGCGTCAGGAAACAGTATTAACCGCCCTTTCAGGTGAAGCACACCACTTCGTTTCTAAACCGATTAATACTCAAACGTTGGGTAAAAAGATCCAAAGTGCCGTGTCCGTTTCAAAGAAACTCACCCAACTGAATGATTTGTATCCCATTGCCAGTCAAGAGAGATTAGCTCAAGCTTTGGCGATCTCCCCTAATGGTACTAGCGTTCAGTTCGAAGCGACATTGATTGAACATTTAATTGCAGGTAAGAAATGGCAGTTACTCTCTAGCGTCATTAACAACTCCAAAACCAACATGCACCCAACCAAATTGGTGGCTGAGGCGCTGATTCTCGACAGCTTAGGCAAGCCAAATTTAGCCATAGATAAGCTCCACAATTTTCTAATAGCACAGCCACTCTCATTGAGCGTGATTGACTGCTTAAGCTGTATCTATGAAAAACATAAAATGCTGCTGCCTGCTCTTAAATTAGCGATTCGTGCATTTGAGATGACTCCCAGCATCAGCCATCGTGCAATCAGGGCCATCGACTTAGCTGAGAACGCAGATAACACACATATGATCATAAAGTTAGGTGAGATGTATGCAACCCACATTTCAGCTGCTGACATTGATGTCATCCATTCCATTGGTGCGCACTTTAATTCCTTAAAAGCAACGTATCAGCGCGAGACGCAACTAAAGTACAAACGTATTTTGCTTGAGCACGCCAACCAATTCACCGAGTTGGTAAACCTGAAACTTCCGGTAAAACAACAGCAGCAAGTTTTGGCCAGCCTTGCCCTATTTCAGAGCAGCATATTGCTCATCGAAAATAGCCCTCAGATTGCCCACAAAAAAGTGATTAGAGCTTCGACACTGTTAGCGAACAATTTCCACAGCCAACCGACTTATTTGCTCACTCAGTTATTACCCATGCTCGCCCACTTTGGTGAGTACTCTCTTTATCATTTAACAGTGGAATGTCTCAAATCTCGTGGAGAAGCCATAAATCACCAACTTGAGTCCAAAAATGTCGACCCTTCAACGTGTATAAACATTGAAAATTTGGGTTCGATCCAAGAAATAAAGGACTACATTCACAGTTACCCATATTCAGTTGCCGCCAAACTTGACTATATATACGCCGTCAATAAAGCTCATATAGATGAGAAACTTAGCGACGACTATCTAGAAGAAATCTTACAGTTAGAACTTCCTCCAAAATGGAATCAATGGATTAGTGATTCATCAAGGTATGGTTTTTCCACTAAGCCGCCTAGCCCATTTTCAACATTCAGCCGACAGGAGTCCACATGCTAGACTTTGATGCTTTAAACGCCTATTTAGACAATGACAGAGACGTCATTTACGCCGTTTTGTCTACATATCAAGAAGACCATGGCAATTCGCTACAAGAGATCGAAGAGTTGGTTCAACAACAAGATTGGGGCAAGCTTCATTTTACCGTGCACACCTTAAAAGGCATTTTAGCCAGCTTTGGTGAAGAAACGGCCACAGTTGCATTGGAAAGAGTAGAACAAAACACACTCAATAAGCTTGCGCCGCAAGATGATGATCTTTCGGTTATCTACAGCGAAATGAAGATCATTAATCAGCAAATCGATGAGGTTCTTAGCACTTATTAGTCGATAGAATTAAAACGTGCATGGCGATACTTAACAGCCGACACAGCTAAAAGAGTTGAGGTGCTTGGAAACATTGAACCTCGACTCTTAACATTTTTCTCATCATTTCTCCTCTCAATTATAGTTCTAACCCACACCTATAAATTCACGTCATTTATCTAGATAAACCGATGTATAACACATGCTTTATAAACTATCCGTCTTAATGTTTTAAACGAAAAACCAACACACTTGATGAGATGCAAAATAGTTAAATATTTGTAGATCTTTTTGTGACATAAACATACGAAATTGCATTTTATTTATTGGTAAAGAAGAAATTGTTATCTACACTCTAATGAAACCAAGCGTTAATCACTTGGTGGCATAATAAAAAAAACTAAAACGTTCAGTCGGCTAGATAAGGACAAGGAAATGAACAACGATAGTTTTGCTGCGTTTCAGGGGCTCACGGATGAAACACCCATTACCGAATCATTTTCTACCAGTGCAGACCCTTATGCTCATTATCTGAAAGATATTGTTGGCATTGATCTGCTGTCGCGTGAAGATGAGGTGTATTACGCAAAATTGAATCGCGCGGGTGATAAAAAAGCGCGTGATGTCATGATCGAATCAAACCTGCGCCTTGTTGTGAAAATCGCAAAGAGTTACCTAAAACGTAAAGGCAATAATTTCACCCTGCTCGACCTGATCGAGGAAGGCAACATTGGCTTGATTAAGGCCATCGACAAATACGATCCAGAACCAGGCTATCGTTTTTCAACCTATGCTGTTTGGTGGATCCGCGAAAACATTGAAGCCGCACTCATGAACACGGGTCGAACCGTTCGATTGCCAGCCCACGTGTGTAAAGAAATAAACAGCCTCGCCTCAAAAAAGCTCGATGCAAGCAAAAAAATGAGTAAAGAGGTTTCAATTTCTGAGCTATCAGACAGTTCAGGTGTAAAGGCCGAACGCGTCGATCAACTGGTGGCGTTAAGCGGGTTTATTGACGTGACGACAACGGTTGGAACTAGCCATGCGCCTATGGTGCTTGATCAATGCGAAAGTGAATATATCCCAGACCCTCAACAAGATTGTGAGGATCAATCCTTTACCCAAGCTCTAGAACAAATCATCTATACACTTCCTCCAAAATTACAAAAGGTGCTCATCCACCGTTTTGGTTTCTTTGATAACAAGGTGAAAACGCTGTCTGAGGTCGGACAAATGTTGGATGTGAATGTTTCTAATGAACGTGTTAGACAAATGCAGAAAGAAGCGGTCGAGAGAATTCAAAAACGACTCAAATTTGATGGTTGGGTGTAAGTCGTAGCCCAGTTGAGAATTAGTTGAAAATAACGTTAAGCCAAAACAAAGACCTTTAGGGTGAGCCTCCAAGCTTGCCCTTTTTGTTTGCTGATTCGTTAGAAAAATAAAAAAATCGTAAGCACACGAACCCTAAGTCGCTAATCCCTAATGCCTAATGCCTAATGAAAAATGACAAATGCCACACCATTAACTTACCTTAAAGAAGTGACTCGCTCACTGCGCAAAATGAGATAATTGATATAAGTGGTTTCAAGACAATCTTGTTCCCACACTGATAAAATCCGTTTAGCCGCAAAATAATAATCTTTGTTTCTCAACAACATCCCAACGGTGCGGCTAAGCTTTTCAAATCGAACGTGATCGCTCGCAGAGATGTAGTCATCGTCACTTTCAATAATGGGCGCTAAACCATCAGCAAACCAATTATTCAATATTTCTCGCATCTCTAATTCAGACTCAGGCACATCCACACTCGACAACTCTCGATGTTGAGGCGGTGGCACTATGTACTTCGACGCTTGCGGTGAACTGACATAACGATACATGTCGTCCCTCCTGTCTAACGGACCCTTCTAATAATTAAGGACATATTTACCTGTTCTCAAGTTTATTTAGCGAAACAAAAAAATAAATAAAAAAAAGCCATGTATCAATAACTCTACATGGCTTTAATGAGGGCAACTTTACGCTGCCCTATCTGCTTGTTGGTTTAGACTAGATGTCGGTTTAGGCTAAAACTAAGCTCTCTCGATTAAATCGAGCTTTGGTCGAAGTCGTTGCCTTGATCGGTTCCAGTTTGAGAATCTGAATCGAAACTTCCAGAGTCGTCCGTGAAGTCGACACCTTGGTCTTGACCTCCCGCACTTGTCCAGTCGCTGCCACCAGATTCCATACCTGCCATGTCCGGTTGCTGTTCTTGCGTAGATCCTTGCATGGTGTATTGATCATCGACCTCAACTTCAACAGAACCGCTAGCACCGTCTATTGAGCTACCCAATTCGTCGTAACCTTGGAATTGGATCTCGCTAGTACCTTCGTAACCTTCTGGAAGTTCAACAGATACAGGCTGCTCTAAGTTGCCACTGATTGTGAAGCTACCATCACCGTTATCCAGTGCGTTACTTACAGTAGCGCCCTCAGGTAAGCCAGACATATCAGCGTAATCAACCGATTCGTTACCACTCACCTCATCTGGAATCGAGATAGAGATAGTATCGCCCGGCGCCGCAGTTACATCTGCTGCGCTGTCTTCAGTTTCAGCATCTTGAGCTTGGTCATCAGCTTGTTGAGCCACTTCCACTTGTTGCTCTTCTGTTGCTTGAGCAGCTTGGACTTGTGGTTCATCACTTTGTACTGAATCATCTTCAACTTGGATGCTTAAGCTGTGACTTGATACTTCACCGCCGTCGTTAACTTCAACATTCATCGCTAAATTGCCATCGAAGTCTTCGTTCGGCCAGTAAGTCCACTCACCTTCACCAGATTGAGCAAAGAAGCCAGCATCGTTCGCGTCTGCAACATCAACAACCTGTGCAGAATCACTCACGCCCAACTCATCCACCAGCTGTGCATCCGTGATAGTTAGTGAACCATCATCAGCTAAGGTATAACCTTCGCTCGCCGCTGTTTCATCGCCACTTTGGATATCCACATTGAAGAAGCTTTCGATGCGATTTTCGCCATCGGTCGCGATAAACCCAACTTGAACATCGCCGGTGTAGTCTTCAGCAGGAGTGAATTGATAGTTACCTTGGTTATCGCTCTCAATTACGCCCTGACCTTCCATCAAGCTTACTGACTCAATGCTCAAGCTATCGCCTTCTGCATCGCTCAGATTCGCTAACATGTCTTCATCAGTGAACGACAAGGTTGCATCCGCTGCGATTTCCGTCGTTGTGATGCTGTTAACTTCTGGTGCTGCATTCTCTTGCGAGTCGCCTTCTTTCACGACCACGCCAGTTTGCTCATCATGAAGCACGCCATCTTTATCAACCACGTAAGCTATATCTGCTTCGCCAGTGAAGCCTGGTGCTGGTGTGAAGGTCCAAGTGCCATCGCCATTATCGACAATCTCACCTTGGCTGCGGTCGGCAAGATGAACCAGTTTCACTTCATCATCACTGTCAGCATCCACATTCTCAGCCAAACCGATTAGGTCGTCCGCCGTTAGGATGATGGAATCACCCGCTACGGTTTCGAAATCACCAGAATCGATGCCATCTTCAAACGCTTCCGGCTCATCTCCGTAATCAACCGTTGTTGCGCTAACCGTTACGAAGAACTCACCATGGAAGTCTTCAGGAGGCGTCATTTGAATGTTTGAGATATCCCAGTCGAACAGGTCGATGTATTGACCCGGCTCGGTGATCATCACGGTATTCACACCATCTGTTACCTCGAATCCAACAGGGAAACCTGTCATCACTAGGTTACTCAGTGTCTCTGAGTCATCGACTAGGCCAACATTCAGTCCTAAGTGACCGGTTTCATCCTCACCGAACACCAATGGACCGTCATGGTCAGTTGAAATAACCGCGCCATCTGCGACAGGACGTACGAACACAGGAACATCGAGAACCGTTTCAAACTCACCGTCACTCACGACAACTTGTAGGTCAGAAACACCCGCAAAGTCGCCTGTTGGTGTGAATGTCCACGTACCATCACCGTTGTCTGTTACTTCTCCGCCATCTTCACCGTCTGCGGTGATAATGCGAGAAACAACAAGGTCAGCGGTATCAATGTCACCGAACAAGTTCATCAAGTCGCCAGCATCGAAGGTGAACGCGCCATCTTCGTCTGTGGTCATCATTGCGTTGCCGACATTGAATGGTGCGTCGTTAACCGGAATGACATCCACATTCAGCGACCCATCAACCACTTCTTCACCGTCAGTAGCTTGATAACCCAGTTCCACTAAGCCATTGAAGTCTTGAGTAGTCACTAAGTGATACATGCCGTCTGGTTGCTGAGTTAAGGTCGCGTTCGCTGGAGCTCGAACTGTGATGCTCTCAATGCTGATCTCGTCGCCATCAAGGTCTGTCACTTGATCCGCGATGTAAGCTGGGTCAATCACCATGACCACATCTTCTTCGCCTTGCATCTCAATCATTGGCGCTTCAGGTGCATCATTCACTGGCGTAACATCGATGTTGCCGTCGACTGAAATTGTCTCTTGGCCATCGCTAACGTTAAACGTCATTGGCACATCGCCGTTGAAGTTTTCGTTTGGCGTAAATGACCAAGTACCATCTTCGTTATCTAGCAACTCACCTAAGCTAGGGTCGATTTGTAGACCCGAAGCTGACAGCTCATCTGCGGTGTTATCGATGTCGGTAGCTTGAGCTAACAACATGTCTTGTGTGATAAGGATGGTGCTGTCTTCGGCTGTGGTTAGTTTCACTTCCTCAGATTCTGGTCCATCGTTCACAGCCAGAACTTCGATTCCTGCCGTTGTTGTTGCAGTTGCACCGTCATCATCGGTCACAACCACATCTAGGCTGATATCACCATTAAAGTTCTCGCTTGGCGTGAAGGTCACAGACCCATTATCGTTTTGAATCAAGGTGCCGTCAGAGCCTGAGTAAGTCACGCTTTCAAGCGACACTTCGCCATCAACGTCAGAGCTATTAGCAATTAACTGCTCAGGGCTGATTGTGATGGTGCCATCTTCGTTCATTTGGTAAGACGTAGAACCCGCTACTGGCGCATCGTTAACATCCGTTACCGTCACACCAATATTCGCATCGACTGTCTCAGTGCCATCAGTCACTGTGAAGCCAAGGTTTACATCGCCATTGAAGTTCTCGTTCGGAGCAAAGCTATAAGTGCCGTCACCGTTGTCAGTGAACACACCCTCTGCACCCGTGTAAGACACATCCGAGATAGACAAGTCATCGCCGTCAATGTCTGCAGCGCCTGCTAGTAGGTCTGCATCCGTGAAGATTAGCGTTCCATCTTCCTCAACGGTAAAGTTTTGGTCTTCTGCTGTTGGTAGGTCATTGACTGGGTTAACCGTTAGGTCGACGCCAGCTTGAACAGTTTCAAGGCCATCTGAAACATCGAAGCTTAGGTCTATGTCTCCGTTGAAGTCAGCATCCGGAGTGATAGTAAATGAACCATCTTCGTTCGCTGTTACAGTCGCATTGTCACCTGCAGATAGGTTGCTTGCGGTCAGTGCATCACCATCAACATCGGATGCGTTAGCCAGCAACTGCTCTTGAGATAGCGTAATTGAACCATCTTCATCAACCGAGTAAGCCACGTTTCCGGCCACTGGTGCGTCGTTAACTGCAATGACTTCAATACCAGCAGTAGTCTGAGCCGTTGCACCGTCGTCATCAATAACTGTCACATCAAGGTTGATGTCGCCGTTAAAGTTTTCGTTTGGTGCGAACGTTACCGAACCATCTTCATTTTGAACCAATATACCGTCTGCACCTGAGTAGCTCACGCTATCAAGCGACACTTCACCGTCCACATCGGAGCTGTTAGCAATCAACTGCTCAGGGCTCAATGTGATGGTGCCATCTTCGTTCATTTGGTAAGACGTTGCGCCTGCGACTGGTGCATCGTTAACGTCTGTTACCGTTACGTCGATATTTGCGTCAACCGTATCTGTACCATCAGATACTGAGAAGTCCAGACTTACGTCACCATTGAAGTTCTCGTTCGGTGCAAAGGTGTAAGTGCCATCGCCATTGTCAGTGAACACACCTTCTGCGCCAGTGTAAGACACATCAGCAACTGAAAGTTCGTCACCATCAATATCAGAGGCACCCGCTAGCAGTTGCTCGTCTGTAAAGGTAAGTGAACCATCTTCTTCAATGGTGTAAGCGACATCTTCTACAACCGCGATGTCATTCACTGGATTCACAGTAAGGTCGGCCGTTGCCACAACCGTTTCAGTACCATCAGAAAGGTCGAAGCTTAGGTCAATATCACCATTAAAGTCGGCATCCGGTGTAATAGTAAATGAACCATCATCGTTTGCCGTAACGGTAGCGCTATCACCCGCGGTTAGGTTGGCCGCGGTAAGATCATCGCCGTCCACATCCGATGCTTGAGCCAGCAGTTGCTCTTGGCTTAGCGTGATTGAACCATCTTCATCCACTGAGTAAGCCAAGTCACCTGACACTGGCGCGTCGTTAACCGCGATAACTTCAATACCCGCAGTGGTTTCAGCCGTTGCACCCTCTTCATCAGCAACGGTGACATCTAGGCTGACATTGCCGTTGAAGTTTTCATTTGGTGCGAAGCTGTAAGTACCATCACCATTGTCAGTAAATATACCGTCTGCGCCTGAGTAGGAAACGTCGCTAACGGATACATCACCTTCAATGTCTGAGCTGTTCGCAAGAAGCTGTGCTTCAGAGATGGTAATCACGTTATCTTCGTCAACGCTGTAGGTCGTTGAACCTGCAACCGGCAAGTCATTAACAGCAATGACGTCGATACCTGCGGTTGTTTCAGCGGTTGCGCCATCTTCATCCATAACAGATACATCAAGACTGATGTCACCGTTAAAGTTTTCGTTTGGAGCAAAGGTGTAAGTACCATCACCATTATCAGTGAATACACCATCAGTGCCGCTGTAGCTTACATCGCTGACAAACACTTCCCCTTCAACATCCGAGCTATTCGCTAGAAGTTGTGCATCGCTTAGGGTGATACTGCCGTCTTCTTCAACACTGTAAGTCGTAGAACCCGCTACCGGTACGTCGTTGATTGGAACCACTTGAACATCAATATTCGCCGATACAACATCTGTACCATCACTCACATCGTAAGTTAGGTCGACATTACCATTGAAGTTCTCGTTTGGAGCAAAGGTATAAGTACCGTCGCCGTTATCCGTGAACACACCGTCTGTACCTTCGTAGTTAACCGACTCGACAGAAAGATCATCGCCGTCAATATCCGTTGCACCAGTCAGTAGCTGTTCATCGGTAAAGGTCAGCGAACCATCTTCATTAATGGTGTAGTCGTGGTCGTAAATTACAGAAAGGTCGTTAACTGCTGTTACAGTCACGTCTAGTTCCGCTGGAGTAACCCCACCGTTGCCATCGTCTACGTTGTAGCTAATCGAGAATTCACCATTGAAGTTCTCTTCCGGTGTAATGGTGTAAGTTCCATCACCATTGTCAGTGATAAGAGCGTTCTCAATGGAAACATCTCCAACACTTGGTTCGTTTCCACCCGTATCACCAGAGTCATCACCTTCATCGCCAGTTAGCAATTCAGAGATATCAATGCCGTTTTCATTCGCAAGCGCTTCTTCTGCCGTTGGTAAATCAAACGCATTCTCGCTGCCTACATCTTGGCTTGGAACAATAACGCCATTCACGATATCAAATACATGCCAATGGTCACCTGATGGGTTATCAGATAAATCTGGGCTGAAGGTTTCAACCAATGTATCGCCTACAAACACCTGAACTTGTACATCTTCAACACCATCTACATCCCAACTTCTGCTGGTGTAGTTGTGTACTGAATAGTGCATGTCCGCATCTTGGTAGTTTGGAATGGTGATGGTTTCAGGGCCGCCACCATTTGTGTCATCTACATCTTGCTGAACAACGTTACCTTCACCAAGATCATGGCTCATGTCGCGATAGTAAATATGGTCTAGCTCATTGCCATTCTCTGTATCGTAAAGCCATAAGTGGTTATCCATATCACGTGGACTGTCGCCCCATGTGACCACGATACGCATATCTGTTTCTTCAAGTACTTCGGATATAGCGGTTACACCACCGTTGGTATCTTCGCCTGCTGGAACTAGGAAGCTGCTAGTAATAGAGCCTTCTTGTTCAATCGTAACGGTACCTTGGTCAACAACTGGACCGCTCACAGAGTAATTACCGGATTGATCCGTCTCCGCCGTGTAAGAATGACCTGCGTTGTCGGTTAGCGTAACATCCGCACCTGCGATTGGATTGCCAGTTTCAGCATCCAACACAGTACCGGTAACGGTCGTTTCATCGCCCTGCTCTCCGATAATTGCGGTCATGTCATCGTCTTCGATGTCAGTCGCGAATTGTAGGAGCTCTTCTTGAGTAATGGTGTATGAACCGTCTTCTTCAATGGTTATCGCCACATCAGCAGAAACAATTGGCGCGTCGTTAACTGGGTCAACGGTCAAGCCTAAGTTAGCGGCAATTGGTGTGTCGCCATCGCTGATGCTGTAGGCAACATCGATGTAGCCATTGAAGTTTTCGCTTGGAGTGATTGAGAACGTGCCATCGCCATTGTCGACAATCGTTGCATCGTCACCCACTAATGTTAAGTCGGAAGCGACAAGGTCATCGCCCTCAATATCAGCGGCATTCGCAAGTAACTGCTCCTGCGTGATAGTGATGACATTATCTTCATCAACGTTCGCATAAACATCAGATGTCGTTGGCAAGTCGTTGACTGGGTTTACCGTCAGATCGGCGTTCGCCACAATCGACTCGGTGCCGTCCGAAATATCAAAGCTTAGGTCGATATCGCCATTGAAGTTCGCATCTGGCGTTACCGTAAAGGTGCCATCGCCATTATCAACAACGGTTGCATTATCGCCTGCGCTTAAGTTGCTTGCGGTCAGATCATCGCCATCCACATCAGATGCTTGAGACAGCAACTGCTCTTGAGTCAGAGTAATCGAACCATCTTCATCAATGCTGTATGCCAAGTCACCCGATACTGGTGGATCATTAATTGGAAGAACATCAATACTTGCGCTGGTGGCTACTGTCGCACCGTCTTCATCTGTCACCACTACATCGAGGCTAACATCGCCATCGAAGTTTGCGTTCGGTGCAAAGCTGAATGTGCCGTTGCCGTTGTCAGTAAAGATACCGTCAGCGCCTGTGTAAGTAACACTATCAATCGCCACTTCACCTTCAATATCAGAAGAGTTCGCCAACAGTTGCTCTGCACTGATGGTGATAACTTCATCTTCGTTGACTGAGTAGCTGGTTGAGCCTGCGATTGGCGGATCGTTCACCTCAAGTACGGTGATTCCCGCGGTGGTCGCTTCTGTTGCCCCTTCTTCATCGGTAACAACAACCGCTAAGCTCACATCACCATTGAAGTTCTCGTTTGGCGAGAAGGTGTAAGTGCCGTCACCGTTGTCTTCGAACACACCGTCACTGCCAGTGTAAGTCACGCTATCAATCGCAACCTCACCTTCAATATCTGAAGAGTTGGCTAATAGCTGTTCGTTACTGATCGTGATTGAGTTGTCTTCATGCACAGTGTAAGACGTGCTACCCGCCACTGGTGGATCGTTCTCAGGCGTCACGCTCACATCAATGTTGGCTTGAACCGTATCCGTGCCATCTGACACATCAAAGCTGAAGTTCACATCACCATTGAAGTTCTCGTTTGGCGCAAAGCTGTAGCTTCCGTCACCATTGTCGGTAAGCACACCATCAGCACCAGTGTATGTCACACCTTCGACTGTTAGGTCATCACCTTCAACATCCGTCGCACCCGTTAACAGGTCAGCGTCAGTGAAGTTAAGAACCCCATCTTCACCAATAGTGAATGCTTGGTCTTGTGGCTCTGGCGCATCATTGACAGGTGTTACCGTCAAGTCTAGGCCAGCCGCGACCATGTCTTCTCCATCGGTTACATCGTAACTAAATTCGATATTACCGTTGAAGTTTTCACTCGGTGTAATGGTGAAGCTGCCATCGTCGTTCATTTGAACGGTCGCATTTTCATCATTGGTAGTTAGGTTGATTGCTGATAAATCATCACCATCAATGTCAACAGCGTGCTCTAGCAACTGCTCTTGAGTTAGCGTGATGCTGTTGTCTTCGGCTGTCACAGCACTGATGTCACCATCAACTTCTGGAGCATCATTCGCTGGCGAGATATGAATCGTCACATCTTGGGTTGCCGTCGCGGTGGTGCCCGTATCAACATCAGTCGATGTCGCATTTACAGTTAGAACCACATCACCATTGAAGTCACCTGAAGGGATAAACTCTAGCCCTTCTAGCTCGCCTGGTTGCAATGACCATGTGCCATCACCGTTATCGGTACCTGCAGAAAGCGAGCTGCCTTCCGGCACATCTTCAATCAAAATAGCAAGGTTTTCTGAACCATCGGTATCAGTAAGCGCCGCATCAATATCAAGTGGTACAGGTGTATCTTCGGTACCAATGATTTGGTAATCCGCGTCAGACACTGTGATTTCAATGTTATCGATGCCAAACGACTCATCACTTACACCTTGATTCAAGGTTGAACCGAAGCCTAACTCAAGTTGGCCGTCTTCAACGGGTACCGTTAGGTTGATTTGGTGTGCTTGGTCGTTCCAACCACTGAAGCCTTCACCTTGCGACACGCCGTGAACAACTTCACCCACTTCATTGCCCGCTGAATCGTACAACGTTGTCGTGCCATCTTGAGTTTGGAACGCCGAGTTGTCTAACGAAGTAAGCTCTTCGCCGCCGACAAAGATTTGGAATGACTCACCATCCCAAGAATCAATTTCGTAGAAACTGAACGAGATATTAACTTCGCTCACATCACTTGGAATGTCGTAAGTTTTGCTGACAGCTTCATCGCCACCAGTGCCACCAATACGACCTAGCATGTCACCTGATTCGAACCCTTGTGAGCTTTCAGTACCGGTATTCCAACCGTTTGAGCCAGACTCGAAGTTGTCTGAAGCAATGACCAAGTCAGACGCAATCGACAGCTCTGGCATATCAACCACAGATTGAACATCAATCGTCGCTTCTGCTGGTACTGTCGCGGTACCGTCATTCACGTCGAACGTCACATTCACATTGCCGTCGAAGTTTTCATTCGGTGCGAATGTGTAAGTGCCGTCGCCGTTATCAACCAAAGTACCGCTATCTGAAGCCACATTTTCAACCGATAGGTTATCACCATCAATGTCGCCCGCATTTTGCAGCAGTTGTTCTTCTGTGAAGGTAAAGCTGGTGTCTTCTTGAGTCACAAATTGTGGCTCACCGACTGTTGGCAGGTCATTAACTGGGTTAACCGTTAGGTCAGCCGTTGCTTGAAGCGTCGCATCGCCATCGGTAATGTCGAAGTTCAAATCAATGTCGCCATTGAAGTTAGCATCTGGCGTGATAGTGAAACTACCATCATCGTTTGCTGTAACTGTCGCATCACCACCAACGGTTAGGTTAGCCGCTGTTAAGTCATCGCCATCAACATCACTCGCTTGAGCAAGTAATTGCTCTTGGCTCAAGGTAATTGAGCCATCTTCGTCCACGCTGTACGCCAAGTCGCCCGATACCGGAGCATCGTTAACAGGCAGAACATCAATGCTTGCGTTGGTCGCTACGGTTGCGCCTTCTTCATCAGTAACGACAACATCAAGGCTTACGTCGCCATCGAAGTTAGCGTTAGGTGCGAAGCTGAATGTTCCGTCACCATTGTCGGTAAAGATACCGTCTGAACCTGTGTAGTTAACGCTATCAATCGCCACTTCACCTTCGATATCAGAAGCGTTTGCCAACAGTTGCTCTGAACTGATGGTGATAACTTCGTCCTCGTTGACTGAGTAGCTGGTTGAGCCTGCGATTGGTGGATCGTTCACCTCAAGTACAGTAATACCCGCGGTGGTCGCTTCAGTTGCGCCCTCTTCATCAGTTACGACAACATCAAGGCTAACTTCGCCGTTGAAGTTTTCGTTTGGTGAGAAGGTGTAAGTACCGTCACCGTTGTCTTCAAAGACACCGTCAGCGCCAGTGTAAGTCACGCTATCGACTGCCACATCACCTTCAATGTCAGAAGAGTTAGCAAGTAACTGTTCGTCACTGATGGTAATTGAGTTGTCTTCATGAACGGTGTAAGACGTGCTACCTGCAACCGGTGGATCGTTCTCTGGTGTCACGCTGACATCAATGTTGGCTTGAACTGTATCCGTGCCATCTGACACATCAAAACTGAAGTTCACATCACCATTGAAGTTTTCGTTTGGCGTAAAGCTGTAGCTTCCATCGCCATTATCAGTAAGAACACCATCCGCACCTGTGTAAGTAACGCCTTCAACCGACAGGTCATCCCCATCAATGTCAGTCGCACCTGTCAGCAAGTCTTCATCAGTGAAGTTCAAGATGCCGTCTTCGCCGATGCTGAACGTTTGATCTTGTGGTTGTGGAAGGTCATTGACTGGGTTAACGGTTAGGTCAGCCGTCGCAACCAGCGTATCTGTACCATCGCTAATGTCGAACGTTAGGTCAATGTCACCATTGAAGTTCGCATCTGGCGTAACGGTAAAGCTGCCGTCATCGTTAGCAACAACCGTCGCGTCTCCATCAACAATCAAGTTAGAAACAGTAAGGTCGTCGCCATCTACATCACTCGCTTGAGAAAGAAGCTGCTCTTGGCTCAAGGTAATCGAACCGTCTTCCTCAACACTGTATGCAAGGTCGCCTGATACTGGTACGTCGTTGATTGGTAATACATCAACCGTAATAAACGTATCAACTTGAGCGCCGTCTTCATCTTGAATGGTCACATCCAACTGCACTTGGCCGTTGAAGTTTTCATTCGGAGCGAAGCTACATGTACCGTCACCATTGATTGAGAAGATACCGTCTGGGCCGTCGTAGTTGATCTCAACAAGCTCAACATCACCTTCAATATCAGAAGCGTTCAACAGAACTTGAGACTCATTGAAAGTCAGTACTGAATCTTCATCGATGGTGTATGACGTTGGGCCAGCAACTGGCGGATCGTTCACCTCAAGGACTGTAATACCCGCCGTTGTTGCTTCAGTCGCGCCATCTTCATCCGTCACGACAACATCTAGGCTAACTTCGCCATTGAAGTTCTCGTTTGGCGAGAAGGTGTATGTACCGTCACCGTTGATTTCCAGAACACCGTCGCTACCACTGTAAGTCACGTTATCAATTGCGACTTCGCCTTCGATATCCGAAGAGTTCGCTAGCAGTTGTTCGTTACTGATTGTAATAGAGTTGTCTTCATGAACCGTGTAAGACGTACTACCCGCAACCGGAGGATCATTCTCTGGCGTCACGCTCACATCAATGTTAGCGGTTACCGTATCGGTTCCATCTGATACATTGAACGAGAAGTTCACATCGCCATTGAAGTTTTCATTCGGCGCGAAACTGTAGGTGCCATCGCCATTATCGGTTAGGACACCATCTGCGCCAGTGTAAGTTACACCTTCAACACTTAGGTCGTCCCCTTCAATGTCCGTTACACCTGTTAATAGGTCTTGGTCATTGAACGTTAACACGCCATCTTCGCCGACTGTGAATGCGTGGTCTTGTGCTTCTGGACCGTCATTTACTGGTGAAACTGTTAACTCAAGGTTGGTAGAGACAACATCATCACCATCAGACACATCAAACGTAAAGCTCACATCGCCATTGAAATCAGCATCTGGCGTTAATGTGTACGTACCATCACCGTTATCGGTAATCGTAACGCTCTCATCATCGGTTGCTAAATTCAGAGCCGTCAACTGATCGCCATCTAAATCACGCGCATTAGCCAATAAGTCTTCTTGCGTAATGATGATTGAACCATCTTCTTCAACCGTTGCAGAAACCGGAAGTGCTTCAGGTGCGTGCTCAATGTGCGCGCCTGTCGCGTTAATGTAGATGGTTTGAGATACCGTTTCAGAATCATCATTCGATAACTCTGTCGCAGTTGCGGTTACATGAACTTCAAGCTGCTCATTGAAGTCTTCTGGTAACTGGATTTGTAACGCATTTTCGATAGCCGTTGTTGGTAAGTTCACCGTACCATCAGGGCCAACCGTTACTTCACCGCTGTAGATTTGGCTGTTCACTTCACCGACATCGATTGTGAAGTTGAAGTCAGAATAGTCAGCATCACCGCCGCCATACAAATCTTCAAATCCGTAAACCAGCTCGCCGTCTTCATTAACCGTAGTACGAGTATGTTCGATACCATCTTGGTTTAGCTGAGAGCTTGAACCACCATGGAAGATCGCGTCACCATTTTGGCCTTGAATCACTGTCTCGGTTCCATCAGCAGCCACAAAGACAAGTTGAGGATCAACCGTATCCATGTTCGCAGGCGAACCATCCTCAGCACGGAACTCGTACTGACCGTCTTGCATCGCATCAAAGTCGTTGTGCTGATGTCCGTTTGGAATTAAGAACAGGTTAAAGCTTTCGCCTTCCTCGACTTGGAAGCTGAATTGATCTTGCCCTGGAACAAGGTCGCCGCCACCACCAACTTGTGATGCGTTTTCGTAAACAACTTCAACACCTGTGATGTTGCCGTCTTCGTCTACTTTGTAGTAACCCGCAGCGTTTTGGTAGCCAGCCGTCTCACCTTCAAACGTTACTGTGATTTCAGTGTCGTTGTAACTGGTGATACCGTTCTCTTGGTCATTCAGAACGCCTTCGTTATCGTATTGAATAACCGAACCTTCTGGCACACCATCTACTGTAACAGTGAGTGTTTCAGACAAGTCTTGGTCGACAAGTGCCGCAGCAATGTTCAGTTCAACAATACCGCCTGGCTCAACCAAAATCGCCTGGTCGTCGACGTTAACACCATCACCATCCGTGATAACTAAGTCAGGCGCATCAGCAACTGCTTCAATGTGAACATTAATGTCTTGTTCAACTTCATCCGTACCGTCTGTCACAGTAAAGCTGAACTGCAGATCACCACTGAAGTGCTCTTCAGGAACGAAGCTGAACGTGCCATCGCCGTTGTCGGTTACTGTGCCTTCATCACCAGAGTAATTGATGCTGGTAACGCTTAGGTCGTCGCCATCAATATCAATTGCAGCACTCAATAGATCTTCTTGAGTGAACAGGATGCTGCCATCCTCTTCGATGTGGTACATTCCTGGAGCAACAATTGGAATGTCATTCACCGGATTAACGGTCAATGTCATATCATTAGACGTGCTCAGCTCACCGTCGCTCACCTCATAAGTGAATGCAATATCGCCATTGAAGTTCTCTGAAGGTGTCACTGTGTACGTGCCATCACCATTGTCTACAATGCTGGCATTTGGATCGTTAGTTTCAAGCGCGCTTGCAAACAACTCATCGCCATCTTGGTCGCTCGCGTTCTCCAACAACATTTCTTGTGTAACGAGGATTGAACCATCTTCGTCGACATCTGCCACCATTGGCGTCGCTTCTGGCGCATCGTTGACGAACTCAACTTTTAGGTCGATGTTTGCGGCAACCACATCAGTGCCATCGCTCACATCAAACGCTAAGTCAACGTTACCGAAGAAGCCCTGCTCTGGTGTTAATGTGTATGTTCCATCGCCATTGTCTGTGACTTCTACCGTGTCGCTTGCACTCGTCACATTCACAACTGACAGTTCGTCGCCTTCAATGTCTGTCGCTTGTGCTAATAGTTCAGCTTCGGTAATGGTAATCGCTTGACCGTCTTCCGTAGTGAAAGACATGTCAGGCACGTCTGGAGCATCGTTGATAGGGTTTACGGTTAGGTTGAGGTCAGCCGCAACAGTTTCGATCGCGTCAGTGACATCATAAGTAAACTCAATCTCACCAAAGAAATCTGCACTTGGTGTAATAGTGAAGCTACCGTCTGGGTTTTCTACAACAACCGCATTTGGATCGTTGGTCGCTAAGTTAACGGCTTCAAGGTTGTCGCCATCGACATCCGTCGCATTCGCTAACAGATCCTCTTGAGTGATAGTGATTGAACCATCTTCATCAACAGCGGCTTCAATTGGACCACCAACCTCTGGGCCTTCATTGACAATTTCAACGTCAACTCTTGCTGTACTTGGTGCGCTTGCTTGGCCATCACTGATATCGAAAGTCAGATTCACTTCACCGTAGAAGTCTTCTGCAGGTTCGAAGGTAAAGGTATTATCACCGTTATCCGTTAACGTACCTTGCGTTTGGTCTGCAAGTAATAGGTTTTCGACATGAAGAATGTCGCCATCAACATCGGTAGCACCAGACAATAGGTCTTTCGCTTCGATGATCATGGAGCCGTTTTCAAGCATTTGGGTGTGCAATGGTTCACCCGGAACCGGCACATCATTGACTGGTACGACCGTTAGGTCTAGATGCGTTGCAACTTCATCAGTTCCATCAAACACCTTGTAGTCGATGTCGATTTCACCATTGAAGTTTTCATTCGGCATGAAGGTAAACGTACCATCGCCGTTATCAACTAGCTCACCGTTATCACCACCGTAAGTGATGTCAGAAATAGACAGCGTATCGCCTTCCACATCTGTGGTGTTCGCTAGCAAGTCATCTGCACTGAACGTGATACCTTCATCTTCATCTGTCGATAGAACAATCGGGCCAGAAACGATTGGCGCATCATTTACTGATTCGAAATTGATATTGATGATATTGCTGTCTGTCAGCTCACCATCGGTAACTTGGTAACCAAGTTCGATTTCACCATGGAAGTTTTCATCCGGTGTTACCGTCCAAGTGCCATCACCATTATCGGTGAGTGTTGCATGCTCTGAGTTTTCACCCACTAGCTCTAGATTTTCAATATCAAGGTCGTCGCCATCAATATCAGATGCTTGCGCCAGTAGTTGCTCTTCGGTAATCACAACCGAAGCAAACTGGGCAGAACCATCGGTATCGACAGTAATATTCGGAAGATCAGCCGTTAACTCGATTTCGTTGTCACCCGCATGGATATTCAACTCAACCGTTTCAGTAATCTCTGAGCCATCTACACCAATCGATGTAAACACCGCTTCATCATGACAAGTTTGTGACACTGTCATGTTTTGAACGACGTAAGTACCATTACCTTGCACGGTACCAAGCTCAAAGTAGGACACTGGTTGATCAACCGTTAGCGTGTAATCTGTCTCGAAAGTACCACGGTCTTCTTTGTGGTAAGTCATCGAGTCAATTAGGTCGCCATCCTCATTGAACGCTTTGATTTCTACTTCTGTAAAGTGACGAGACTCTTCCATGAACCAGCCACCCAAACCATCTAGGTGGAAACTGATTTCATTGATGTCTTGACCTTCAACTGAAACCGTCAGTTTCTCATCACCACTTAAGCCTTGGCGGTCAGTATCACCGATACCATGACCAATGTGGGTGTTGCCATTCCAGGCACCAAGAGGGTCATCGTTACTTTGAACAGTTACCGTTAAGTCACCATCTGAGAACTCACGCGTATAAGGGTCAACTTCTGTACCCCAATCATCCACACTCGCGTTATCGTCAAACGTACCGATTTGTGTGGTGTGTGTACCTTCAGCAAGAGCATCTTCACTTGGAACAAAGCGCACTTCGGTATCTGCAGGAACTTCTTGTCCTACTTCCAGTACCACCCATTCGTCATTCACATTTGCTTCAATGATGCCGTTTTCTGGCGCTTGGTCTAAACGTAGTGCTGGTTCTTCACGAAGTGTCACACCAACTGTTTGGTCTTCTTGCGCTTGGATGAAGATTTCATCGCCCGCTTCTGGCGCATCGTTGACAGGGTTAACCGTCAAGTCGAGTGTCGTCAGAACTTCATTCTCACCATCACTGATGCTGTATGTGAAGTCCAACTCGCCATTGAAGTTTTCTGTGTGCGTAATAGTGAATGAACCATCGTCATTAGTAACAATTGTCGCATCTGGATCGTTGGTTTGTAGGTTAGATGCCGTTAACTCATCACCTTCAACATCGGTCGCATTAGCGAGTAACTGCTCTTGAGTAATGGTGATTGAATTATCTTCATCGACTTCAGCCTGAATGCCCGAAGTTTCAGGTCCGTCATTCACAGCGATAACATCGATGCCAGCGGTTGTGGTTGCGGTTGCACCGTCTTCGTCAACGACAACAACGTCTAGTGAAATATCACCATCGAAGTTTTCATTTGGCGTAAAGGTGTAAGTACCATTGCCATTATCAACAAAAGAGCCGTCATCACCGGAGTACGATACTCCAGACAGTGAAACATCACCTTCTACATCGGAAGAGTTTGCCAATAATTGCTCATCACTGATCGTGATTTGGCCATCTTCTTGAACTGTGTACGATGTTGAGCCCGCTACTGGTGGGTCATTCTCAGGCGTTACGCTGACATCAATAACAGCTGATGTTGAATCAGTACCGTCAGAGACATCGAATGAGAATTGAACATCACCATTGAAGTTCTCGTTTGGAGCAAAGCTATATGTGCCGTCGCCATTATCGCTAAGAACACCATCTGCACCAGTGTAGAGCACGTTTTCAATCGACAGCTCGTCACCATCAACATCCGACGCGCCTACAAGCAGGTCAGCATCGGTGAAGAGTAACGTACCGTCTTCTTCAATCGTGAACTGTTGATCTTGCGCTTGTGGCAAGTCATTAACCGGATTCACGGTAATGTCTAGGCCAACTTGAACTGAACCACCATCGTTATCGATGATATCGAAGTTCAGATCTAGGTCACCGTTGTAATCTGCGTTCGGTGTGATGGTGTAGCTGCCATCATCATTGTGTTGGATGGTCGCATTTTCATCAGTAGATAGGTTGATAGCTTCTAAGTTGTCGCTATCGATATCACCTGCTCTTGCTAGCAATTGCTCTTGGCTTAGCGTGATGGAGCTATCTTCATTGATGGTGTAAGCCAAATCGCCCGATACTGGCGCATCATTGATTGGCAATACATCAACGTTAATGTGTGTTTCAACCATTGCGCCATCTTCATCTTGAATGGTCACACCCAGTTGAACCTGACCATTGAAGTTTTCGTTGGGTGCAAAGCTGCATGTACCATCACCATTTACAGTGAAGATACCGTCAGAGCCATCGTAGTTAATGCCAACAAGTTCTACATCGCCTTCGATATCCGAAGCATTCACAAGAATCTGAGATTCACTGAACGTCAGAACCGAATCTTCGTCAATGGTGTATGACGTTGGACCCGCAACTGGTGGATCGTTCACTTCAAGAACGGTAATACCTGCTGTGGTTTCATCAATTGCACCTTCTTCATCTGCAACAATCACATCAAGGCTGATATCACCGCTGAAGTTTTCATTAGGAAGGAAGGTATAGCTGCCATCGCCGTTATCTTGGAACACACCATCAGTGCCACTGTAAGTCACAGTATCAACCGACACCGCACCTTCAATATCCGAAGAGTTAGCTAGCAACTGTTCATCAGAAATTGTGATGGCATTGTCTTCATTGACCATGTATGAGGTTGAACCCGCAACTGGCGGATCGTTCTCAGGAGTCACACTCACATCAATGTTAGCGCTGACTGTTTCTGTGCCATCAGACACATCGAAACTGAAGTTCACATCGCCATTGAAGTTCTCGTTTGGCGCAAAGGTATAAGTACCATCACCGTGGTCGGTCAGTACGCCATCACCACCTGTATAGCTAATACCTTCAACGGTTAAGTCGTCGCCATCAATATCGGTGGCACCGGTAAGTAAGTCGGCGTCTGTAAATTGAAGCGTACCGTCTTCTGCGATACTGAATTGTTGGTCTTGAGGAACCGGCAAGTCATTAACTGGGTTAACAGTAAGATCGGCGGTTGCTTGAACCGTGTCAGTACCGTCAGTGATGTTGAATTGAATATCAATGTCACCATTGAAGTTCGCATCTGGTGTGATGGTGAAACTGCCGTCATCGTTAGCTACAACCGTCGCATCACCACCAACTGTTAAGTCACTTGCGGTTAGATCTTCGCCTTCTACATCGGACGCTTGAGACAACAGCTGATCTTGGCTCAGTGTGATTGAACCATCTTCGTTAACGTTGTAAGCCAAATCACCAGACACTGGCGCATCATTGATTGGTAATACGTCAACATTGATGACGGTTTCCACTTCTGCACCATCTTCATCACGAATGGTGACATCAAGCTGAACTTGGCCATTAAAGTTCTCATTTGGAGCGAAGCTGCAAGTGCCGTCACCATTTACTGAGAAGATACCCTCAGGGCCATCGTAGCTAATACCAACAAGCTCAACATCCCCTTCTACATCTGAGGCGTTAAGCAACACTTGAGACTCACTGAAGGTAAGTACTGAGTCTTCATCAATGGTGTAAGACGTAGGGCCTGCAACCGGCGGATCGTTCACTTCAAGAACAATGATGCCCGCGGTCGTTGAGTCGGTCGCACCATCTTCATCAGCAACAACCACATCCAGTGCAATTTCACCGCTGAAGTTCTCATTTGGCGAGAAGGTGTAAGTGCCGTTACCATTGATTTCAAGGACACCGTCGCTACCAGAGTAAGTCACGCTGTCTATCGATACATCACCTTCAATATCTGAAGATGTTGCCAATAGTTGTGCATCAGAAATGGTAATCGAATTATCTTCATTGACCGTGTAGGACGTTGAGCCCGCAACAGGCGGATCGTTCTCAGGAGTCACGCTAACATCAATGTTTGCAGACACCGTATCGGTACCGTCCGACACATCGAAGCTAAAGCTCACATCACCATTGAAGTTTTCGTTTGGCGCAAAGCTATATGAGCCCTCACCTAAGTCAGTCAGTACGCCATCAGTGCCTTCATAAGTGATACCTTCAACCGTCAGGTTATCACCTTCAACGTCTGTCGCGCCTGTAAGCAGGTCCGCGTCTGTGAACAGTAAAGTACCGTCTTCTGCAATACTGAACTGTTGGTCTTGAGGGACTGGTAAATCATTTACAGGATTAACTGTAAGGTCAGCCGAAGCTTGAACTGTGTTAGTACCATCTGAGATATCAAAGCTGATATCGATGTCACCGTTGAAGTTCTCATCTGGCGTGATGGTGAAGCTGCCGTCATCATTAGCTACAACCGTTGCATCACCGCCAACCGTAAGGTCGCTAGCTGTCAGGTCATCGCCTTCTACGTCAGAAGCTTGCGATAGAAGCTGCTCTTGACTTAGACGAATCGAACCGTCTTCGTCGATTGAGTACGCTAGGTCGCCTGACACAGGTGCATCATCAACTGCCGTAACGCTCACATCGATGTTTGCAGAGACTGTATCGGTACCATCTGATACATCAAAACCGAAGTTTACGTCGCCATTGAAGTTCTCATTCGGAGCAAAGGTGTACGTACCATTACCGTTATCAGTAAGAATACCGTCGCCACCATCGTAGGTCACACCTTCAACTGTAAGGTTATCACCTTCGATGTCTGTAGCACCTGTTAACAGGTCTGCATCGGTGAAGATGAGCGTGCCATCTTCTTCAACGCTGAACTGTTGATCTTGAGGGACTGGCAGGTCGTTAACTGGGTTAACCGTTAGGTCAGCTGATGCTTGAACCGTATTGGTACCATCAGAGATATCGAAACTGATATCGATGTCACCATTGAAGTTCTCATCTGGCGTAATCGTGAAACTGCCATCATCGTTTTGAGTAACGGTTGCATCACCGCCAACCGTTAGGCCGCT
Source organism: Vibrio sp. 10N.286.51.B11 (assembly GCF_041469245.1). Classification (NCBI taxonomy): domain Bacteria; kingdom Pseudomonadati; phylum Pseudomonadota; class Gammaproteobacteria; order Vibrionales; family Vibrionaceae; genus Vibrio; species Vibrio sp. 10N.286.51.B11. The sequence goes on along the minus strand of NZ_JBFRKI010000016.1, from coordinate 24,642 downwards.
AGCAGTCAGGTCATCGCCTTCCACGTCAGAGGCTTGAGAAAGCAGCTGCT